>JAHDXY010000441.1 GCA_023384005.1 Burkholderiaceae bacterium | reverse complement strand
GAACCACAATTGGCAATCAGCGCGTCATGATAAACCGCATGACGCGTTTCCCATTCCGGATTCAGTTTATATTCCATCTCGCTGAGAGAGCGCTTTGTGTGCGAAAGCCGATGAAGTGCCAGAACGAGGTTGTCTTCCCAGCGCTGATCCGCGTTTGCCATCGATTCGCGCAGCGCAATCGACTCAAGCCAGAGCCGTGTCTTCACGATCTCGCGAAGCTCCTGCACACTGACTTTGGCGACATAGAACCCTCGTTGTTCCTGACGGTCAACAAGGCTTTCAGCCGTCAGCCGATTAAGGGCTTCACGAATCGGGCTGCTGCCAATCTCATAAAAGGTCTCGAGCTGGTCGATTCGAAGTTTAAGACCAGGCTCCAATCGACCGGTCAAAATGTCGTTCTTGATACGCTCGTACGCGACCGTCGCCGCAGTCGTCTGCACTTCCGTCGTTGAAAAAGCTTTCCGGCCCAAGGAACTTGTGCCTCCATCGATGCGGTCGCCGACCTCACGTGTCCCGATCAGCGATACAGATCAAACCCGAAATCAGACCTGGCCGACTTCGCACTCGGTATTTCTTGGTCGGGTCTTTATGCGAGTCCGCTGGCACGCGCTTGCTCGAGCGCCATCACGGCCCAGTCTTTTCCGCCGTCGCCGTGCGCAACCGCCCCGACCAGGCGGTCGCGCCAGACATTGCCGCTTGGAAGCGGCACACCGGCCAACCCCGCAGCGTAAAGTGCGAGATCGGCATCCTTGAGCCCTAGCGTCGCCATCTGGCCGACTGTGGCGTAACTCTCATCGACAATGATCTTGCCATACAGCTTATATGCCGAGCAGTTGAAAAGACCGTCAGTCATCACGTCGTAAAGCACACCGGTCTCGACGCCGTATTTGCGGACCAGTGACATGCCCTCGCCCATCGCTTCGATGGCGCAGCCAAGGACGAAGTTGTTCGTAATCTTTATCGCGGTAGCGGCCTCCGGATCCGCACCGGCCGCAAATGTCCTGCGACCGATGGCATCGAACAAGGGCTTGCAGCGCTCTAACGCTTGAAGCTGCCCAGAGGCGACAATTCCCGCCTGGCCGGAGGAAACGAGTTCAGGCCGCCCGAGCATCGGGGCGGCAACAAGAACCTGATCTCTGGCCGCGTGAGCGGCTTTAAGTTTCCTGATAACGGCAATGCCGTGCGTTCCCGCACAAATGTGAATGGCGCCCTCCGGAATCGATTGCAGGAGCCCGCCAGGCTGAAAAGCAACGTCGTCAACCGCGGCGTCGTCGGCCAGCATGGTATACACCGCCTCGCCATATCGCGCCGCGGCCTCGACGGTCGCAACAATTGTCGCGCCCGCATCCGCGAGCGGATTGGTCTTTTCGCGCGTGCGATTGTAAATCCCCACGTCATGGCCGGCATCGATCAGCCTACGGGCCATCGCCTGACCCATGCGGCCCATCCCAATGAAGCCGACTCTCATGACGCCATTCCTCTCTACTGCAATTGTCCGCGGACCCACTCCAGCTCACGGCAGACATAGTCGACGATGTCACCGGTTTTGAGGTGGTCCGGCAGAACGTCCCACGTGTAGGTCTCGATCTCCAATTGGCCGGACAGCGGCGTTGCCTTGTGGACTCTGAGTGCATCCTCGATCGCGAAGCGCGTAGTTTCAAACTCACCGAGATCGTCGAGGAAAACCGGTACGTGGAAATGCGTGCGCCATTCGCGGGGACCGGGATCTCTCTCCCAAGCCTTGAACGCGTCCTCAAGGTTGAGGAAGCGGTTGAGCTTGCCATCCTTCTTCTCGACGGTCTGCGTCAGATAGATGGTCTTGGCGTATCGCCTGAGTGCATCGACGCTCTTCTGGGTCACCTCGGGAATCCGCATCGCGGCGGCTTCTTGCAGTTTCAGAATCGGGATTCCGGCATCGACTAGCTTTTGAAGCGATGTACCAATGTCCTCATAGACAACGGCCTGGTGACAAATGTCGAACACCGTCCCCAGAAATCGTCGTTGCGCCGCGATCGCCTCGGATACAGGCAAGCCGGAATATTTTGCGAGCAGCTCAGCGGATTTCCCCGTGTAGAGGTGGTTGGTGAAATAATCGACTGTCTCGTCTGTGGTTTCAAGAAAGCAGAACGGTTCAGGCTCGAGGGCCAGTGTCACGGTACGGCCGGTACGCCGCTCCAGATCGACGAGACGCGCTGCGACTCTCATGACATGGTCGGTGTAGCTGTCGACCACCGCCTTATTCGTAACGTTTGGCTTGAACCCGAGCGGTGCGCTCTGGATCGAAGGCGAGATGCCTGCGGGAACCACGTCGGCAAGAATTTCCGCGACATTCGTCGTGTAACGCGTCCGCTCCTCGGTGCGCCAGTCGGGCTCGTAGACCTGCTCCTTGACGATGGTATTTTTGAACGGCCCGTAAGGAAACGCATTCACCGTGTAAAGATACATATTGTTGTCGGCGAGAAACGTCTTGAGCTTGTCGCGCTCACCCTTGTCCGCAACCAAGGTCGCCGCGGAGGCATTCGACAGCCGAA
>JAHDXY010000040.1 GCA_023384005.1 Burkholderiaceae bacterium | reverse complement strand
ACCAGCAGCGAGGTCAGCGTGGTCACGTCGCTGCAGCTCGCCGCGGCCCGGCGCACGAGCACGCGCGCCACCGGGCCCAGGTGCCGGCTCAAGCGCGCTTCGAGCTCGGCGAGCACCGTCGCGTCCCACTGCGTGCCGTGAGCGGACGCCGCGCCCGGGATCGGGGCAGCGCTTCGCCCTGTGGGCGCAAGCGCCCCGGCGCCAGCCGGCGAGGATGCGCGCGCGCCGCCGCCGGGAATCGATCCGCGCAAACTGGCGGGCATCGCTGTCGCACCCGCGCGCTCGGGATGCAGTGCATCCATGATCAGCGTGTCCTCCGAAACCGACGCGCTCACCGGGAGAGCGCTGAGCTGCACGAGCGCGGCGCGGAACTCCTCGGCGCTCGCGAATCGCTCGCCGACCTTCTTCGCGAGCGCGGTCAGGACGACCTGGTCGAAACGCGCGAACTGCTCGGCGCCGGCGACGGTCGAGGGCGGCGCGGGCAGCTCGGTCAGCGTCTTGTACATCACCGACTCCTGCGTACCGGAAAAAGGCGGCCCGCCGGTGAGCAGCTGGTAGAACACGACGCCGCAGGCGTAGATGTCGACCCTGCGATCGATTCCCTCGCCCGAGTATTGTTCGGGCGCCATGTAACCGGGCGTGCCGATCACCGATCCGTCCAGGGTGAGTCCCGCAGCCTCGATCCGCGCCACGCCGAAGTCGGTGACCTTGAGCCTTCCGTTGCGCGTGATCATCAGGTTCGCGGGCTTGATGTCGCGATGCCAGACGCCCTGCGCGTGCGCATGCTCGAGCGCTTCGAGCAGCTGCACCATGATGCTCATCACGTCCTGGTCGGCGAACCGGGTACGCCGGGAGAAGTACTCGCGCAGGCTGTTCCCGGGGACGTACTCCATCGCGATGAAGGCGCAGCGCTCCTCCTCGCCGAACTCGTAGACCGAGGCGATTCCAGGATGCGAGAGCCTGCCCGCGGCCTGCGCCTCGTTGCGAAACCGCGCGGCCGCGGCGACCGCGGAGTCGGCGCCGTCGAGCAGCTCGCGGCGTATCGTCTTGATCGCCAGCGGCCGGCGAATCACCGGGTCGAAGGCCTCGTACACCACGCCCATCGCGCCCTCGCCCAGGACGCGGACGATCGGGTACTTGCCGAGCCGCTCGGGCAGCGCGACGGCCACGCCTCAGGCGTCCAGCATCTTCAGCGCCTGCACCATGCTCTTGCGCAGGCGGCTGAAGGACGCGGCGAGCACGCCGATCTCGTCACGACTGGTACTCGTGAACTCGGGCGCGTCCAGCTCCCCCAGGCTCACCCGGTCGGCGAGCAACGAGAGCTGGCTCACCGGGTGTATCACGAGCAGCCAGAGCATCAGGTTCAGCGCAACTCCGATCGCGATGAACACCGCCACGATCAGCACGATGAACACGGTGAAGGCACGATCGGCGCGCGCCAGCGGCACCGACATCGGCACCGAGACCACCTGCGCACCGATCACCTCGTTGAGCATCCAGCCGAATCCGTTGGCGGGCCCGTAGCGCTCGACCATCGGCCGCGGCGCCGCCGCGACGGTGCTGTGACAGGCCAGACAGGCCGGGTTGGTGATCCGGATCGGGCGCGCGACGAACAGCGACCTTCCGGTCGGCGTGTCGCGCTGCCCGATCACCTCGGTGGACGAGGCGTTGCCGCGAAACTGCTCGATGATGTCGGCCTCCCAGTCGATCGCCCGGTCGCGCGGATTGGTCGGGTTCAGCGTCGCCTCCTTGTAGCTGTACTCGGCGTGCTTCTTGCGCAGTTCGCCGATCACCTCGGTCGCCGAGTATGCGGGCACCGATTGCGGAAGAAACGCGTACTTCATCTGCGTCTGCAGCAGCGGCGCGATCTGCTCGCTCGTGTACGTGCGAACCGCGACCGCCTTTTCCATCATCAGCCGCGCGTTGGCGACGATTTCGTCCTGGGCGTTGCGTTGCAGCAGGTCGCGCGACACGAATGCGGTCACGGCGAAGCCGATCGCGAACACGAGAACGAACATCAAATTGAACTTGATCAGCAACTTCATCGCGATCCTCACGCCATCCTGGTCCGGTTTCTAGTCCTTTGGGAACAACACCCAGTTCCACTCGGGGTGCGCGCGTTGGTTCTCCAGCAGCGCCGCGCGGAACTGCGGATCGCGGGCCTTCGATCGCCAGCGCCTGGCGAACTCACGCCGCAGCACCGGCTCGGCCTTCAGCCACGGCTCGACGTCGGCGTAGGTGAAATCGTCGATCGGCTTCGCTTCCACTGTCCGCGACGCGAAGACCGCCGAGCGCAACGGCAGCGTGTCTCGAAACGCCCGCGGCAGCCGCTCGAGGAACTCGGCCGACGGTCGCGCCGATACGGCGGCCTTGGCGCCGGGCGCGTGCGCGTAGAACGCTCCCGCCTTGAGCGAGTGCTCGGCGACTCGCTGGATTCCGCGGCGCTCTCCGATGCGCTGCGTTCCCGACTCGCTGAACACCGCCGCGCCGCGCTGGTCGACTAACACGACCAGCGTGCCCGAGAGTTCGTCGCCGTCGATCATCGCCGACACGAAGCCGGTGAACGGCGGTTCCTGGCGCGGCGCGAGCGTGATCTTGACCGATCCCGACAGCAGATAGAGCAGCCTTGGAGTCCCGGCGCCGCCGACGGTCGCGTGCGTGGTCATCAGCATCGCGCGCGTGGACGCGCCCAGATCGACCACGGTGCGATCACCGAACTCGATGCGCACGAACGTCCTGTCTCCTGTTTCGACGATGTCCTCGGGAACGAGGCGCACACCCTCGAGCACGCGCAGGCGCTCGGCCGCCCGGATCAGCACTGCCTCCCCGTCGACGATCGTGGCGATCGCGGGGGCGTCGGCAGCGCGCGCTTCGGGCGCGGCGGACAGGAACGCACAGCCCGTGACGAGCAGGGTCATCAGCGCGCTTTTCATCGTTGCGATCGCCCTCCGAGTCGGCGCGGCGCGGCGCGTCCGCGCCCGGCACGACCCGGCTGTGATTTTTTTCTCGCGCATGGGCACCTGCCGCCGCTGCGCCGCCGGGTCTACAAACGCAGTATCACATGTTCGATCGATGCCTGCCCGAAGCTCAACCCGGCGGAGCGTTTCTCACCGCAATACCCAACGCCTGGCCAAGCAGCTGAAAAAGCTCGCCGCGCTGAAGCTTGCCCTGTGCGGTGTTGCGCGGGATCCGCGCGACGATCACGACATGCCAGGGGCTGCGCACGCCGAGCCTCTCGCGCGCGAACGCGATCAGCTCGTCTCCGTTCACCCGCGCGCCCTCGCGCAGGGCCACCGCGCACACCGGGATGTCCTGGTGCGCCACCGAATTCATCGGAACGGCGGCTGCGTCCGCGATCGAAGGGTGCTCGAGCATCGCCTGCTCGATCTCGGCCGGGTAGATGTTGATCCCGTCGAGGATCATCATCTGGTCGGCTCGACCCCTGAACAGGATGCTCCCGCTCCCGGTCAGCGCGGCGAGGTCGCCCGGATAGAACCAGCCCTCGCGAAACGCGCGCGCGCTCGCGACCTCGTCGCCGACGTAGCGGTCGATGATTCCCGGTCCCTTGACGCGCACCACGCCGACGGTATTGACGGGCACCGCGCGACCCTGGGGGTCGACCAGTTCGAAGCTCACGCCCTCGACGACCTTTCCCACCCCCTGCGGGCACTCGATCGCCTCGCGGGGATCGGCCAGCGAGATGATCCCGGACTCGTTCGTCCCGTAGGCGACGTAGAGCTTCGGCGTGAGCTGGCGCACCACACGCTCGCGCAGCGTGGGCGAGACGGTCGACGCGCTCACGCGCAGCACGCGCAGGCCGGCGAGCACGTTGCTCGCATCCGGCGCGAGTCTCGCGAGAATGCGCTCGAGATAGATCACGTTGGCGTTGAGCACGGTGATGCCGTCCTCGCCGCAGGCCTCGATCAGGTCGCGATGGTCCCGATCCCAGAACGCCATCGATCCGCCTGCCGAGAGGACCTCGATGAAGCGCTGTTTCGTGGCGGCGAAATCGTACTGCGCGGCGCAAAGCCCGCGGTCCGAACTGCTCAGCCCGAGCGCGCGCACGTACTTCTCGCTGCGTTCGAACGATACGCGGTGCGACAGGTCGATGCGCTTGGGCGTCCCGGTCGAGCCCGACCCGAAAATCACCAGCCACGGCGCAGCGGGATCATCGTCGCGCGCCCCCGGCTCGGGCGCGGGCGCGCCGCCCGCGAACTGTCCGGGAGCGATCAGCATCGGCTCGATTCCCGCGTCGTCCACCTCGGGCAAATCGGTCACGAGCCTTCTCGCCGCACAGCGCCGCGCGGTGGCCACGCGCAGCGTTCGCGGCTCGATCAGCGAAAGCGTGAGCGCCGATGCTCCGATGCGCGCGAGCGCCATCACGATCACGAAGCTGTTCAGCTCGGAGCGGCAACTCGACGCGACCACTTCGCCACGCGCCACCCCCTGGCGCAGCAGCCACGCAGCCGCGCTCCAGACCTGCGCGTCGAGGTCCCGATAGCTGAGCGTCGCGCCGCCGTGGAGCAACGCGGTCGATTCCGGCGCGCGATTCGCGCCGTCGGTCAGGATGTCGCTGATGTTGGGCAATGAAGTTCCTTTTCCCATGGCCAACGATGCGGGGAATCCTCGTCCGGCCAGATCGCATTCTCGATCGATGCCTGCAGCGGAATCAACCCCGAGGCGTGATCCTAGCCGGAATCCCCAGTGCTGCGCCGAGCAACTGCATCAGTTCGTCGCGCTGCAGCTTACCTTGAGCGGTGCTTCGCGGAATCCGCGGGACGACCACGATGCGCCTGGGCCTGCGCACGCCGAGCCTCTCGCGCGCGAATTCCATCAGTTCTGCCTCGCCGGCGTGCGCCCCCTCGCGCAACGAGACCGCGCACACCGGGATGTCCTGATGCACTGACGAACTGATCGGAACCGCGGCGGCATCCGCGATCGCAGGATGCTCCAGCATCGCCTGCTCGATCTCGGCCGGGTAGATGTTGATCCCGTCGAGGATCATCATCTGGTCGGCTCGACCCCTGAACAGGATGCTCCCGCTCCCGGTCAGCGCGGCGAGGTCGCCCGGATAGAACCAGCCCTCGCGAAACGCGCGCGCGCTCGCGAGCTCGTCGCCGACGTACCGCTCGACCATTCCAGGTCCCCGGATCCGTACCAGGCCGACCGCGCCGACGGGCAGCACACGGCCTCGCGGGTCGACCACCTCGACGCTCACGCCCTCGACGGCCTTTCCCACGCTCTGCGGGTACTCGATCGCCTCGCGGGGATCGGCCAGCGAGACGATTCCGAATTCGTTCGTACCGTACACGACATAGGTGTTCGGCGTGAGCTGGCGCACCAGTCGCTCGCGCAGTTTGGGCGGCACAGTCGAAGCGCTGACTCGCAGCACGCGCAGGCCGGCGAGCACATTGCTCGCATCGGGCCCGATCGTCTCGAGCAGGCGCTCGAGGTAGATGACGTTGGCGTGAAGAACGCTGACGCCGTCGGCCGCGCACGCCCCGATCAGGTCGTGCCGGTCGCGGTCCCAGAACGCCATCGATCCGCCTGCAGACAGGATCTCGATGAAACGCTGCTTGGTAGCGGTGAAATCGAAGGGCGCCGCGCACAGTCCGCGGTCCGAACTGCCCAGTCCGAGTGCGCGCCTGTACTTTTCGTTGCGTTCGAACGATGCGCGGTGCGACAGATCGATGCGCTTGGGCGCCCCGGTCGAGCCGGACCCGATGATGACCAGCCACGGGGCGAGCGGATCATCGTCGCGCACACCCGGGTCGGGTACGGGCGCGCCGCCCTCGAATTGCCCGGACGCGATCAGCATCGGCTCGAGGCCCGCGTCGTCCGCCTCGCGCGTGTCGGTCACCAGGCGTCGCGCCGCGCAGCGCCGCGCGGTGGCCACGCGCAGCGTGCGCGGCTCGGCCAGCGAAAGCGTGAGCGCCGACGCCCCGATGCGCGCGAGCGCCATCGCGATCACGAAGCTGCTCAGCTCGGACCGGCAGCTCGACGCGACCACTTCGCCGCGCGCCACCCCCTGGCGCAGCAGCCACGCTGCCGCGCGCCAGACCTGCGCGTCGAGGTCCCGATGGCTGAGCGTCACGCCGCCGTGGAGCAGCGCGGCCGATTCCGGCGCGCGATTCGCGCTGTCGGTCAGGATGTCGCTGATGTTCGGCATCGCGTCGCTGCGCTCATGACGCTGCGTTCAACCCTCGTGCCGCGACAAGCGCTCGACTCCCGCGCTCTCGCCGGGCACGTTCGCCCGGGCGTCGGCCTGGCCGAGCATCCTGAACAGCTCTTCGCGCACCACCTTGCCCTGTTCGGTACGCGGAATCCGGCTCAGCACGACGACGCGGCGTGGACTCCTCACTCCGAGCCGCTCGATCGCGTGCGCCTGCAGCGCTTCCTCCGCGGCCGACTTGCCGGCGTGGAGTTCGACCGCACACACGGGCAGATCCTGATGCACGTCGGAGTGCAACTTCACGGCCACCGCGCCAGCGACCGCCTCGTGTGCCAGCATCGCTTGCTCGATTTCAGCGGGGTAGATGTTGATCCCGTCGAGGATCATCATCTGGTCAGCGCGTCCGCGGTACAGCAGACTGCCCTCGGGCGTGAGCACGCCGAGATCGCCCGGGTAGAACCACCCGCCCCGAAACGCGTTCGCGCTCGCCTGCTCGTCGTCGACGTAGGCATCGATCATCCCGGGGCCGCGCACCCGAACCGCGCCGACCTCGCCGCTCGCGACCGGGCGATCCTCGGGATCGACCACCTCGAGTTCCACGCCTCGCAGCGCTTTGCCCACGCTGTCGGGAACAGCAAGCGTCTCGCCCGGATCGGTGAGCGAGACGCCGCCGAACTCATTCATGCTGTAAGCAACGTGGACCTTCGCGGTGAGCGTGCGTGCCAGCCTGTCGCGCAGCCGCGGCGAGACCATCGACGCGCCGATTCGAAGCGCGCGCAGCCCGCCGAGCACGTTCGTCGCGTCCGCGGGCAGCGACGCGAGCAGGTGCTCGAGGTGCACGACGTTGGCGTCGAGTACCGTGACCCGTTCGTCGCGACAAAGCCCGGCGAGGTCGCGGCAGCGACCGCCGCGGTCGCAAAGGACGACCGTAGCGCCGCAGGCGAACACCGCGACGAATCGCTGCTTGACCACCGCGTGATCGAAGTGCGCCGCGCAGGCGCAGCGGTCCGCGCTCGTCAGCCCGAGCGCGCGGATGTTCTTGAGGGTACGCTGCCACACGACGCGGTGCGTCAGATCGATTCTCTTCGGAGCGCCGGTCGAACCCGAACCGATGACGATCAGCCACGGCGCACGCGGGTCGGGATCGCGCACCGTCGGGTCCGATGCGCCCGGCGATCGCGCGATGTCGGCGGCAGCGACGCGCAGCACTTCCAGGCCCGCGTCGTCGAGTCCTTCGACATCGGTCACGATCCACCTCGCGCCGCAGCGCGCGGCGCTCGCCACGCGCAACGCGCGCGGCTCGCGCAGCGGCAGCGACAGCACCGAGGCACCCAGCCGCGCGAGCGCCATGACCACGATCACCGCCATCGTCTCCGCCAGGCAGCTCACCACGACCACGTCGGCACGCGACACGCCGCGACTCGCGAGGATCGTGGCCGTGCGCCAGACCAGCGCATCGAACATCCGATAGCTGAGTGGCTCTCGGCGCGACACCATCGCCACCGCCGCCGGCGCGCGCCGCGCGCTCTCGCTCAGGATGTCGGCGACGTTGTTCATCGTTGCGCGCGAGCGGGCTCAGCGCCTGCCAGTCGCCAGGGCGTCCCGCAGCAACGGTGTCCATCGCGCCCGCTCGGACTCGATGAACTCGCGCAGCCGCACGCCAACGAGCGGGCGCGCCTGCATCGCCCTGGATTCGAACATCTGGAGGGTGGCGTCGAGCGCCAGCCAGCGCAAGACCGAGTTCTCGATCTTGCGCCGCACCGCGTCGGGCAGTCCGTTGGGAGCGGACAACCCGTACCAGTTCGTGAAGGTGATCTCGCTCAGCCCCAGTTCCTCGACGGTCGCGATCGCCGGAGCCCCAGCCACCCGGCGCAGCGAGGTCACGGCCATCGGGTGCATTCGCCCATCGGCCAGGAAAGGCAATGCGCTGCCCAGCGCAAGGACCGCGTGCGTCACCTCGCGAGAGAGCAGTGCGCTCACCGCCTGCGCCCCGCCGCGATAAGGAAGATGGATCAGCGAACGCGCGCCGGCCGCACGGAGCCGTTCACAGACGAGGTGGCCGTTCGATCCCACGCCCGCGGTTGCACAGAACAGATCCGCGGCACCGCGCGGTCTGCCGAGCAACTCGCCTACGCTCGAGGCGGCGCTCCCGGGATGGGTCACGAGCACGAGCGGAACGTCGGCCAGGAGCGCGAGGTGGTCCATCCCACCGACCGGGTCGACCTCCAGGCGAGGTTGAAGCACCGGCGCGGCGAGCAGGCTGGCGAAGTCGCTAGAGAGAAGCGTCAGGCCGTCGGGCGCGGCGCTGGCCACCTTGCGAACCGCGTTGGCTCCGGCCGCCTCCGGGTGATTCTCGACGATGAATCGCTGCCCGTGGCTGCGACCGAAATGCTCGGCGACGCCGCGCCCGAGAAGATCGCCGGTGCCGCCGACCGCACGCGGAACGACGATCCGCCCCACGCCGACTGCCCAGGGCTCGGCGAGCGCATCGTCGGACGCGCTGGCGCGCCCGACCCCGGCGACGAGCGCGGCGGCGGCCAACGCCAACGAACGGCGCCGGGAAGACTCGCAGCCTCTCACGCTAGACCCCGCTCGGCGCGGCCGGGTCGGGCACGAGCCCCAGATCGATCGCGCGTTGCCGCGTGTGCTCGAGACGCAACAGGTCGACGCGCTTCCATCGCGACGGCCACGCAAGCTGGTTCACCTGCGTGACACGCACGGTCGCGGGAAACGACAGGACACGCGCGAGCATCTCGCGCAGCGCCAGCAGTTCTTCGGACGAAAGCCCTCGCTCGCAGCGCACGAAAGCTTCGATCGAGCCGTCGGCGTACTGCACGACGCGATACTCGTCGACCGGCGCGATCTCGCGCCAGTACTCTCCCGTGAGCCGCGCCAGTCGCTTCGATCCGTCGGGCATCAGGATGAAGCTGCGCTCGCGCCCATGCACCCGGCGCAGGACGGGCAGGGTCACGCCGCAATCGCAGGGAGCGCCGACTTCGGCGACGTCGCCGATGTCGTAGCGAAGCAGTGGCATCGCGTAGCCGTGCAAGCCGGTCACGAGAACGCGACCCGCTTCGCCGACCTTGCACGGTCGGCCGTCGTCGTGCACGACCTCGATGATCACGTTCGATGTCATGACGTGCAGATGATCGTGCTTCGGACACTGCAACGCAAGCCAGCCGAATTCCTCGCACGAGTAGCGATCGACGACCTTGGCGCCGAACGCCTCCCGCACTGCGCGCCTCAACTCGTCGCCGACCGGCTCGGCGAACGTGCGCACGTGGCCGATCTCCAGGCGCTCACCCGCGGCGCTCGCCAGGCGCGCGAGCTCCGCCGCCATCGTCGGCGTGGTGATCAGGTCGTCGGGCCGGATCTCGAGCAGCCAGCGCAGCAGGGCCTCGGGCGAGTGCTCGACCATGTTCATCACGTGCACGGCGGGCAGTCCTTCGCGGCCTTCGGTCCGCGCGCTCATCCGGTCGATCGCGCGTTGCGCGACGTCCTTGATGACCGCCACCGGCCGCGATTCATCGGCCGGATGCCAGCGCAGGTCGAGCCGGGTGATCGCCCTGTAGAGCGGCGCCTCCACCGGCGCATAGCGCAACACCTCTACCGGTGTTCCAGTCGAGCCCGAGGTGCGCATGACACGCACCTTGTTTCCCGCGGCGTGCAGGTCGATACGCATCGCCGCCGCGTCGCGCTGAAGCGTCTCGCGGGTCAGGATCGGCATCTCGGACAGCGGAAACGCGGATCTCCCCTTGTTGTTCTCGAGCAGCTTCTCGAGCGTGTCGCGCCAGTACGCCGAGCGGCGCATCGCGTGCGTGAGCAGGTAGCCGAGCTGGCGCGACTGCTGGGCCTGTTGTGCCGCGCGATCCAGGCGCGAATGCGCGGCGAGCTGGCGTTCGATGTCGATCGCCAGCGCCACCGCGGGGTCGCGCACCAGCGGGAACACGGGGTGCGGCTCGATCGGCGCTCGCGTGCCCAGCTCCGGAGCACGCTCCTGCGCACCGGTGTTCACGGCCGCGCGAACTCCGGCCAGGGCCACTGACCCGAATCGATGCGCTCGAGCCAGTGAACGGCGATCTGCGTCTTCACGTCGGTGAGCCGTCCGGCGCGCAACTCGTCGACCAGCCAGCCCAACCTGACGAAATCCAGGTCGACGAACTCGCCGTGGTCGAGTTGACGGCCGACTTCGACCAGTTCACGACAAAGGAAGATGTCGATCACTTCGTTGGCGAACCCGATCGCCGGATGGATGCGCGTGAGCAGCGCCCATTGCTCGGCGCGAAATCCCGTTTCCTCGATCAGTTCGCGACGCGCCGTCTGCAGCGCGGTCTCGCCCTGGTCGATCTTCCCGGCGGGGATCTCGACGAACACTTCGCGCAGCGGATAGCGGAACTGGCGCTCGACGACGATGCGACCGTCGGCCATCAGCGGAACCATTGCCGCAGCCCCCGGGTGCACGACGTACTCACGCCCGCGTTCGCTGCCGTCCGGCATTCGCGCGCGGTCGCGACGAACCTTCAGGAAGATCCCCTCGTAGACCAGATCGGTCTCGAGTTCGAACTCGCGCAGGTGCTCGGTCATCGGCGTCCTTGTCCCGCGCGGGCGCGACGGCGCGTCGACGCGCGCGCCGTCATCAGGTGGACAGGGCCTGGCGAACCGCGTCGAAACACGCGCTCAGCAACGGCGAGGGAAGCACCCCGAGCGCGAGCACGAGCGCGCCGTTGACCGCAAGGGTCGCTCGCGCGGCGCGCGCCGGTTCGATCGCCGACGTGTCGGTCGGCTCGTCGAAGTACATGACCTTGACGACCCTGAGGTAGTAAAACGCGCCGACCAGAGACGCGAGCACTGCGAGCACCGCCAGCCAGATCTGCCCCGCGTTGACCACCGCCTGCAGCACCGCGAGCTTGGCGTAAAAACCCACCGTCGGCGGAATGCCGGCGAGCGAGAACATCATGATCATCGCGACCAGCGCGAGCCACGGGCTGCGACGGCTCAGACCGCGAAGGTCGGAGATCCGGTCGGCCTCGAAGCCGCTTCGCGCCATCAGCTGGATCAGGCCGAAGGTACCAAGAGTGGTGAGCACGTAGGTGATCGAATAGAACATCGACGCACCGTAGGCTTCGGTCGCCGACTCCATCCCGCCGTCGACGACCCCGGAGAGCAGACCGAGCAGCAGGAAACCGATCTGCGCGATGGTGGAGTAGGCAAGCATCCGCTTGAGGTTCGTCTGCGCGATCGCGACCAGGTTGCCGATCACGAGCGAGCACACAGATAGCACGGTGAGCATCTGCTGCCAGTCGCCAGCGACTCCGCTCAGCCCTTCGGCGAGCACGCGAAACGCGATCGCGAATGCCGCGAGCTTGGGAGCGCCTGCGATCATCAGCGTGACCGCGGTGGGCGTGCCCTGATAAACGTCGGGCACCCACATGTGAAACGGCACCGCGCCGAACTTGAAAGCGAGCCCGGCGACGATGAACACGACGCCGAACACCAGCACGGTGTGGTTGGCCTGCGAACCGCTCGCGAAGGCCTTGGCGATGTCGGGCAGGTCGAGGCTACCGGTGCCGCCGTAGATCATCGACATGCCGTACAGCAGGAATCCCGAAGCGAGCGCGCCCAGCACGAAGTACTTGATCGCCGCCTCGGTCGCGACGCCCGAATCACGGCGCAGCGCCGCGAGCGCATAGAGCGACAGCGACATCAGCTCGAGCCCGAGGTAGACCACGAGCAGGTTGTTCGCCGAAATCATGACCATCTGCCCGAGCAGCGCGAACAGCCCGAGCGTGTAGAACTCGCCGCGATTCATCGCGCGATCGGCGACGTAGTCGCGTGCGTACACCATGGTGGCCGCGACCGCGACGTACGCGCAGATCTTGAGCAGGCGCGCGAAGTCGTCCGACACGTACATCGCGTCGAACGCGTACTGGACCGGAGTCCCGAGTTGCGCGATCGTCGCCAATAGCGGCGCGACGATCGCGAGAAGCGCCATCCGGTCGACCGCGATCAGCGCCGCCACCCCTCTGCGGGTCACGTACACGTCGCCCAGCAGTACGAGCGACGTCGCGACCAGCAGGACGATTTCCGGCAGCGCCGCGAACATGTTGAGGTTTTCCATGCCGGCCTACCTGACCTTGGAGATCGAGACGTGCTCGAGCAGCCTGGTGACCGACGCGTCGGTCATGTCGGTGACCGGCTTCGGGTACACCCCCATCCAGAGCACCACGACCGCGACCGCGACGAGCATCCAGAACTCGCGCCGGTCCAGGTCGGAGAGGCCCGCGACCTTGTCGTTGGCGATCGCGCCGAACACGACCCGCTTGTACATCCACAACGAATACGCCGCGCCCAGGATCAACGTGCTGGCCGCGGCAAGACCGATCCAGAAGTTGTACTCGACCGCGCCGAGGATGACGAAGAACTCGCCGACGAAGCCCGACGTACCGGGCAATCCGCTGTTGGCCATCGAAAACAGCATGAACAGCGCGGCGAACTTCGGCATCGTGTTGACCACGCCGCCGTAGTCGGCGATGTTGCGCGAATGCAGGCGGTCGTACATGACGCCGATGCAAAGGAACATCGCTCCGGAGACGAAACCGTGCGAGATCATCTGCACGATCGCGCCCTGCACTCCGAGGTGGTTGAAGATGAAAAAACCGAGCGTGACGAAACCCATGTGCGCGATCGACGAATACGCGACAAGCTTTTTCATGTCGGTCTGCACCAGCGCGACGAATCCGATGTACACCACCGCGATCAGCGACAGCGCGATCACGAACCACGCCAGTTCGTGGCTCGCATCGGGAGTGATCGGCAGCGAGAACCTCAGGAAACCGTAGGCGCCGAGCTTGAGCATGATCGCCGCAAGCACCACCGAGCCTCCAGTGGGCGCTTCCACGTGCGCGTCGGGCAGCCAGGTGTGCACCGGCCACATCGGCACCTTGACCGCGAACGCGACCAGGAAGGCGAGGAAGATCAGCACCTGCTCGTCGAGCCCGAGCGGCAGCTCGTGCCAGTCGAGGATCGAGAAGGAACCCGATTGCAGGTAGAGGTAGATCAGTGCGACCAGGGTGAGCAGCGAACCGGCGAGCGTGTAGAGGAAGAACTTGAACGCCGCGTAGACCCTGTTCGGCCCTCCCCACACGCCGATGATCACGTACATCGGTATCAGCGTGGCTTCGAAGAACACGTAGAACAGCAGCCCGTCGAGCGAGCTGAACACGCCGATCATGATCCCGGAGAGAATCAGGAACGAGGCCATGTACTGCGCGACGCGATCCTCGATCACCTGCCATCCGGCGATCACGACGATCACGGTAATGAATGCGGTGAGCAGAACGAACCAGACCGACAGCCCGTCGACGCCGAGGTGGTAGTTCACGCCGAAGCGGTCGATCCAGGGCATCAGCTCGACGAACTGCATGTCCGCGCTCGCGCGATCGAACTCCACGAACAACGGCACGGTCGCGAGCAGTCCGAGCAGCGCACCGACGAGCGCGACCGAGCGCACTACCGCGGCGTTGCGGTCGTTGCCAAGAGCGAGCAGGATGCCGCCCGCGAGAATCGGGATCCAGATCGCGGCGCTGAGAAACGGGAAGGCGGAGCTCATGTCGTAGGGTCGAGTCGGGTCAGCGCTGGGACAGGGGGACGAACCACCACAACAGGATCGCCACGCCGGCGATCATCGCGATCGCGTAGTGGTAGAGAAAACCCGTCTGGGCGAAGCGAACCACCGATGCGCACCAGGCCACCATGCGCGCGCCGCCGTTGACCAGGATGCCGTCGATCAGGGTCTGGTCCCCGGCTTTCCACAGGCCCTTTCCGATCGCGCGTGCGCCCCTGGCGAACACGGCCTGGTTCAGGTCGTCGAGGTAGTACTTGTTCACGAGCAGGCGGTGCACGCCGGCGAAGCGCCGGCGCAGCGATTCCGGCAAGGCCGGATTGACCAGATAGCAGTAGTAGGCGGACGCGACCCCCGCGACCGCGAGCCAGAACGGGAGCGTGGCCACCGAGTGCAGGCCCATCGCGAACCAGCCGCCGAAGTGCGCCGCCAGTTCGCCCATCGCGGGGTGCGCCTCGCTCACGGCGATCACGCCCTTGAAGAAATCGCCGAACAGCATCGGCTTGACCGCGTACAGCCCGATCAGCACCGACGGAATCGCAAGCAGCATCAGCGGCACGGTGACCACCGCGGGCGACTCGTGCGGCGTCTCGTCGGCACCCAGTCCGTGATGGTGATCGTCATGGCCCGCGGCGGCCGCGTGCCGCTCGTCGGCGTCCGCGTGGTGCGCCTCGTCGGCGCCGTGGCCGTGATGCGCCTCGCCCCAGCGCTGCTTGCCGTGAAACACGAGGAAGTACATCCGGAACGAGTAGAAAGCGGTGACGAACACGCCCGCCACCACCGCGAAATAGGCGAAGCCCGCTCCGGGAACGTTGGCGTGCCTCGCCGCCTCGATGATCGACTCCTTCGAGTAGAACCCGGCGAAGAACGGGGTGCCGATCAGCGCCAGCGACCCAATCAGCGAGGTGATCCAGGTGATCGGCATGTAGCGGCGCAAGCCGCCCATGTTGCGGATGTCCTGGTCGTGGTGCATTCCGATGATCACCGACCCGGCGGCAAGAAACAGCAGCGCCTTGAAGAACGCGTGCGTCATCAGGTGAAAGATCGCGACGCTGTACGCAGACGCGCCGAGCGCGACGGTCATGTACCCGAGCTGCGAGAGCGTCGAGTACGCGACCACGCGCTTGATGTCGTTCTGCACGACCCCCAGAAAGCCCATGAACAGCGCCGTGATCGCCCCGATCGTGATCACGAACCCGAGCGCGACGTCGGACAGCTCGAACAGTGGCGACATCCGCGCCACCATGAAGATTCCGGCGGTGACCATCGTGGCGGCGTGGATCAGGGCGGAAATCGGCGTGGGGCCCTCCATCGAATCGGGAAGCCACACGTGCAGCGGAAACTGCGCCGACTTGCCCATCGCGCCGATGAACAGGCAGATGCAGGTCACGGTGAGCAGCGACCACTGCAGGCCCGGCAGCAGTTCGATCGTCTCCTCGGCCTGCCCCGGCGCGGCCTCGAACACCGTCGCGTAGTCCATCGACCCGAAGTAAGCGAGCACCAGGCCGATCCCGAGCACGAAACCGAAGTCGCCGACCCGGTTGACGAGAAAGGCCTTGAGGTTGGCGAAGATCGCCGTTGGTCGCGTGTACCAGAACCCGATCAGCAGGTACGACATCAGGCCCACCGCCTCCCAGCCGAAGAACAGCTGCAGGAAGTTGTTCGCCATCACCAGCATCATCATCGAGAAGGTGAACAGCGAGATGTAGGCGAAGAAGCGCTGGTAGCCGGGGTCGTCGGCCATGTAGCCGATCGTGTAGACGTGCACCATCAGCGACACCGAGGTGACGACGCACATCATCGTCGCGGTGAGCGTGTCGATCAGGAAACCCACTTCGAAATTGATCCCGCCGACGAGCGACCAGGTGTAGAGCGCGCCGTTGAAGGTGTTGCCCGCCAGAACGTCAGCCAGAGTGACCATCGACGCGAGAAACGACAGCGCGACGCCAGCGATCGCGGCCCAGTGCGCGCCGGCACGCCCGATCCGGCGTCCGAACAACCCGGCGACGATCGCACCGGCGAGCGGTGCGAAAGCTGCGAGCAGGTAGGCAGTCTTCATCGGCCCCTATCCCTTGAGCTCGTCGAGATCCTCGACGTTGATCGTTTCGAGGTTGCGAAACAGCACCACGAGGATCGCCAGGCCGATCGCCGACTCGGCCGCCGCCACCGTGAGGATGAAGAACACGAAGATCTGACCCGCCGCGTCGCCGAGGAAATGCGAGAAAGCGACGAAGTTCATGTTCACCGCGAGAAGCATCAACTCGATCGCCATCAGGATCACGATGATGTTGCGACGATTGAGGAAGATCCCCACGACGCTTATCGAGAACAGGATCGCGCCGAGCACGAGGTAGTGCGCGAGGGTGAGCGTCATCTGGGCTCTTCCCCGGGTCGCGAGGGCATCTTCACCAGCCGCACCTGGTCCTCGGCCCGGGTGCGAACGGCCTTGGACGGGTCGGTGTAGCGCGCGTCCTTCCGCCTGCGCAGCGTGAGCGCGATCGCCGCGACCATCGCCACCAGCAGGATCACCCCGGCGACCTCGAAGGGGTAGACGTAGTCGGTGTAGAGCAGCTTGCCCAGCGCCTTCGTGTTGCTGTACCCGGCCGGCTGCACCGGGGCGTCGGCGTCCTTCACGCCGGAGAACACGTGCATGATCACGGCGGACAGCTCCAGCACCACCACCACGCCCACGATCGCCGCGACCGGAAGGTTGCGCCAGAATCCCTTGCGCACCTGGTCGAGGTTGATGTCGAGCATCATCACCACGAACAGGAACAGCACCATCACCGCGCCCACGTAGACGAGCACCAGCACGATCGCGAGGAACTCGGCCTTGAGCAGCATCCAGATGCACGCGGCGCTCACGAACGCGAGCACGAGAAACAGCGCCGAGTGCACCGGGTTGCGCGCGGTGATCACCCGCAGCGCGGAGAGAACGGTGACCGCGGCGAAGAAGTAAAAGAGGAGGGTCTTGGCTTCCATGGTAGGTGTTCGCCCGTTCGGCGCGGCCCCGCTCGCGCGGGTCGCCCTGCCTAGCGGTAGCTTGCGTCGGTCTCCCTGGCTGAGGCGATTTCGCGCTCGTAGCGGTCGCCCACCGCGAGCAGCATCTCCTTCGTGAACAGCAGGTCGCCGCGTTGTTCGCCGTGATACTCGTGAATGTGCGTTTCGACGATCGAGTCCACCGGACACGATTCCTCGCAGAATCCGCAGAAGATGCACTTGGTGAGGTCGATGTCGTAGCGCGTGGTACGCCGCGTGCCGTCGGCGCGTTGCGTCGATTCGATCGTGATCGCCAGCGCCGGGCACACCGCCTCGCACAACTTGCAGGCGATGCAGCGCTCTTCCCCGTTGGGGTAGCGGCGCAGCGCGTGCAAACCGCGAAATCGCGGCGACATCGGCGTCTTCTCTTCCGGGTACAGGATCGTGATCTTGCGCGCGAAGAAGTACTTGCCGGTCAGGCGCAGGCCCTTCAACAGCTCCAGGAGCATGAAGGTGGAGATGAAATCCTTGACTGCTTGCATCGCGCGTTTGGGTCTTTCCGACCTATTTCCAGATGTTCCAGGGCGTCTGCATCCAGACCGCCACGACCACGAGCCACACCAGCGTGACCGGTATGAAGATCTTCCAGCCCAGTCGCATGATCTGATCGTAGCGATAGCGCGGGAACGAAGCCCGGAACCAGATGAACATCGAAGCCATCACGAAGGTCTTCATGCCGAGCCAGATCCAGCCCGGGACCCAGTTGAACAGGTCCGAGTCGATCGGCGCGTGCCAGCCGCCCAGGAACATGATCGCGGCGAGCGCGGCGATCAGGATCATGTTCGCGTATTCGGCCAGGAAGAAGATCGCGAAGCTCATCCCGGAGTACTCGACCATGTGACCGGCGACGATCTCGGATTCGCCCTCGACCACGTCGAAGGGGTGGCGGTTCGTCTCGGCGACGCCGGAGATGAAGTAGACGACGAAGATCGGCAGCAGCGGCAGCCAGTTCCATGACAGGAAGTTCAGCCCGAGTGCGGCGAAGGTCCCTTCGCCCTGGCGCATCACGATGTCGGTCATGTTCAGGCTTCCCGACACCATCAGCACGACCACCAGCGCGAAGCCGATCGCCAGTTCGTAGGAAATCATCTGGGCGGAAGCGCGCATCGCGCCCAGAAACGCGTACTTCGAGTTCGACGCCCAGCCGGCGATGATCACGCCATAGACCTCGAGCGAAGTGATCGCGAGCAGGTAGAGCAGCCCGGCGTTGATGTTCGCCAGCGCAAGGTCGGGGCCGAAGGGGATCACCGCCCAGGCGGCCATCGCCGGAACGATCGTCATCACCGGCGCGAGCACGTAGAGCACCGTGTTGGCCTCGCGCGGGACGATGATCTCCTTGAACATCAGCTTGAGCGCGTCGGCGATCGGCTGCAGAAGACCCTTCGGGCCGACCCGGTTCGGCCCGACACGGATGTGCATGAAACCGATCATCTTGCGTTCCCAGTACGGCAGGGACGCGACGCAAAGCAGCAGCGGGATCACGACGAGCACGACCTTGACGAAGGCCCACGCCACCGGCCACGCGACGCCGAGCAGCGACTGCCCGGCGGTGGTGATCTGAGTGAGCATCGGTTCCATCGTCGCGCGCGCTCCGCTCAGGCCCTGACGACCGAAATCACGCCGAACATCGAAGCCAGGCCCGCGGTGCTCGGGTGAGCGGCGGCGACGCGCACGACACCGTCGGCCGCGCCTTCCTCGAGCGCGGCTTCGAGCAGCGCCTCGCCGCCCGCTTGCGACACCTTCACGCGCTCGCCCGCGGCGACCCCGATCGCGGCCAGCGTGCGTGCGTTCATCCGCGCCCGCGGCGCGCGCGCGTCGAGCGTCTGCTGCAGGCTCGAGGCGCGGCGAACCAGCGCGTCCGAGAAATTGACCGGAACGTCGGCGATGCGCTCGAACTGGCCAGCGGCGAGCGGCGCGGCCTCAGCCAGGCGCCATCGCGCCGGATCGCCAGCGATCGCGTTGTCCAGCCGCGACTCGACGCCCTGCGCCAGGACGTGGTCGCGTACCTGCTCGGAGTCGTCGAAATCGAAGCCCGGTATCTGCAGCAGGTTGGCGAGCACGCGCAGCACCTTCCAGGCCGGGCGCGTCTCGCCCAGCGCCCGGGTCACCCCGTTGAAAGACTGCGCGCGGCCCTCGCAGTTCACGAGTGTTCCGGAGGTCTCGGTGAACGGCGCGATCGGCAGAAGGCAATCGGCGCGCTCGAGCAACTCCGGCGAACGAAAACTGGTGAGCGCGATCACCGTGTCGGCAGCGGACATCGCCGCCGAGGCGACCGAGGGCATGCCGTGATCGAGCGAGGGCTCTATCCCCATCAGCAGGTACGCGGCGAGCGGCTCGGCCACCATCTCGCGCGCGTTGCGCCCGCCCGCGACGGGCGTCGCCCCGGCGAGACGCGCGCCAATGCCGTTGGCGCCCTCGCCCAGATAACCGAAACGCGCGCCGCTGACACGGGCGATCTCCTGCGCGATCTGGGCGACGATCGAAAAACGGTCGCACTGCACGGCGGCGTTGCCCAGCAGCACCGCGCCGCGTTCGGCGCTGGCGAGCGCGCGCGCGACGCCCTCGGCCGCGGCGTCGGGCGTGATCTTCGCGAGCGCGGGCGGCACCGCCTGTCCCTTGGCGGCGAGCAGCGCGACCAGGACCCGGGCCAGCGCCTCTGGCCAGCGGCTGGGCGGCTCGGTCATGCGCTCGGCGATCGCCATCAACGGGTCGTCGTCGGTCGCGTTGAGCACCGACACGCGCGCTCCGGCGCGAGTCGCGTGGCGCAGGCGCGCAGCCAGCAAGGGGTGGTCCTTGCGCAGGAACGAACCGATCACCAGCGCGCCGTCGAGCGCCGCGAGCTCCTCGACCCTCATTCCCAGCCACGGCACGCCTGCCATCGCGGCGTCGGCGGAGAAATCCCGCTGCCGAAGCCGGAAATCGACGTTTTCGCTGCCGATCCCGCGCATCAGTTTCGCGAGCAGGTGCATTTCCTCGAGCGTGGAATTCGGCGAGGCGAGCGCGCCGATCGCAGCCGGGCCCTTGTTCTCGCACACGTCGGCGATCGTTCTCGCCGCGTACCCGAGCGCGGTCGGCCAGTCCACCTCGAGCCACTTCCCGTCGTGCTTGAGCATCGGGGTCGTGAGTCGATCCTCGGCGTACAGGCCCTCGTAGGAGAAACGGTCGCGATCCGAGATCCAGCATTCGTTGACCGACTCGTTCTCGAGCGGAACGACGCGCATCACGCGCGCGCCCTTGACCTGGACGACGATGTTCGAGCCGAGTGAATCGTGCGCGGCGATCGACTTGCGTCGCGCGAGCTCCCAGGTGCGCGCGCTGTAGCGAAACGGCTTGGAGGTGAGCGCGCCCACCGGGCAGATGTCGATCATGTTGCCCGAGAGTTCGGAGTCGACCGAACGCCCGAGAAAGCTCATGATCTCGGAGTGCTCGCCGCGCCCGGCCATGCCGAGTTCCATCTTGCCGGCGATCTCCTGGCCGAATCGCACGCAGCGCGTGCAGTGAATGCACCGCGTCATCTCCTCGGCCGAGATCAGCGGGCCCATCGACTTGTGGAACACGACGCGTTTCGCCTCGCCGAAGCGCGACTTGGCGCTGCCGTATCCGACCGCGAGATCCTGCAACTGGCACTCGCCGCCCTGATCGCAGATCGGGCAATCGAGCGGGTGGTTGATCAGCAGGAACTCCATCACGCTCTTTTGAGCGGCGACCGCCTTGTCCGACGCGGTCCAGACCTTCATTCCGGCACTCACCGGCGTGGCGCAGGCCGGCAGCGGCTTGGGAGCCTTCTCGACTTCGACCAGGCACATCCGGCAGTTGGCGGCGATCGAGAGCTTCTTGTGATAGCAGAAATGCGGCACGTACACGCCGAGCTTGCTCGCAGCGTGCATGACCATGCTGCCCTCGGGCATCTCCACCTTCTCGCCGTCGACTTCCAGTTCAACCATGTTCGCCAGTAATTCCGGTTTTTCCGCTTCGCGTTGCCGTCGCGCGTTTCTAGACGTAGTCCGGCACGACGCACTTGCCGTGTTCGATGTGATGCACGAATTCGTCGCGATAGTGCTTGAGGAAGGCGCGCACCGGCATCGCCGCCGCGTCGCCCAGCGCGCAGATCGTGCGCCCCATGATGCTCGCCGCGACCTCGTCGAGTTTGTCGAGGTCTTCGCTGCGGCCCTGGCCGCGCTCGATCCTGTCGACCATCCGGTACAGCCAGCCGGTGCCCTCGCGACACGGCGTGCACTGCCCGCAGCTCTCCTCGAAGTAGAAATACGACAGGCGCAGCAGAGACTTCACCGCGCAACGGGAGTCGTCCATGACGATCACCGCGCCAGAGCCGAGCATCGAGCCGGCCTTGGCGATCGAGTCGTAGTCCATGTCGGTCTGCATCATGATCTCGCCCGGCAGAACCGGCATCGACGAGCCGCCCGGGATCACCATCTTGAGCTTGCGCCCCTCGCGCACTCCGCCGGCCAGTTCAAGGAGCCTGGCGAACGGCGTACCCAGCGGGACTTCGAAGTTGCCCGGCTGTTGCACGTCGCCCGAGACCGAGAAGATCTTGGTGCCGCCGTTGTTCGGCCGGCCCACCTCGTGGTAGGCGACGCCGCCGTTGCGGATGATCCAGGGCACCGCCGCGAAGGTCTCGGTGTTGTTGATCGTGGTCGGGCGGCCGTAGAGCCCGAAGCTCGCGGGAAACGGCGGCTTGAACCGCGGCTGGCCCTTCTTGCCCTCGAGCGACTCGAGCAGCGCGGTCTCCTCGCCGCAGATGTACGCGCCGTAGCCGTGAAACGCGTGCAGCTGGAAAGAGAAATCGGAGCCAAGGATTCGATCGCCCAGGTACCCCGCGGCACGCGCTTCGTCGAGCGCCTGCTCGAATCGCTCGTAGGCGTGCCAGATCTCGCCGTGGATGTAGTTGTAGCCGACACCGATGCCCATCGCGTAGGCGGCGATCGCCATGCCCTCGATGACGATGTGCGGGTTGTA
>JAHDXY010000039.1:9907-21834 GCA_023384005.1 Burkholderiaceae bacterium | reverse complement strand
ATCCCCTCGACATCGGGGCACTGATTGAAACAGAGGCGCTTTAGCATCGTCTCGCCGGTCACGTCTTAATCCCCTCGACATCGGGGCACTGATTGAAACCTTACCGAAGGACACAATCATACGAAACAACTGTCTTAATCCCCTCGACATCGGGGCACTGATTGAAACCGATCCGCCTCGAAAGCTCTTCCCAATCAACAACTTGCGTGACGGATTCACACAAGAGCGGAGCGGGAGAAAGTTCAGGATGAGCGATTCAGGTATCACGTTCCAATTCCCTTCCCGAAATCAGCAATCTCGTCACGCAGTCGGCGTCAAGCATCACACCAGCCGGCAGCCCTTGCCTGCCAAGGCTCCAGACCTGGCAACTCGCCGGAACATGATAGGCCCTGACATCGTCTTCGCGCTCGTAAATGAGCGACGCAATTTCGTCAAGCATGGTCTCAATGCCGGCCGTGCCGGCCACGACGCTGAACACGGAATACTGGACCGTCGACCCACGTCGCTTGACGTAGCGATGAACCTCCCTGAGCCGCTTCGGGCTGGAGATATCGTAGGCGACGAGCCATGTCGTTGGAGCATTCGCGTTCATAGCAGCCAGTCCCTGAGTTGCCGCTCGAACGAGCCCACAAGACGGCCGAAGTGTGACGCGAAGATCTCGCTGCGGAGCTCGACGAAGCGCGCGGCGAACTCGAGGGGCTTGTTCTCGCGAACCTCGTTGAAGGGCGTGCGAACCAGCCCCAGATGGGCCGACCATTCAAGCAAGGCGACGAATTCGATGCCGAAGTGAAGTCCGGGCCGCGCGTAGGCGACGAGAGCCGGGTCGGAGAACGCCTTCGCGAGATCGCTGATGACGACACCGTGCAGCGCCGCGCGAATCGCCCGGAAGTGCGGCCCCATTGGAACGCCGAAGCGCCGGCGGTGAAGGTTGAACAACGCGGCCCTGGCGTCGACCGCGGTCGGCTCGCGGCGGTGAAGCCTGCAGGCCATGAGCGCCCCGAGGATCTCTCGCCGCTCCGCGCCGGAACGCCATGACCCGTATCGGTCGTCCCATTCGGGATGTGCGAGTCCCTCGCGCAGCAGCGAGGCGAGGCTCGTTTCCTTGCGGCGGGGTCCAAAGCACCATCCGACCGGTTCTCCGCGCGCGTTCAGAAAGGCGACAGGCACCCCCGCCTCGAGGCACCCGAGCAGCGCCTCGGTTTGCCATTGGGCATCGCGATGACTTACGACCCGCGACAGACGGGAGAGCGGGAACCGTACTGGCGCGCGTCCTTCGCATCGCACCTCCAGAGCGCGCTCGTCAAGCGCGACCTCCCAGCGTCTGCCGGCGTCCAGGTAGAGCGGTCGCGCACTCATTCGGATCGTCCCTGCCAAGGCACGTCGACTTCGTCAGACCAGTCGAGATCGCCGGACCAGTCGGGCAAGCCTGCCGACGACACGAGCGCTCGCGCGAGGAGGCGAGCGTGCCTTCGGAGCGCTCGCGAGATCGAACGGCGACGGTTCGCCCAGGCCGCATAGAAATGCGCCCGCCCCGTTTTGCCCAGCATGCACGCGGTGCCCGCGTCGTTCGCGAAGTGCTCGATCCGCAGATCTCCATCGCGAAACATGTCCCAGACCCACTGATCGACGTAGGCTCGCCAAGGCTCGACGATGTCGCATGCCATGGACTCGCGACCGTGGACCGGCCGATGATAAAGGCCGATCATCGGGTCGAGCCCGGCACACCAGCAGGCGCTCACGGCCTCAGCGTGCAACAACGTGTATCCGAGCGACAGGGCCGCGTTCACCGGGTCGCGCGGCGGCCGGCGCACGCGATGGTGAAACTGCAGGGACGGCGCGAAGAGCTCGGTGAAACCGCGGAAATACGCGGCCGCCCCGGCCCCTTCGGTGCCCCTGAGTTCCGCCCGGTTCGTGCAGCGCTCGATACGCGCCACGAGCTCGTCCATGCGCCTGGAGGTGTCGTAGAGCGGCTTTCGAAGATCGGGGCGATGCCGGGCGGCATGCACGATGACGCGCCGCTGAGAGACCAGTTTGCCGTGTACCAGTCGTCGTGCCCAGGTGGTCGCGGCCGACTCGTCGCAGGCCGCAATGCACTGGGCCACCCGAGCGCGAACATCGCCATGCGGCGATCCCAGCAAGTGCGCTACGTCTCGGCCACCACGGCCCGAGATAGCCACCACGCCCACGCCGCGCGTCGCGAGCCCCGCAAGCACGCCGCTTGTGAGCACGGTGTCGGCGCGCATCACGACCCTCTCAAGAAGTCCCGCGGGAACGCTCTGAACGCGCTCGCCGTTGCCGCGCACCTCCAGTGACCCGGCATTCAGGCGCAGTTCGAAACCCCTGCGGTCGAGGTAGAGCACGCCCATGACGAACGAACCTCAGCCCAGGTAGAAAAAATCGCCGTCGGCCGGAGCGACGCCGATGCCTCGCGTAAGGACCGTCGCCCGTGGATCGAGCCGCACGAACACCACCCGATCCTCGACGGGATCGATCACCGTCCGAAGCTCGCCCATCACCGACTGCAGCTCGGCTGACGTCAACCAGCATTCGTAAAGCGACTTCTGCCCGCCGACGGCGTTTCCCTTCACCGCGCGCAAGGCGAGTCGCCTGCGCCGGTGGCAGCTGATGTCGTAGCCGATGAGAAAGAGGTGGCGAAGCATCGGTTGCGCCGGATGGGTAACGTGCCCACTACTTTAAGTGTGGAGCGGACCGACCCGGTGCAACCGCAAGCTTGCCGTTTGTCAGCCCGCCATCCAGGAACGAAGGTATCCGGGAAGCTGGCACAACTCCTCGCAGGCCAGCACGTCCACGCCGTACTCTGCGGCGCGCTGGCGATGCGCCGCATCGACTTCGCGGGCCGAAAGCAGAAGCGGGCGTGCCATGCCGCCGCCCACCGAGCGCGCCAGTTGTGAGACCTTGTAGATCCAGTCCGCGACTCTTCCCACGCCGGCCGCGCGTGCGGCCTTGCATTCGATGACCAGGACGCGATTGCGGTGCACGACCATCGCGTCGAGTTCGTTGGAGGTCCGGCTCTCGACGTGCTCGATCTCGAGCCGCGGAGCCCATTCGGTGGGCCGCGCCCCGCTGACTTTCAGACCGGCATATTCCTCGACCCAGCCGCCGGAAAAGTACTCGGCCGAATCGCGATCGACGAAACTGAGCGCGACGTCTGCGTCCCAGACGACAAGACCCTTCTCGACCGCTGCACGGAGCACCTGTGCGTACTTCCCTCCGGGGCAGTACTGGAGTTTCTGATGCGGCCTCCAGGCGTCTTCTCCCCCCTGCAGGGCATCGCTCGCGAGCTTCGCCAGCAGGCCGAAGAAGCCTCCAAGCTCGCGCGCCGAGTCGCCGAGTCGTCGCGTCAGTGTGGCTCGCCCGGTGGCGCGTTGCTGCCAGTAAGCTGCCTCACTGCCGCCGCTGCCAGCCTGTCTACGGTAACCCTGGGCGAGCAGGACGTCGTTGATCCTGAGCACGTCCTGAAGCCGTTCCGAGCGAACGGTTGCCCCGAGCCAGTCGAGTCGTCCGTGCAGCGTGTCGGTGTATACCAGCTCGGGGCGAGCCGTACCCACGTCGGTTGCCAGGTAGCCGGCAAGGGTCTCGGTCAGCGCGAGCGTCATCAGCTTGGTGCCGCCGGTGATGTTGATCGTAACGGGTCGGCCATCGAGCTCGGTTGCGATCGCCTCGCAACTCGCACGCGTTCCACCGATGTCGTCGTCGTCGAAGCCTCTTCGTTGCACCCTGATCCCGCGCGCCCGAAGCGCGTCGGCGAGATGCGACGCGCTCGCACGCATCGCTGGCGTCTCGAGAATCCAGACCTCCTCGGCCGCGCACTGCAACGCGGGGATGAGATTCGCAAGGTTCTGCCCTGTCGCGATACAGAGCTGAAACGCATGACGACCGCTCATCCCGGGCGCTCCAGCGGCCCGTCGCCGCGCCGCAGCGTGTACCGGCCGAGGCCGAAGGTTGTCTTGCCCCCGAGGTGCAACCACTGTCCCAGGTACAGGAGCGGCCAGATCGGCTGCAGTCGGCCGCCAAGACGCGCTTGACCGACGACGCCACCAAGTGGCATCTCCCGGCACTGGCGATTGGAGTAGCGGTGCCAGTCCTGCCACCGGAGATCCGCAATCATCTCGATCCCGCCAGTGCAGTCGCCGGAGCCGTTTCGATTGAGCATCGGCTTGATTCCAGCATTGAACTCGAGCACGTCCGCGGTTCGGCGCACAAGCGCCGCGACCAGATCCCTCGGCGTGATCTCCTCAGGCCCAAGAACGGCACCCTCGCGCTTGATGCGAAGCGGCGTGTCGAAGGCGATTGTCGCTGTATCGGGCGCGCCGCCCGCATTGTCGAGCCGGATCGCGCCGCGCGGCTGGCGCCAGCGGTCGAACTCGTCGGGTGAGCGCCATTCGGGGTCCTGCTCGTGGCGTATCCGTGCGAGCCTCGCCCGACCGCGATCGGGCCCGATCGAGCCCAGCATCGCATGCCTCCACCCCGAGACGACCAGCTGAAGATGACGCAGGGCGTCTCCCAGCAGGACGAATCCGAAACGGAGCTTTTCACCTGCCTCGTACCGTCGTGCGCCCCAGCCCGGTGGTTCGATAACGAAGGGATTCGGCAGTCGCGAATACTTCCGCCGCAGACCCGCCGTGCCCTCGGCCTCGAACAGCTGGTTGTACGCGCAGTCGGCGGCCAGCGGACATCCCGCGCACGTCACCATACGGGTCGCGCAGCCGATGTTGCGCAGCGAGTGGCCGAAAACGCCACGCAGCGTCGAGCCGGCATACTCGGGAAGCCGAAACGGCGAGACCACCTCGAACTCCATGAGGTACCGTGCGGCCGGGAACTCGGTCGGCAGGTCGATGATCGGCGCTTCGTTCATTCGATTCGCGTGAGTAGACCGAGTTGGTACGACGAACGGTCGAGGTCGTCGAACTGCAGTTCAGACCCCGCGCCGGGGCGCTCGTTCAGGCGGAACACCAGCGCGGCGTCCCCGGGGTGCATCGTGATCGCACACCTCTCGCACCGGATTTCGACGCCCAGCAGCCGGGTGAGAAATCTCGCCGTGGATGCGTGTCCGACCGCACTCTGCGCCCCGCTTTCCACGAACCGGCGTGCACGTTCGATGTCGATCGGACCCGTGAAGCTGTACGTGCCAAACGACGTCAGCACGGGCGAGTTAAGCACGTAGCGCATCGTCAGTGGAGAGAATCCGGTAGATCCGGTTGTCGACTTCCATTCGCGTGCGGTCCCTCTCGGCGGCGGGAACGAACGCATGTGTGAAACCCTGCCGAATCAGTGCGAGCGTCTCCCACAGCGAGAGCCCGTCGCACATTCTGGATGCGGCGAGGTATTCGTCGGCAAGCGTTGTTCGCGAGATGCCGGGATTGTCGGTGCAGATCGTTAGCGGAACGCCGAGTTCGATAAGTCGGCGCAGCGGATACGTCGGCAAGCTCCCGGTTCCGGGAACGAGCTCGTCACGGTACCCGACGACTTCGCGATTCGACGTCGGGCAGATCTCCAGCGCGATGCGCCGATCCCGAAATCGTCGCGCCAGATCGGGACGATCGGCGATCGTCAGCCCGTGGCCGATCCGATCCGCATGCAGGTTGTACGCGGCCTGCCAGATATTCTCGGCTGGTTCTCCCTCGCCTGCGTGGATGGTTATGGGCAGGCAAGCGGCGAAGGCCGGGCGAAAACCTTCCGCAAGCAGCTCCGGACGCATCACGCTCTCGTCTCCAGCCACGTCGATTCCCACCATGAAGCCATCAAGCGCTTCGTGGGCCCTGACCGCGCTCGCAACGGTCTCCTCGATCGTGGACACGTCGCGTCGGTCCAGGATCCAGACGAACGCGATGCGCAGGTCGGACGACACGCCGTTCTCGCGGGTTTGGGCACCGGCAGCCCGCAGCGCCTTCTCGAACTCGGCCACGAAGCCCGCGGGGTCGTCTCGACGATACTTCTGAGGGCTGCCGCGAAGCTCCACATAGCGAAGGCCTTCACGTCGCGCCTGGTCGACTACCGCGCGAGCATACGGGAGCATCGACTGGGGAAGTGCGAGCAGCGCGGAGCCGGACAACTCGCCGGGTATTTCGTAGGCTCGAAATCCGCGTGCCGAGTCCCGGAGCGCGACGCGGGGTTCGGTAGCGTCCCACAACTCGGCCCGGAGAATCCGTTCGTTCGTATTGACGAGAATCGCGCATGCCATCGCGGCGCGTTCGGCGGGGGCGACGCCGGAACGCAGTCTGTCGGGCCAATTGTCGGGCCAGCTGCCTGTCGGTCCGAGTCCCCTCGTCGCTGCGCCGCTCATCGCGGCGCTCCGCTGGTGATCCGTAACCGAATTCCAGATCGAGTGAGCGACGTCGATCTGCGCGTCAAGCGCAAGGCAACCTCCGAGGTGTCGATGCAGATCGACCTTCGGTATCAGCTCGAGCAGGCGGCGATGCGACGGGGCCAGTGTGGTCGTACGCAGCGCGTCAAGCCGGCGCGGCGGAAGGCGATACAACGACGGCCAATTCTCGTACGCACCACGTTCATCCAGACGCTTCAGGTAACCGGAGAGCAGCGCGTGGCTCTGGCGCTGGCGGGACGCGAGTTCGTCGGAAACGAGGCGCGCACCCGCGGGTTGCTGCCAGACAAGCATTCCGTCGGGATCCGGCATCGGAAGCGGAAACGCAGAGCCGCGGACACGGACTCCGTCGACCTCGATGTCGAGCAGTTCGCTGACGCGGCCCTGCGCGACGAGCACGGGCGACAGATGACCGACCAGTTCCGCGGACAGTGGAGCAGCGAGCATTCCCGGGGACGGATCGCGCATTCGCGCTGGAAGGGAATCGGTCGCGACAACGTGCACCCATGCGTGCGCACCCATCAGTTCACCGGCCTCCTGGAGATCGGCGCTCATCGTCTTGCGCCCTCCCGAAAGCGAAAGGACCACCTTCCCGGTGCCGCGAGCGCGCTCCGTGGCGTGAAGCACCGCGCGGAAGACGAGCTCGCGCAGCGTGGCGCACTCCGCAGGCGACTCGAGACCTCTGGTTCCGCTCGCGCGCCAGATCCGCAGTTTCAGCGGCGCGTCGATTGCTGTGCGCCATTCGAGCAGTTTGTTCGCCGCATCCCGCGAATGCGCGTCGTCGCTGGTGACGACCCAGATCTCGGAGGGCGCGTCGAGTCGAGCCGCGGAACGCGCCCGATCAAGTTCCCTCTTTCGCGGATGCGCGCGAAAGAGATCGATCACGCCCGGCGCGAGCCACCCGTATACCTCGGGAACGACCGCCCAGCTCGTTCCCAGGGTGCAAACGAGAACGGACACCGGATCGTCGTCGGACTCCGGGCGATGCAAGTGCTGCGCGACGTCAGCTTGCGCCGCCAGGCTCATCAATTCCCATCTTCCGAAGTGCCTTCCGCACCTCTTTCGGGTCGCCCAAGGCTACGACCTTGGGAAGCCACTCGGCAATCGTCGCGAAAGCCCTGTCTCGTTCCTCCGGGGTCCATTGCGGACCCCCGGCCGCCGCAGCCAGCGCCTGTGCCTTCTGGTGCCATGCGGTGTTCGGCCGGTCTTTCGTCCCTCTGAGCGATTCGGCCCTTGCGCGTATCTCGGCGACGAATTCGTCGATCCGGTTCATCGCCGCGCTTTGCGCACTACGCCTCATCGTTTCCTGAAGTTCAACGGCTGCACGCCGCTGCGCCATCTCGTAAGCGGACTCGCGCTCCGGATCGGGCGCCATCGCACCGTAACCGACGGCTGTCTTGGCACCGAATCCAAGCCATGAGAATGCATGCTCGAAAGCCTCGCGCAACAGCCCCTTCCATCGCGCGTTCGCCGCGAGTGCCGGCGCGAGTGCCGAAAGCCTTGGCGCATCACAGACGACGTGAAACCCAAACTCGGACCCGGACGGAACCGTGAGAAAGAAGATGGGAATCGGGCTACCGGAATCGTGCGGCGAGGCGTTCCCGTGATAGTAGTGTCCCTGGTGAGGCGTCATGACCTCGACCGCCAATCGATCGCCGGCGAGCTTCGGGATTACGTCCCAGAATTCGAGCACGCCGCGCTGGGCCAGGTGCGAACCTCGCTCGCCCGAGCCGAAGAGAACTTCAATCACCGACACCGGATCGGAAGCGCTCGCACTCGCGTCGGAATCCACCGCTGTCGCCCAGTCGGTGGAAGCGCCCCAGTCTCCCGAGACGAGTTCGCAGGCCGCGCTCCTCAGCACGCCCTTGACGCCGCTACCGGCTAGGTAGGGAATACCGTAGGGAGCAAGGAAGGAGAAGCCGTTCTCCAGGGGATGCTCATTCCCCAGCCCGGTCGCGAACGGGGCGGTGGATCGGGCCGCGAAATGAGCCGTCGCACCGGACCCGGCGCGCGCCGCGGCGAGCCACCGCTGGCGGGCGACCAGCGCGTTGATTCGTTCGGTGTCGTCCCGCGAAAGCTGCCCGATGCGCCGCAGTCGCTGCGACTGCTCGCCGCGCGACTTCTTCCAGTCGCTATCCCAGACATCGAGAAGCAGGCCGAAACGCGTCGCGGGAGACGGATCGGCCCGATCGATGCGGTCCCGAAGGTATGCAGGAGCTGCAGCGGCGCCCATTGCCTCAGTCTCCCCGCTGCCGTGCAGGTGCGATCTGGCGCAGCCACCGGAGCCAGGCCATCGCCTCGATCGTGATCATCCGGAACTCGTCGGGTCGGGAGTTCAGCAGTGCCTGCATGAAGTCGGTGAACCCATCGGAACCGATGCCCGGGAAACGCGAAGCGAGCCAGCGTCGAAGCTGTGACGCAATCCGTTCGTGCTGCCCCTCTTTCTCGTGCATGAACGCAAGCACCTGCATCAGACCACTGTTCATGATCAACGCGGGCAGGCCCTTGGCGATGTTCACGTAGTCGCTGTCGCAACGTTCCGCGCAACTCCATGTGTCGGCGGCACGCATCTGCTCAAGTGTTTGCGGCCGATTCTGACGGTTTGTCATCGGATCAACCCTCCATGAACCGCGCGAGAACGAGCCCGCGACCCGTGGTGGAATCTCCGCCCAATTGAACGAGCTTGGAATCGAGCACCGCCTTGAGCTGCGCCATGACGCCGGTCGCTTCGATCGCGCCTTCGGTACGGCCGGTTCGGGTCCGCGACGCGACCAGGGGCGCGACAAGCAGCGATTCGGGGGGAAGGTTCTCAGTGTAGAAAAGCCCGCCGTCGTCGGCCGTTCCAGTTTTCTCATTGATGCGCACGTGTGGCTCGACCAGGGTCCCGTGTTCCGCGAAGTACGCGAAGTCCGTGTCGGACAGCAGAACGAAATCCCGCGCCATCTTCGCCTTGAAATACGCGAGATCGCTCGATTCGGGCAGAGCCCACTTCGCAAGGTCGGATGCGATGGCCTTCACCGCATCGGTGCCGGCCGGATCGTACGAGTATTCGAATGCTTCCAGGTGCACCCGCTGATCCTGCGTGCAGACGCTGTCCGACGCAGCCGCGCAAGCGCCCTCCGGAACTGCGGGAATGGACCAGTTCGTATCCACGCCGACGAGCCGCAGAAGCCTCTGCGTCCTCGCCACAGCCTGCGGGCACGAGGCGTACACGAACCCTCCCTTGAGGCTGCGAACCGGAAACACCACGAGCGTGGCATCGCCGAAGCTCACGGCGCCCGCATGCAACGTGCCGCTTTGTGAGGGCGGGCCGAACAGACGGTCGACGTGACCTGCTTCGCCTCCAAGCGCCTGAAACCCGTGCCGTACGGCGCCCTTGATACCCGACCCGGCAAAACAGGGGTGACGCGTGTGACGTTCCCTCTGGATCGGGTTGTCGATCACCCCGACTGCCGATCCGGCGCCCATGTGAACCGGGCTGACCGCGTAGAAGAAGACAGCTGCCTGTTTCTCGAACATCTCGCATTCCTCAAGTCAATGAACGGCCAGCGCGAACCTGTTGAAGCCTTCCGCGCGCCGCGGATTGTGGGGATAGTCGCCGTCGGACCAGAGCCCACGTTCGAGCAATCTCTCGAGCGCCCCGGCATCGCAGTCGAGATCCTCGATCCAGTACACACTCCCGACCGACGCCGCACGCATGGCGGGTTTGGGCGAATTGCGCGCGAGATCCCACCCGGAGACGATTTCGAACCGCCGGATCGAAGACGCGACAACCCGGCCTCGGATGCCGCCGAGTTCGATCGTCCCGTCGGAGTGCATGCCAGGGAGGCGCCAGCCGCCCTCGAAGATCCCGGGACTGGTGAGTACGATCCGACATCGACGCGACCTGAGAACCTCGTCAACCGGGTAGTCGATGCCGGAGACCTGCGCAGTGCGAAACGAAGCCGCGCGGCCATCGCCACCGAGCCGAAGGACGCCGGAATCAGGAACGGTTGCCCCGGCAACAACCGCAAGGAACCCGACCTGCCCGGTCGCCGAGCGGTTTCCGAGACCATCGTTCAGAGCAACTGCCTGCATCGAGAAGAGCTTCCCGTCCTCGGCGCGGCGTTCGTCCGCGTGCAGCGCTATCCCGACGCGATGGTCGATCGCCCACAGTTCGGCGGACGAAACGAGATCCTTCGACGTCGGGGTCTCTCCGTTCAGGTATCGAAGCCACGCCTCGCCGCTCATCCACCATGAGCCCGTCGGCCTGGATGGCGTGTCTTGGGCGAGTACGGGGCTGAGCGGATGCAGGCTGGAGGAAAGCACCCCAGCGGCTGGGCGAATCGGTCTTGCCCTGCCTGTCACGAGCGACTCGGACTGCCTCCAGGCCACCAGGTCCGCCGGCAGCTGATGCAACGTCCCGATCTCGCCGTCCCGGCACCGCGCGAGATCCACGTGCAGCAGGACGAAAGACCCGGGTTTTTCGGGAGTGCCCAGTTCGCCGTGCGCGAAGCGCCCGTGAGCGTAATCCTGCAGGTCGACTCCCTCGCTCGCGAGAATCGCGGAGCGCAATGCGCCCGCAATGACCGAGGGCCAAGGCGGCACCATGCTCTCGCCGAAACTCCCGGCGTCTCCGAACAGTCGATTGCCCCGCAGAAACAGAACGTCAAGCGGCTCGATGAAGCGGGAGCAGATCATGCGCGTGCTCCGGACCGGACTCGATTGCCCACGCCGCCCGGCGTGTGTAGAAGATTCGCGCGTCCGTCGCGGGCTAGAAACTCCGCGACCGACATGCACGCTTCGAGCCACCGTGACGACGCATGTCCAGGGGGGCGAAGGGTATCGTCCCAGGCGACCTCCGAAAGAAGCCGGGCAAGGCCTGGAACGTCGTGGTGATCACGGGCCGACTTGTCTGCCTGACGCTCGAGTTGTAACCCGAGGAGAGGCGCGATCATTTCGGGCTTGTCGGAAGGAAGGTCGCGGAGCCACTCGAGCGTGTTGTAAACCGCGCGCCGTGAAACCCCCTCGTCCGCGACGAAATCCCGCAGTCGCGACAATGCGGCCAGCGGCTTGCCCCACTTCGCCGTCAGGGCAACGGAGCCGCCCGAACGCTTGATCAGGGTGATGCTGAACGCGTCTCGTCCCCCCTCGTTTTTCGCGCGCTGTTCCGCGGCCCTGAGTTCTCGGACGACTGCTCCGAGAGGAGCCTGATGGTGCGCGATCACCGCGCCGCAGCTGCCAGTGGCAGTGTCTCCCATCAGTCGAAGGAGCTGGCCGCGAAACATCGCGAATCCGTTACCCTGATTCGTAAGCTGAACACCACTCCCCGGAAGTCCGAACTGACTGCTGTCACTACCGGAAAAGGCGGCGCGTAGCCCAACCATCGCTCGCAGCAGGTCACTCGCGGTCACCATCGCGAGCACGTCGTCTCCGCCCGAATAGATCATCCTACCCATGCAGACGTCTTCGACGACCGCAGGCGCGAGCCTGAGTGCGAAGTGGTTCAAAGCCTCCGAGATGGCCATGTGCCGAGAAGGGGTTGCGCCGCGCTGCGAACTCGCGTAGCGGCTGAACGCCGAGTCCGTGCTGAAGCGCGCCAGCC
>JAHDXY010000039.1:0-9897 GCA_023384005.1 Burkholderiaceae bacterium | reverse complement strand
GAAAGCGTGAGCGAGCGATCGGCAGACAGCCAGGCGCCCATGCGATCGCCATCGAACAGCAGCAGACCGTAATAGGCTTCGATCCGGGAACCAAGCGCGGCCGCCAACCGGCCGCGCGCGTCTTCGGCGGATGCGTCGTCGCCCGCTGCAACCCGTTTCTCGAGCCAGCCCGGAATCGCGAAAAGCGTGTCCTTTTCGGGATGTCCAGCGATCAGATGCGACAGTTTCTTCGGCAGCAGAACACGTTCACCCGCACTGGACGGGTTGCGTACCTCGGCGGCAAACGTCTCCGGCAAGCGGCGTCCGGAATTGATCCAGCGCTCGAGCGTCGCGGAAAGTGCGAGCGCGTGCGTGCTCACCACGAAGCGCTTCGCGTCGATGTCCGCGACCGCCCCGAGCTCTCGCGTGAAGATTCTTGGCCACATGCGCTTGAGCGTCGCCTGCGCACCCAGGTGTTCCCCCGGCCGAATCAGTGTCGGTCGCTGCTGGGAGGCCTTTGCCCATACCGTGTCGGTCTGTGTTCGGAATGATTGGCCCAGTTGGTCGCGGTTTGTCGTAAGCCACTCCGTTTCCCCGGTCAGCGAGCAACGCCATCCTTGCTGCGGAAGCTGGGGGAACGGGCGCGTCGCCTTGGTCGCTGCAAGCACGCGGTCGAGAAGCTCGTGCAGCGCCGGATAGAGCGCGCCTGGGTTCGGTTTCCAGAACCAACCCTGCTCGAGCTCGATCTCGCCGGCCAATGCAAGCCATGCGGGCGTCGCCAGGTACCCGGGCGGAGTGCTCTCGAAGTAGGGCTGCATCGCATCCGCGAGCGTCCGGTCGGAGGCGAGCACTCGTCCACTGCCATCGGTCCCGACGAGCGACCACGGAACCGCAGCCCAGTGGATCTCGGGGAACCCCTCGAATTGCGCGGCTATCTGCGCATACGCGGGGTACTCCGGATCGTCGTCCATCCTCGCAATGTCGAGAACTTCCCGAAACGCGTTCTTCGCGGCATCACGGGCCCAGCTGCGGACCCGCACCGTGATCTTTTCCGCGATCGCGTGCACTGCGGATGCAGGAACCAGCGCCGTGAACCGATTCGGCAGAGCGGCAGCAAACAGCGGATTCGCGTCGGATCTCACGCGGCTCCAGTCAAGCTTCTCGAACAGTCGATGGTCGAGCCCGCACTTGTCACGCAGCCAGAGGTCGACCTGCGGAACACCGCGCAGGCGCGGAAACAGAATCGACTCGGGACCCAGTTCCTCGCAAACGACGCGCATCGCCTCCCACGAGAGCCGCGCGAGCAGATGCGATCCTGCCCAGAGGTCTGACGTGGAACGAGACGCTGCGATGAAATCCTGAACAGGTCCCAGCGAAACCGACAGCAGCGCCGGACCGCCGTCCGGGTCGCTCGCGAAGGCCGCCGCGAACGCAGCGGTCAGGTCCAGATGGTCCCAGATCGTATGATCGGGAACCCTCGTGTCCGCGGGCAGCAGCCGCCACAGCGACCGCAGCTCGTCGGCACCGATCTCGGGGCCGAACCGCCAAAACGCAAGCGCGGTTCGTCGCAGGTCGCCACTGTGGACGAGGCCGCGCAAGTGGTCGATCGACACGGCTTTCGCATGCGCGGGATCGACATCGAAGAGACTGATCAGGTCGAACTCCCGCCCCGTCAGGGGATGAATGATCACGGGGCGATCATGAAACCGTACCTGCTGCCACGCGGGGAAGCGACCATCGTCCCGCGCCCTGGGGAACGCCGCACGGTCCGCGGCCGACGCCCACTGATCCGCGCGTGCTGCCGCGGCACGTGCGGCCTCGGGAACCCCGTTCTCGAAAAGTTCTCTCGCCAACTCACGCGACGTACCGCCCTCGTGCCCCTCGGGGGTTCGCATCAGGACAAGAGCCTTCTCTGGCGGATCGTGCAACCTTGCCGCCAGCATTGCGCCGCTGATCTTTTCGTTCATCGTCCGTTCCAGTCCTAGGCCTTGATCCGTTCGAGGTCCGGGCAGTCGTCGAGAAACCGATGCACCGTTGACCAAACTTCTTCCAGCGTCGCCGACTCGGGGCGAAACGGCTCGCCGGGAGGCCTGCAGGGCATGTGAAAGATCACGCCGTGAACGTTCGGGCTGTTGCTGCCCGCGAACCGAAGCTTGAATCGCAAGCTGTTCGGCAGGCGCGCCGATCGGCCCCATGCGCGGACGTCGTGATTCGTCACCGGGTAGGCAAGCCAATGGCGCGGTTCGGGGTTTGGGGCGCCCTTCCCCGTCGACATGCGAAATGCTGTTCGCAACCGGATCTTGATCTCCGCGAGGCGTTTCATCACACCGCGCCAGTCCTCCATCGGCTGGGTCCGCCACACAAGTGGACCGCTCGAATCCTCACCGAGCGCATGCGCCCATTCGACGCGCAACGCATCGCGCCACGGGCGAGTCTCCCCAGCCTTCAGGGTGAAGTCGACTGCGGAAACGTCGTCCAGCGGCTTGAGTGCGAATGACCCCCAGCCGTTTCGGCTCCTGCTCCCGACAGCCGCATAGAGGTGAATGAGGCTGATTGCCCGACGCAGGCGCCGCTCCTCACCTGCAGCATCTCCGGTAAGCGCGATTCTGAAGCTCGTCTGTTCTCCTGCCTGGATCGCAGCACCGCGCTTGAGGGTGGTTCCGCCGGCGCTACGGTCGAACCCCAGTGGCCCGTACCCGAGATACAGATTCGCACCCACCTTGCTCCGGACCTCGGGGTGCTCGACGTACGCATCCTTTGGCCAGTTGCCGGGAGGAAGTCCGCCGGGTCGCCATGAATCCAGGCGAAGCCGCAGTGCGCTCCTGCGAGACTCCGTCTTTCCGGCGCAACCAAACAGGGCGCCCTCGGCAGATCGCATCCTGCCGACATTCGGCTGACCGCCTTCCCCCGCCGCATAGGCGATACGCCAGAACTGGCGCAGAAGCGCCTTCAGTGGCGGCGTGCGCCATTGGCCGTCTTGCTCGCCATTGCCTGGAAAGGCCGGGCACACGAACTGCATGTCGTACTCGAGCCTGATCACGCCGCGCTCCCGACACGAGGAGCCCCGCCGCGCGAGCCTGAAATGGCTACGCGCGCGGCGCTTGCAGAACCGTCGTAATGAACGAACAACACGTCCTCTCCTCTCAGTCGCAACTGATATTGCATCGGCCTGCGCCCGGTTCCCGCAACAAGATAGGGCGCCGCTTCGATCTCGCCGAGTTGATCGCGCAACGCCCGATTCAGCCTCGACTTGCGCTCCTCGAAATCGGACTTCGCCATGCCAGAGCGGTAGCGTCGCAGTACATTCCGGTTTGCACCGCGAACAATGTCGTATTCGGCGAGATATGCGCGCGCATACTCGAGCGAGGGTGCGCCGTCCGCCGGGCAGGCGACTGGCCCAGCCCCACCTTGGGCCCTTCTCGCGAACCAGGCGAGAAACGCCAGATCCGCGGGGGCCAGCGTCAGCGGTCTCCCGCCCATCCGTGCCTCGCCTCCTTCCAGGTCGAGTTCCAGGCATGGCGGCCCGAGGCGTGCCTGGGCGCGGGCGACCGCCTGCGCGAATCTCGCCCTTCCGGTCAACAGTTCCCGCGGCAGCCCGTGGCGCAATCGAACGAAGGGAATGTCGGCTAGCGTGACCTCCGCTGTGGCGCAGTCGGCAAGCTTTCCGCCTCGCGTTTCGATGATTCGCTCGTACGGCGTCGGATAAAAGAAGTCCCAGGTGGACTCGAACGGTTCACTGACCAGGACGTGAGTCAACCGGTCGCTAGCGCGGCCCCAGAGGCTCAGCGAGTAGCCCGCGAGGAATCCAAGGGTCTTGCGCCCCCCTGCCAGCGACACGTGCAGATGCGCAACATCATCCTCGGTGAATCGCCTGACAAGTTCCGCAATCTGGTCAGCAGCGGCGATGTTGTCCGACGCGTCGCGAATATCCTGCAAAGCCTTTCCATCGGGCGAAACGATGACGTGTATGTTGCGATCGCAAAAGTCGATCGACCCCAGGCTCATGTCCGACAGGAACCGTTTGAACCACCCCGGCTGGTCCGAGAGCAGCGCGAGTCGGGCGCGTTCAGCCCCCTCTGCGGTCGTCACAAGGTGCACCTCGGAGGGGAGCGCGTGCCGTCCTTCGCGCGCCAGCGCGTAGACTGTTTCGGTGACGACTTGGGGCGTGAGACCGGTTACGGCAAGCAGGACCCGACGGCCGCCGGAGGTGAACGCCTTGCAGTCGCTGCCAGATAGCTCGCCAGTCATCAGTGCATTTTCAGCTAAACGAATCGGGACCCGGCACAACCGCAAGCTTGTCGTTGTCTTATGCGAGCAGCTAACTCGTCGAATCAGCACCGAAACTCAAACTCGAATGCTGACGCCCCATCTCAACAGAGCGGGTACGTATACCGCGACCGCGGGGAAAACTCCATCAAGTTCTCTTGGCGTTGCGAATCTGTCCAGGTTCACGTACCAGCCTGCGTCACTTCGCAATCAAGCCGTAGCCTAGCCGAGCCTGTTCTTGACGCGGCCCCCGACGCGTTGCGCGTACCCGCGACCGGAAGCACTAGCCCCCTGCCCGAGCAACTGTACAACACGTGCCGCGTGAAAGCCCGCACGCTACCCAAACCTTGGCAGCACCTCGAGGATCGGAAGCAGGAGCATCGGGCCAACGACCGAATCCCCGAGCGAGACGCGCGGATGCCGCCCGCGTTGGGGATCAAGGGAGAGGCCAAGAGGAATCTTGCGCAAGAGAGGTCGCTCGATTTCTCGTTGCTGATTAGAGCAAACATGGTGCCACTGGGACAATGCCCTATTCGGGGCAGGCTCACGCCATGTCGTTCTTTCCCACGAGGAAGTTCCGAGCCGGTCCAGACGCGCCGCGTGAGCCCGATCCGTCGCCCGCCACAGCAAACCCTGCTCGCAGCGCCACTTCGTTGATCTCAACTACCCGCCAACGTGGAAGCGGCCGATCGAAACGTTCGATAGCGCCGGATCCGGTTGCTCAGTGTGCGCCTCGCTGCCAGAGAACCGCGTCCAACCGCGACGCTGCTCATGCCGATCGGGAACGGTAGCTCTTCCAGAACAGCTCTCCATTGTCGACCGCCCACTGCGCCACCAACCCCGCTGGCAACGGGTCCGCGATCACGAGCCACGTGCCATCGCTGGGAACCTGGTCGAGATTCCTGGCGACGGCGGCGAGGCAGGGGCTGGCCTTCACGGCCAGGGCAAGTCCGGCGCCGTCGAAGACGAAAAGCATTCCGGCCGGCGGGACGATACCGGCGCTCGGATCGAACTCCTCACCCGGTTTCGCGTAGTAGCTGACCGAGTAGTCGGTCGGTCGGCGGCGCGCAGAGATCAGGTGCCCGATGATCGGGTAGTGCTGTGGCAACGCGACGATCGCCCAGGGAGGGTCGGGTCGCCCGAACAGCCGTGGAGTCCAGCCGAATGCGAGCACGTGCGCCGACACATCGTAGCGCCGCGTGATCGCGTCGAGTTCGTCGATCGACGTGTCGAGGAACTCGACCGTGCGCACCGGCTCGGATGCGCAGCCGACGCCGATGGCCCGCTCCTCGATGACGATTCCCCGATGTATGCGCGGCACGATGTTCTCCTTCCCGGGACGCTCGCAGTTGCGGATCCGTTGATACGCCCCAGTTTGTTCGGCTGAAGGCTCAACGGGTGAGCCCGTCTCAGCGGAAGATTCCCGTTTGGAGGAAATCTGCCATGCCCCAGTTACCAAGCGGCCGCCACTTCGGGATCGACGTCGCTCCGTTTTACGAGATCCTTGGCAAGTGGCATGACCCGCAAGTGCTGGATGTACTGACGGGAATCCGCGCTGCGAGGGATCTCTTTCCGTTCACGCGTGTCCTCGAACTGTTACCCGACGAAACAGCGCGGGGGAAGGCGCTGCCGGTGGCCGCGGGTTCGACGGGGCAGCCGCCGACCGGTCTCCTTCCGACGGACACCGGGCTGCGGCTGAGCAACTGGCCGGACGCATTCGACGACTGGCCCGCCGCGGACACGTTGGCATTCCAGGCGTTCGTCGACGAGCGCGCGATCGCGTTCCTCGAGTCGGCGCTGGACAGTGCCAGGGCGAAGCTTGACGAAAGCCTGAGCGCCTTCGGGACGCAAGTCGAAGCGGCATGGATGCAGGCGGGAGTTCACCCGAGCCAAGACCCCGGCTGGGATGACATGCCGAGGGAACTCGATCTCGACGAGTACGACGCACTCGCGGCGCTGGGCCAGTGTTGCGGCGCCGTCTCCCGCAGCCCCGTTCCCGCGCCGCCGCGCACCAACGCGGTGGATAGGCTCGAGGGTTTCTGGGCTTTCGCGCGCAGCGAGTTCCCGTGGCTGCCCGCTGCACCGGATCCGCTCCAGCCGACTACGGAACTCGCGCGCATGTTGCGCGATGGGGCGTGGTTCGCTCGCCTTCCCGTGGCTCGGCGCTCGTGGTGGCGCGCCCAACTGGCCTGTGAATGCGAGAACCTCTTCAACGACGAAACGAGCGGGCGCCTCCTGATGCAGCACGCGCCGCAGGGGTGGGGGGTTGTCAGGATTGTCGCACTGATGACGGCTGCAGGATTAGCCGCCCGGCCAGGCCGAACCTAGATCGTTGAACGCTCCGCAGGTCTCGTGACACTGCCTTCAGCACGATGGTGCCCGCGGCACCAGCAAGCGATACCGGTCGGTCAGCGCAACCAGTTGCCGCCCGCGAAGCCACGCCCTCTGCCCGAGCACGAACGCACGATCGTAGGCCCAGCGCGCGACGTTCATCGTCGGACCGAGCGAGTCAGCTCGCCCCCAGTCCGTCGAGGCGCACGCGTCAGCGGCAATGAGTTCGAGGCCCCTCGCGCGTCGCGCGTTGCGCGCGATCCAGCGCTCGAGGTGTTCCTCGGCGGCCAGCCAGTCGCTCTTGGCGAGATTGCACTTGTCGTGGGCCGCGACGAAGTTGGGCACCGCGCTCAGGCGGTGCAGACTCCAAGGAATAAAGTGATCGACGTGCGCGCCGTCGCGCGGCAGGGTGCCACCACAATACAGGCACTCGCCGTGTTGGAGATCCGCTAGCTGCTGAAGCAAGTGCCCCACCGAGACTCGCTGCGAACTGAACAGGAAGTCCTCGAGGTCCTGCCCGTCCCCGATCGCGGCGCGGTTCGCCGGGATCGAACGCAGCATCGACGCCCACCTTTCACGCGCCATTCCGGCGATCAGCCCGTGGAACTCCCGAAGGTTCCACCCGACGCCCAATTCGAGCACGACGCAATCGCCTTCGACGCGGTTCGGGTACAGGAACGCGCGCTCGGTACCGTTGATCGTCTGCAGCTTGAAGAGCGGCATCTTCCGGACGATGTCGCTCACACGGTTGAGCGTACCGACCCAGATCGACGGTACCGAGCGCAATTGCGCGAGCGTAGCGAAGCGCTCGTCGCGCAATCGCGTGCAGACGTTTACGACCGCAGCCTGGATACCGCGATTCTGCACGAGCGTCACCGCACCGCGGTGTCCGGGGAACGGCGCGGACTGTTGCCAGTAGTACTCGATGAACTTCTCCGCGATCGAGGTCACCGGGATCCGCAGCCGGCGATCGTCCGCGATCCCGGACTCCACGGCCAGATCGGCCAGCGCGATCAACAGCGCGAACTTGTAGGTCGCGGTGAACTGCCCGTCTTCGAGGAGTGCCTGCACGTCGCGAAGGAACGCGACCTGCGACTCGGCGTCAGGAAACGGCAATCAGGCTCTCCCGGGGATTCGACGTCTGCAGCGCACTCGGGATGAGGCGTTCATCGCTCTGGGTCGCGATTCGACCAGTAGTCGGCCCGTTCAGGGATCACCCACCGCAGGCCGCCGCGCGGGTCGGCCACGTCGCCCGCGTACCGCGGAATCAGGTGGACGTGCAGGTGCGCAACCGTCTGCCCTGCCGCCTCGCCATCGTTGATTCCGATGTTGTATCCGTCGGGCCGGTGCTCGGCACTCGTGCGTTCCTTCGCCTCGTCGATGAGCGCGAGGATTGCCGCGCGCTCATTTGCAGTGGCTTCGAAGAACGAAGCAATGTGGCGCTTTGGGACGACCAGACTGTGGCCGGGAGAGATCGGGTACGCGTCGAGCGTCCACAGCGCATGCTCGTTCTCGCCCGCGACGCGCGACGCGGGGAGCGAGCAGAAGGGGCAGCCAAGCTTCATCACGCCGAATTCTCCGGACACGGCGAGTATCGATCAAGCGCTGATTGGTCGAAGCGGAAACTCTACCCCGCCGGAATCACCGCTCGGTCGTGGTATCGGACCGTGAATCCTCTGCTCCAGTAGCTGCGCGACGCGGCACCCTTCGGGTGATCGTGTCGAAGTGATCGCCTACGCTGGCCGAGCGCGCTGAGATGGGCCTCTTCCAGCGGCGCTTTCGGTTCAATAAGTTCCCTGGATTCCTCGTCGGTGACCGGCATCAGCGCCCAGTGCTGCGGATCGTCCCCGTCGGTCCAATCGATCGTCTCGGTGAAGACGGATAAGAATCTCTGGCCGCACTTGATGCACGCGAGGATCATCACGTGAAAGTGCGATTCGTCGATAAGTTCGGCCTTCTGGGACAGCGAAGCGCGAGCCATCCAGGCTTCGTCCGGCGATTCCGGCCAGCAGCTCGCGCATCCCGCCAGCTTGGTCGCTTCTTCGTCGTCAGTCATCTTCTGGAGATGAAGTTGGAGTCGTCGCTGATCCATGTTGCGTCCAAGTCGCGCACTGCGCAACTTGCGCCATCGGCGACACTCGATTGACTTCGCTACAACCGCACTACGCTCACGTTCCCTCCCAGCGCCCTCCGCGCCACCTCCACCAGATGCTCATGGTGCGTCATGTACACCACCTGCGTCCCTCGCGACAACTCCCCCAACGCCTCGAACCCCGCCTTCGCCCGCCCATCGTCGAAGTTGATGAATAGGTCGTCCGCGATGAACGGCAATGCGTGGCCTCCCGCAACGTGCATCTGAAGCGCCGCCAGGCGCAATGCCAGGTAGAGCTGGTCCCTGGTTCCGTCGCTCATGCCGGCGACCGGAACGCGATTGCCGTCAAAGCGGCGGCCCTGGAGTTCGGGATCGCTGCTGCCGTACTCGACGGATAGCCGTTCGAACTCACCAAGGGTGAGCCGGCTGAAGATCTCTCCGGCGCGCTCCACCATCGGACCTTGCTTGCTTTCGCGGTACTGCTCGATTGCCCAGTCGAGCAGATTGATCGCAACCCGGACCCTGGCGTAGCGCTCGACCGCGTCCGCGATGCGCGCGAGCGCCTCCTGCTTTCTTCCTTCGGCGAGCGCGGCGTCGTTGCGACCCGCGATCGCGTCGACTGCGCGTTTCGCGTCGGTCCGCTTGGCGACCAGTCCGTCGCGCTCCGTGTCGATTTCCTCGAGTTCGTCCTGCAGCGTCGCGAGTCTGGCCGGCAACTGGTCGAGGTCCGTCTTTTCGCGCTCGGCTTCGAGCGCCTCCCGCGACAAGCCGCCGCCCAGGTCTCGCAGCCGCTGCTCTTCCGATTCCAGCGCCTTGCTCGTCCGGCGCCGGGCGTCGGATCGCTCGATCGCCTGCGGCAGTTCTTCGTTTGTGTCCACGCCCGCCAGCGCCAGCAATGGCGCGAGCGTGGCCCGGGTCCGCGCGATCTTCTCGCTGGCCAGCTGTGCCGAACGGTTCGCCGCATCGCGATCCGTCGTTGCGGTTTCGAGCTTCCCCTTGTCAGCCTGCGCAGCCTGCAACCTGGCTTTCAATGCACGGGAGATCTCGCCGGCGGACTCGTGCCGCAGTTCCGGCGCCACCCGTGCCGCGAGCACGCGCGCCGCTTCGGCGAATCCGGCCAGGTCGTTTTGCATCGCCTCGATGCGATTCACGCGCAGATCCCTGATTCTCGCCAGGCTGTTCCCGAGCGCGACGAGGCAACCTTCGATCGCCGCGGCATCTTCCGGTCG
>JAHDXY010000440.1 GCA_023384005.1 Burkholderiaceae bacterium | reverse complement strand
GTCGAGCCCGGCGAGGATCTGCGGCGACAGGTGGCGGCCGTGGAAACACGTCTGCGACGCGCGAACGTCGGCGAGCCTCGAGCGCGGGCCGGCGTCGCTCACGACGTCGCCTTCGCGCGCAGCTCGTCGATCAGCCGATCGAGCTCTCCCGCACCCATGAAACTGCACATCCGCTCGTTGTTCACGATCAGTACCGGAGCGTCGCCGCAGGCGCCCTGGCACTCGCTCTCCCTGAGCGTGAACAGCCCGTCGGCGGTGGTTTCGTTGTAGCCGATGCCCAGCTTGTCCTTCAGGTACTCGCCGGCGGCGTTGCCCTCGCGCAAAGCGCACGGCAGGCAGGTGCACACCGCGAGCTTGAAGCGCCCGACCGGCGCGGTGGCGTACATGTTGTAGAACGTCGCCACCTCGTGCACCGCGATCGCCGGCATGCCAATATACGCGGCCACGTCCTCGATCACCTCGGGGGAAACCCAGCCGTGGGCGCGCTGCGCGATCGCGAGCGCGGCCATCACCGCCGACTGCTTCTGGTCGGCGGGGAACTTCCCGAACTCGCGGTCGATGCCGCGATAGACGTCGTCAGCGAACATGCGCGAGGATTTCGGGACTGCGCTCACCGGTCGATCTCCCCAAAAACGATGTCCTGCGTGCCGATCAGGGCGACGACGTCGGCGAGCATGTGCCCGCGCGACATCTCGTCGAGCGCCTGCAGGTGCGCGAACCCGGGTGCGCGGATCTTGAGCCGGTAGGGCTTGTTCGCGCCGTCGCAGATCAGGTAGATGCCGAACTCGCCCTTCGGGTGCTCGACCGCCGCATAGCACTCGCCCGCGGGAACGTGAAACCCCTCGGTAAAGAGCTTGAAGTGGTGGATCAGCTCCTCCATGTTGGACTTCATGTCCACGCGCGAGGGAGGCGCGACCTTGTGGTCCTCGGTCATCACCGGGCCGGGGTTGGCGCGCAACCACTCGACGCACTGGACGATGATCCGGTTGCTCTGGCGCATCTCCTGCATGCGCACCAGGTAGCGATCGTACGAGTCGCCGTTGCGCCCGACCGGGATGTCGAACTCGATCCGGTCGTAGACCTCGTAGGGTTGCGTCCTGCGCAAGTCCCACTCGACGCCCGAGCCGCGCAGCATCGGCCCGGTGAAACCGAGCGCCTTGGCGCGATCGGCGTCGACCACTCCGACTCCGACCAGGCGCTGCTTCCAGATCCTGTTGTCGGTGAGCAGCGTCTCGTATTCGTCGACGTAACCGGGGAAGCGCTCGGTGAACGCCTCGATGAAATCGAGCAGCGAACCCTGGCGATCTCGATTCAGCTCGCGGATCGCCGCGTCGCTCCTGAGCGTGGACGCGCGATGCTGCGGCATCTTCTCGGGAAGATCCCGATAGACCCCGCCGGGCCGGTAGTAGGCCGCGTGCATCCGCGCGCCCGACACCGCCTCGTAGCAATCGATCAGGTCTTCGCGCTCGCGAAACGCATAGAGGAACAGCGCCATCGCGCCCACATCCAGGCCGTGCGCTCCGATCCACAAAAGGTGGTTGAGGATGCGCGTGATCTCGTCGAACATCACCCGGATGTACTGCGCACGCACCGGCACCTGCAGGCCGAGCATTTTCTCAATCGCCATCACGTACGCGTGCTCGTTGGACATCATCGACACGTAGTCGAGACGGTCCATGTACGGAAGGCTCTGGATGAAGGTGCGCGTCTCCGCGAGCTTCTCGGTGGCGCGATGCAACAGGCCGATGTGCGGATCGGCACGCTGGACGACCTCGCCGTCGAGTTCGAGCACGAGCCGCAGCACTCCATGCGCCGCGGGGTGTTGCGGCCCGAAGTTCAGCGTGTAGTTCTTGATCTCGGCCATGCTCAGCGCCCCGAACCGTACCCTTGCTCGCGGATGACGCGCGGCACGTTGTCGCGCGGCTCGATGCTCACCGGCTGGTACACGACACGGCGCTGCTCGGGGTCGTACCTCATCTCGACATGGCCCGAGATCGGGAAATCCTTCCTGAACGGGTGGCCGATGAAGCCGTAGTCCGTGAGGATGCGCCGCAGATCCGGGTGCCCCTCGAAGATGATTCCGAACAGGTCGAAGGCCTCTCGCTCGTACCACCCGACCGCCGGCCAGAGTTCGACCAGAGACGCGAGCACCGGGAGATCGTCGTGCTGCGCGAAAGCGCGCAGCCGCACGCGCCAGTTCTGGCGCACCGACAGCAGGTGCGTGACCGCCGCGAAGCGCGCACCGCTCCACGCGCCATCGCCCCAGGTGCTGTAGTCGACCCCGCAGAGGTCGATCAGCGTATCGAATCCAAGGCGCGGGTCGTCGCGTAGCGCGCGCGCGACCTCCAGATAGTCCGGCGCCTTCACCACGATCGTGACCTCGCCCAGGCTGATGCTCGACTCGACGCGCTCGCCGAAAGCCTGTTCGAGTGTGGTCTTGAGGAGATCGGATCGGGTCATTGTCGCCTGGTTCGACTAGCGCGCGATCGTGCTGGTGCGCTTGATCTTGTTCTGCAACTGCAGGATGCCGTAGATCAGCGCCTCCGCGGTCGGA
>JAHDXY010000439.1 GCA_023384005.1 Burkholderiaceae bacterium | reverse complement strand
TTCGACACCGACGCGCTCGACGTGACGCTCGACCTCGAGCGGCTCGGCTCGATCACCTCCATCCCGCTGCTGGAACTGCGCCGATGAAGACCCTTGATCCCGCCCTGCAGGCCCATCTCGACGAGGGCACCACGACGCTCGCCTGGTGCTGGCGGATCGCCCGCGCCGACGGCGTCACCTTCGGCTTCACCGACCACGACCGGACGCTGAGCTTCGACGGGACGGAGTTCGAGCCAGAAAGCGGCCTGACGGCCTCCGAGGTACGCTCCGGCTCGGATCTGTCCGTCGATGCGCAGGACGCTGAGGGCGTGCTGACCTCGGACCGCATTACTGAGACCGACATCATCGACGGCCGCTGGGACAACGCCGAGGTCGAAGTCTGGCGGGTCAACTGGGCCGACACCGGCCAGCGCGTGCTGATGCGCCGCGGAGCAATTGGCCAGATCCGGCGCGGACGGCTCGCCTTCGTCGCCGAGGTCCGCTCGCTCGCCCATGTCCTCGGCCAGACGGTGGGGCGGACCTTCCAGGCGACCTGCGACGCCGCGCTCGGCGATGGGCGTTGCGACGTCGACGTGGATGCCCCCGCCTTCATGGGCACCGGCGCCGTCATCGATCTCCTGCGCGACCGGGCTTTCACCGCATCAGGCCTCGGCGGCTTCGCCGCCGGCTGGTTCACCTTCGGCACCGTTGAATGGATCAGCGGCGCGAACGCGGGGCGTCAGAAGGAAGTGCTGGGCCATGACGTGACGGACGGGATCGCCGTGCTGACCCTGCTCGAAGCGCCGGTGCGCGCGATCGCCGAGGGCGACGCCTTCACCATCCGCGCGGGCTGCGACAAGCGCATGGAGACCTGCGGCGCGAAGTTCGCCAACACAGCCAACTTCCGAGGCTTCCCGCACATCCCCGGCCAGGATGCGGTCCTGCGGTACGCGACCAAGGACGGCGGGCACGAGGGGTCCGTGCTGTGAGGGGAGCGCTTAGCGAGCCAGAGGCTCGGTCGCCGCGGCGATTTCGCGGCACATTGCATCGTCCAGCGGCAGGATTGGGCGGGGAGGGTCGCAGTCGGTCAGGCCCATCTGCCGCGCCATCGCATAAACCACCCGCAGCGAGCCATGGGCTTTGAAGAGCGCCCAGAGCGGGGCAAGCTCTTCATCGATCCGGCGGGCCTCCGCCGCATTGCCTGCAATCGCCGCCGCAGTCAGCCGCAACGCGATCTCGGGGAGAATCCCGCCAATCACGCTATACCACGTATCTGCACCGGCCAGCAGCGCCTCGGCGCAGCCCCAGTCCCCGCTGTAGCCGATGGCGAAGTCTGCAGGCAGCGTGCTGCGCAGCCGCGCCAGATCGCTGGCGAGACTGCCTTGCGCGGGCAACGGCATCTTGATTGCAGCGACCCGGGATACCTGCGCCAGTCGTTGTATGAGCGCGACGTCGAAGTTGAAGTGCGTAGTGCTGGGATTGTTGTAGATGCACAGCGGCAGATCGCTCGCGGTCGCAACGGCGCTGTAATGGGCGTAGGCCTCATCCTGAGTCAGAGGCGTGTAGCTGACCGCAGGCAGCAGCACAGCATCTGCCCCAGCCTCAGCCGCATCGCGGGCCAACGCACAGGCCTCGTCGGTGCGCAGCGCTCCGACCCCGACCATTAGCGACACGCTGCCGCCCAGCACATCAGCCGCCACAGACACCGCCCGGCGTCGTTCTGCGCGCGTCAGATAGGCGAATGTGCCGGTGCTGCCTAGCAGGCCGACCGAACCAAGATCGGGCCGCCGCAACCGCTCCAGCACCCGGACAAGCGCGTCGATCTGAACGCGCCCGTCTCCGGTAGCCGGCGTGATTGGAAAGGCGGACAGACCTGTAAAGTTCATCTCGATAACCCTCAAGGCACGGCAGTCAAACCCATGGTGACGCCACAAATACCGCGGAATGGCAAGGCGGCGCCCACGACGGCACCCAAGGCTGCAGCTGATCCTGAGCGAGTAATCCCGGCTGCGCGCGCGTGGCTCGGCACACCGTACCACGACCAGGCCAGCCTGCGCGGCATCGGCTGCGACTGCCTCGGCCTCGCGCGCGGGGTGTGGCGCGAGGTCGTCGGCCCCGAGCCGTTCCCGATCCCGCCTTACAGCCGCGACTGGGGCGAGACCGGATCGCGCGAGGTGCTGGCCGAGGGCGCGGGGCGCATGATGACCGAGGTGGAACCGGCGGCAGCCGGTCCAGGGGCGCTGGTCCTGTTCCGCATGAAGCCGCGCGCCATCGCCAAGCATGTCGGGATCCTGACGGGCCCAGACTCCTTCCTCCACGCCTACGAGCGGCTCGGCGTGATCGAGGAACCGCTCACGCAGTCCTGGCGGCGGCGCATCGCCTTCGCCTTCCTGTTACCGCAACGCTGAGACCCCCACATGGCCACCCTCGTTCTCGGCGCGGCCGGCGCCGCCATTGGCGGCAGCATCGGCGGCGCGATCCTCGGCGTGAGCGCCGCGACCATCGGCGGCTTCATCGGCTCCACCATCGGCTCGGTCGTCGACAGCTGGATCATCTCGTCGCTGGCGCCCACGCAGCGCATCGAGGGCG
>JAHDXY010000038.1 GCA_023384005.1 Burkholderiaceae bacterium | reverse complement strand
TGTTTCAGTAACAAACTAATGTCCGAGGTAGTTTTCGCGCACGGCGGGCTCATTGGAAAGTTGCTTTGCGTCGCCTTCGAGTCGTATCGCCCCGGACTCGATGACATAGCCTCGGTCGGCGATGCGAAGGGCAAAGGACGCGTTCTGTTCAGCAAGCAGAATGCTCAGACCCTGCCGCGCGAGCTTGTGGATGGACCGCGCGATTTCTTCCAGCACGATCGGCGCGAGGCCGAGGCTGGGCTCGTCCATCAGGAGCAGCTTGGGCTTGCCGAGAAGACCGCGTGCAATGGCAAGCATCTGCTGCTCGCCGCCAGACATCGAGCCAGCCTGCTGAGCTCTTCGCTCCGCCAGCCGCGGAAACAGCTCGAAGACAACCTCCAGGTCGGCCGCAATCTGGTCGCGATCCGGGCGCAGATAGGCGCCCATCTGCAGATTCTGCAACACCGTGAATCGCGTGAATACCTGTCGGCCCTCGGGCACCAGGACAAGGCCTTCACGCACCCGCTCTCGCGTACTCATGCCGTCGATCGGTTTTCCGCCGAAAGTCGTCGATCCCGCCGTTGGGCGCTTCGAGCCGATGATGGTGCGCAACGTTGTCGACTTGCCGGCGGCATTGGGTCCGATGAGGGCGACCACCTCGCCGTCGCCGACCTTGAGTGACAGGCCACGAAGTACCTGCTTCTTGCCGAAGCTGGAATCGATGCCCGCTAGCTCAAGCATCTGCCTGCTCTCCGAGGTAGGCTTCGATCACGCTCTTCTCGCGCAGCACCTCTTGCGGCGGGCCTTCCGCGATCTTCGAGCCGTGGAACAACACCATCGCACGATCGGCCAGTTTTCCGAGAAAGCCCACTCGGTGATCGATCACGCACAGAGTCATGCCTTGATCGCGAAGCCTGCGCAGAACGACGGACAACGCGCTCAATTCATCGTGTGAAAGCCCGCTTCCGGGCTCGTCGAGCAGCAACATGTCCGGCTTGCACATTAGCGCCATGGCAACGCCCAGCATCTTCTCGCCACCATAGGACAACGAACTCGCCGGATCCGACGCGAAGGCGTCGAGATGGCTCAACTCCAGCGCCTGCGCGACCCGTCGATTCAGCTCGGCGTCCGTGGCGCGCCTGCGCTGTCCGGGAAACAGCGTCAGCGCGCGACCAAGTCCCAGTTCGCTCTTGAGATACAGATGCCCCGCGATCCGAACGTTGTCGGCGACCGTGAGCTCGCGAAACAACTGCGGATTCTGGAAGGTCTTGACGATGCCCCGAGCGGCGATCTGGTCGGGGCGCATCCCAGACAAGGACGCGCCTCGCCAGCGCACATCACCGCTAGTTGCCGGAAAAGCTCCGGAAATGACGTTCATCAGTGTTGTCTTGCCCGAGCCGTTGGGGCCGAAGATCCCGACGATCTCGCGTTCAGCGATGTTCAGCGAAACCTCGTCCAAGGCGACAAGGCCGCCGAATCGCTTCGTGACGCAATCGATTTCAAGCATTGCCGCGCCATTTCATGAACGTGCCGACGATGCCTCGCGGCAGTAGCAGGATGGTCAAGATGAGGATCATTCCGTAGACAAAGAGCCGCCACTCAGCATTCAGATCAATCATATGCGGGAGGGACGTCATCACCAGCGCGCCGACGATTGGCGCGGCCACGTAGCCGGTGCCGCCCACCAGCGCCATCGAGAGGATGGCCAATGACTGGTTCAAGTCCAGAAAATGCGGATCCACGAATCCCATTTAATAGGCATACAGGCTGCCGGCCAGGGACGCACCGATACTGCCAAGCACGAACGACAAGAGCTTGTAGCGAAAGGCATTGATCCCGATCGCGGCCGCCAAGTCTTCGTTCAGACGAATGGCCTGAAACGCTTGGCCCGCCCACGAGCGCACGACGGCAGTGTAGAAGACAAGCGCAAGCATCAACACGGCCAGAGCGAAGTAGTACCAGATCAGGGGGCCCTTGATCTCCACCAGACCCATGCCGGGCACCCATAGCGTCGGCTTGAGGGAGAAGTTGATGCCCAGCGAACCGTTGGTCAAGGAATGCCAGTTCAGCACGACGAGACGAACGATCTCGGCAAACGCCAGCGTGACTACGGCGAAATAGAACTCCTTGAGGCGGAACCGAAAGCAGATGAATCCGAGCACCACCGCAAACACCGTGACGAAGGCCATTGCGAACGCAGTGCCCGTCCAGAACGAGACCTCCCAATGCAGCATCGAAAGGTGAGTGGCGTAGGCGCCGAGTCCGAATGCGGCCGCGTGAAACAGCGTGAGTTGCCCGGTGATCCCGTAGACGAGGTTGAAGCTGACCGCCAACACGCCAAGAATGAAGGTGAAGGTCATCACCGACATGACCACCCCGTTAGAGGTGAAAAGGGGGATCAGCGCTGCGCAAATCCAGAGTAGATACCGCAGCATCATCGGCCTCCAAACAGGCCTGCGGGCCGGAACAGAAGAACAAGAACCAACATGATCAGCCCGTAGGCGTCATTGAACGCGAGCGGTAGGAAAAGCGATCCGACGCCCTCCGCCACGCCGATCATGATGCCGCCGACAAGCGCGCCGAGAATCGTGCCGATGCCGGCGAGCAGTGCCGCCTCGACGCCCTTCAGCATGTATAGCGATCCGATCTCGGGCGTGATCGAGTAGAGCGTCGCATACATCGCGCCGGCGACACCGCAAAGTGCCGCTCCGAAGGTCGCGACGCCGAGCTGCAGGCGAGCGGTGGGTACGCCCATCAGTTCGGCAGCCTCCGGATTCTGAGAGTAGGCGTAAGCCGCGCGGCCGGCCCATGTTCTGGTCAACCCGATGTACGTCAAGACGATCAAGGCTGTCAGGATGAGGCACATCAGGAGCTTCATCTTCGGCACGATGACGTCCCCGATGCGAAACACACCGCTGACGAACGGCTGCATGTTCTGTGGCGTTGTCGTCCAGATCAGCAGCACGGTGGCCACCAGCACCGAGATAAGTCCGATCGACACGATGAGGCCGTTGATCAAGTTGTTTCGGGTGTGCCGAAACAACAGCACATCGGCCACCAGACCGATCACCGCGACGGTGACCGTGGCCAGTGCGGCTGCGATGGGGAACGCCAAGCCAAAGCTCTCGCTCAGGAACCACGTGACGTAGGCACCGACCATCATGAACACGCCCAGTGCGAAATTCACGATACCGGTGATGCCACTGGTCAGCGAAACCGCCAACGCAATGATGCCGTACAGCGAACCAACGATTATTCCGTTGATCAGCTGCCCGATGATGAGCTGTGTCATTTGCTGCCGGGTTTGACGGGATGCAGCTTCAGTTGGCCACCGCGGCGCAACTCGGCGATCTCGTAGCTGTGAATTCCGCCGCCGACCGAGTCGAACTTTTGGACCCACAACCCTTCGTAGGTCATCGACAGAAGCTGCTTCTTGATCGCCGCGACATCGGTCACCGATGCAGCCTTTTTCATTGCCTCGATCAACATGAATACGTGATCGTAGGACGCACCGTAGATGACCGGCGCCAGGTCATACGGGAAATCCTTGACCTTGAAGTATTCCTTGTAGTCCTTGATGAACTTGGCGACTTTCGGGTCGGTCTTCTCTGCCTCTTCGAAGTACTTGGGCATATAGATGATGTATTCGTCGATCGCGTCCTTGTTTCGCATGCCCGGCCCGAGCGAGCCGCGTACCAGCCAGAACTTGGTCAGGCCAATCTGGGTCGCCTGTTGGACGATGTCGTAGAGGACGCCATCGGTGTAGCCGGGGAAGAGGTAGTCGGGCTTCCAGACAGCGATCTTCGCCAGCACGGCGGAGTAATCCTTGGTGTTGGGCTCGAACCAGTGCGCCTGGACCTCGATGCCAGCTTTCGCGAAGGGTTCCTTGTAGGTATCAACTGCGAACCGGCCGAAGGAATCGTTCTGCATGAGCACCGCAACCTTCTTGACGCCTTTCTTCTTCAAGTAGTCGACCATCCAGGTGCCGAAGCCTTCGGGCGCGGTATCGAACACCACCGGGCGCATCAGGAAGTCGTTCCCTGGCTTGCCCAGCTCGGTATGGACGGCGGTGGCTGGCGCGATCATTAGGATCTTGCCGTTGTACTCGCGGACATAGTCCTTGACACCATTGAACACGTTGGACAGCGTCGGCCCGAACACGAAGTGGGCCTTGTCCTGCTCGAGAATCTTCTTCAGCTGGATCAGTGCCTGCTGCGGGTTTCCCTGGGTGTCGGGAGAGATCAGTTCCAGGCGGTACTTCTTGCCCGCGACCTCGAAGCCGCCCGCTTCGTTGACCTGGTGAACGGCCATGCGCGTCCCTTGAGAAGTCAAGAAGCCGTAAATGCTGGCCGGTCCCGTCTGCGCCTCGATCTGGCCGATCTTGACGACGTTCTGGGCCGAAGCAGGAGCCATTGGCGACAGGCCGACAGTGAATGCAGCCAGCAGCATTAACAAGCGTTTTTGCATGATAGGTTTCCCCTGGTTGGCATGCCTCGCTACGAGGCGTTTGGTTGGAGGCCGATAGCTTCCGAAGACGCTCACCGATAGGCCGTTGAGGGCGTCAACGAAACAAGTTGAGCAATCGTTTGCGCAAAGGCTGTCAATCTTATATCCTGTGTCTCGGCGTGCGTCAAGTAGTCGAGTTCGCGACAGTAGTCGAGTTCGCGTCGAGTTCGCGACATTGTGGCGAGCCCGCCAGCGACGTCGGCAGTTCGCCGATCACGCTCGATCGATTACGCTTGGAGACGGTGTCCGTTGACGGGGTGTAGCGGGGTGATGCTGCGCGGGAGTCGGGTATTCTGGCGAATCAATTGCGCTTGAGCGTACGCGCGACAACGTGCCCCAGCGCTCCGGGCACGTGGCTGCTCAGATGTCCAATGGAGTCGCGACGGAGTCGCGCTCGATCAGGCCCAGCGGAGCGAGCATCCTGCTGACGACCTTGCCGCGTTTGTTCAGGATTGCAATCAGTCCATCGGCTGCGATGGACCCCATCTCGAACAACGGCAGCTTGACCGTCGTCAACTGTGGGTAGAACAACTGCCCGATAGCGGCGTCTTGGATGCTTGCGATCGAAATTTGGGCGGGAACGGGGACGCCTCGGGCGTGCAGCGCCCTCAATGCGCCGGCCGCCGACAGCAGCGTCGAGGCTACGACTGCCGTGGGCTGTTGAGCGCTGGAGTCGAGCAGCTGATACATTCCCCTTTCGCCGCCTTCGGCCGTATAGCCCGCTGTAACTACCCACGAAGGGTCCGGTGAGACGCCAACCATCCGTAGCGCCTCACGGTAGCCGCGGAGTCGCGCGAGCCCGTTGAAGCCCGTCAGGCGTCCGGCCAGAAAACCGATTCGACGATGTCCGGCGCGCGTGAGCCGCTCGGTTGCCAACAGGGCGGCGGCCTTTCCGTCGAACACCACGCTATTGACGATTCCCCGAATCCGTCTGTTCACCAGCACGAACGGCAAAGAGGTGCGGGCCAGGGCCGCGCGCAAGAACTTGTCCTCTTCCAGCGTGGACACTATCAGTCCGTCGACCCGATTCATGAGCTCGAGACGCTCGAATGCCCCAGGGTCTTCGGCGAGGTTCTTCACGTGCGAGATCAGCAAAGAGTAGCCGTGCTTTCGCGCTGCCATCTCGGCGCCTTCGATGATCTGCGCAAAGACCGGGTTCTCCAACTGCGGGATCGAAATCCCAAGCGAGTAGGTTCGCGAATTCCTCAACCCTCGGCCGAGCGGATTCGGGCGGTAGTTCATTTTGTTGGCCACCGCGACGATTCGTTCCCGCGTGAGCGCTGCCACTCGTTGCGAGGTGTCGTTGTTCAGCACCCTCGACGCCGTCGAAACGTCGACGTTGGCCGCCGTTGCCACATCAGCCAATGTGCAAGCACGCGGCTTTGCCACTATAGGCACTCCTCTCGCAGGAATGTCAACGCGACGATAGTCGAGGCACGCTGCGCAGGACAACGCGTCAACGGATGCTGTGGACCACCGAAACCTGAATCAGGCCCGCTCGCCGGTTCGGATATCACGCTCGCTCAATCCTCTCTCTTGGAGGCCAGGTGAGCGAGCTCAGGAAGGGCGAACTCATCTCTTCAGCATGATCATTAGTTGGCGCATGATGAAGATCAGCGTATCGCACGGTGAGTTCCGTGCAACGGGACGGATCAAATCATTCACGCAAGAACATCTCCATCTCGATCTTGCCGCCCGGTGGCAGGACGACGAACTCCTGGTCCGCAGTTTCAAGCCGGGTCGGCAAACGGATCAGCGACTCGAGTAGCGAGGTGGAACCGATGACCTCCTCATACTGCATGCTCCAGCGCCGGGCACAGAAATCGGCCACCTTCATGGCCAGCGGTCGGCATTCGTCCAACTCTTGCTGCGAAAATCCAATCATGCACAGCCTGCGATAATGATGGTATTTCATCTCGATGAGGTAGTCAGCCGTCTCTTCGTCGAAGTCTCGTAGGTGGTTGAGGTAATCCTGCAGCGGTTCATCCTTCGCTTCCAGCCAGCCACGGGTCAAATAGTACGTGCTTGGATCGGCGAGAAATCGCTGCGCAAAGCGCTGATACGATCCGAGGAAGATGGCAATGCAGTCATGCGTGCGCGGAATGATCAGCGTATGGGGGCCGGACTTCACCCCGCGCAATCCATTGCCGCACAACCCGTAACCAATGACGACAATGCTGGGCGCAATGATGGCGTCGATCTCCCGCTGCACCGCTGCAGCGAGTTTCTTCGGCGTGTTGTGAAGGGCAACGTCCAGATAGGTCACGAACGTACCCTCGGGAAGGAGTCGCTGCAGGTGCTGCTGCATGACGCGACAGGAGATGATGACGGTCGGGCGCAGGTTCAAGACACGATTCCGTTGCGCGACCGGATCGTTCAGCGCACCTCGCATCAACTTCCTTGAGGCCTTGACGCGCTCCGTGACGATCAGCAAATCGGGTACTTCCCGAATTTTCTCGCAGAGTCGTACATCGCGCAGATGTTTTGAGGCGGTACGCCAGGCTGCAGGTTGTGCACCGCGGCAAGCACGAATCCTCCATCTGGCGCGAGATCGCGAATCCGCGTCTTGACTTCGTTTTCGACCACTTCGGTGGTCCCGGAGGGCATCACCTGCTTCGTGTCAATGCCGCCCCAGAAAGTAAGATCCTTGCCGAAGTCTCTCTTCAACGCCTTGGTGTCCATGCCCTTGGCGGTAACCTGGACCGGATTGAGGATCTCGATGCCGTCTTCGATTAGATCGGGCAGAAACTGCACCACACTGCCGCAGGAGTGAAGCAGCAGTCGTGCGTCCGTGTGCTGCTTGATGAAGCCCCACAACCGTTGGTGACAGGGCCGCACCAACTCCCGGTAGGTTTCGAGCGAAACCAGGGCGCTATTCTCCGAGCCGAGATCGTCCGCCACCATCACGACGTCGACGCAATCACCGACGGCGTCGAGCAGATTCTTGTACAACCCGAGCTGCAAGTCCGTGATCTTGTTCAAGAGTGCGCTGGCAAAGGGCTTGTCCATGATCAGATCAAGGAAGAACTGATCGGGCCCTCGATAGAACGCCCAGGAGCACTCAAATGGCCCCAAGGTGGGAAGGTCCGCAACGACCGCATACTTGTTCTGAGAGCGAAGAAGCTTGGCTCTTTCCCGTATGCCTTCGGTTCTGCTGGGATCCATCGGATCAGGCCAAGGATAGGAATCCAGATCCTCAATGGTCGCGTTCTTCAAAGGCGGGTCGATGGCGTTCCAGTAAAAGGTGCCCTCGGGTTTCTTCCAACGCACACCCCATTCATCGAGGTAGGAGTTGTCTGGCTCAATTCTTCGCTTGAAACTGCTCGCCGCTTTCGTTCTGACATACCGTGTGTCAATGCCCAGCAGCTCGAGAAGTTCTTCCGGTGGTTCCACGTGGTCTCGAAGCCAGTTCCTAGTTTCCCAGCCCTTGCCCAAATAAGCCTTTAGATCATTGAACGGCACTGTCTGGATATTGGTGATCTGGCTTCCGAGGTCCAGCGGCACACGATCGGGTTCTTCGTGTCTTAACGCCGTCAACACGCGTTCTCTGGATGTCAATTCGATCATGATGCATCTTCCTCAAGTAAGATGGTCAGCGGTGTTCACCAGCTACTGCAAACGCGGCTTGCTGATGGAGGGATTCGGTGCCTTCATCAACAGGGTTCACTCGATCGCATCCAAGTCTTGGCGCATCTGTCCACGAATTCCTCGAATAACGCTCTAGTCGAGATGTCCTGAGACTTCCGCCGGATCTTGAAGTCGCTCAACGACACTGATGGCGTAGCGCAGCACCTAACGACACCGTGTCGGTCGAGGATCACCTTTTCGGACTCGGCCTTAAAGATCCAGAGACGGGCTATTCTCAGCTCTTCGTCGGCAGCCAAGCCGAGGTGTTTCTCTAGCCTGTCGTAGGAGAGAATACTCATCGAAGGTGCAGCCGGGATACCCGCCCAAATCAAGCGCACCGCGGTCCGGTTGCTTGTCGCCAAGGTTAGCCCTTTAGCGCTCGCGGCTTGTCATTGCTGTAGATACCTTCCATGGTTCAGGGACTCCCATGTACCTTGCGGACGGACCTATTCAGATTGCAGGGACATGTTGTTCAAAGACACAGCGAGCACACTCGGGTTTTCAGGTCATTTGCAGCAGTTCCTTCGCTTTCTTCACAGCCGTCCCAGCGTCCAGAGTGAACCCATCCGCCCCTATCTTCGAGGCGAAGTCCTGGTTGACCGGCGCCCCACCCACCATGATCTTCACCTGAGCGGCGATTGGCGAAGCTTTGAATGCATCGATGACCTGGCGCATGTACGGCATCGTGGATGTCAACAAAGAGGACAGACAAACCAATCTTGCCTTGTGCTCAAGCGCTGCTTGGACAAATCTCTCCGCAGGAACGTCTACCCCGATGTCGATCACTTCGAAGCCTCCCCCCTCGAACATCATTGCGACCAGGTTCTTGCCAATGTCGTGAAGATCGCCTTTTACCGTTCCAATGACCACAATCTCCCCGTCGGACCCTTGGCCTTTGTTCAGAAGTGGTTTGAGGATTGCCAGGCAAGCCTGCATGCAGCGGGCCGAGACCATCATCTCTGGAAGAAATATGTCCCCGGCGGCGAACTGGTCACCGACCAGCTCCATCGCCTTGATTAGCTTCTTGAGTATCAATTCGACATCTTCGCCGTCGTCGATACACTCATGCACCAGCTTCTTTGAGGCGGCAAGCTTTCCCTTGATGAAAAGCGCGACAACTTGGTCAGGTTCCATGGGGGCTCCTATCAAGTGCGAATGTGGCGATCTGCCCATTGGGAAGGATGGAATCATTTTTGTCTTCGTCGTATCACTGATCATCCGCTAGCTCTGACTTGGGCGGTTCGGTTCCACCTCTTCGGCACACTTCGCGGCGTTAGCGTGCGTTCGAGAAGCGGAATTCCATGATGGACGCGTCGATATGAGCGAGGCATTTCAACCGTCCTAAGACCATGTCGCTCAGGTGCGCAAACGTTTGCTCAGTTGCGAACTTTAGCTTGTTACTTGCTACCTGTCAAAGGGGACGCCGGCAAGGGGGGACACCGGGAATACTGGTTCAACGCGAACGCGTGTGCGGGGACCAAGTGGTTTCACCCACGCCCGGGGACGGTCGTGTCCCGACGCGTCGCGTAAGCACCCAGTCCGGACAGGCGGAGACGCGCGGTACGCAGCGAGCGACAGCGGCCGGCCGAGTCGGAACACGACCCCTTGAGGAATGGAGCACTCTGGACAGTTCGGTTCGTGTCCAACGCCGCACGCTTGTTTGCTGTGGCTACATCGCGAAAGCGCTTCGGAACAAGCTCAGGAAGTAACTTGCGCAGGCGGGTGCCGACGCTAGCGGATTTCGAAGCAGGCCCTGTCAGGAAAGCTTGAAAGTCGCGCTATTCACGCGTTGAACGCACTCGCAAGAAAAAACGCGGCACGATGCCGCGTTTTTTCTGCTCGGGGTACGGGCTTACTGGGCTGCGCGAATTTCCGAAGCCTGCGGGCCTTTCGCCCCCTGCTTCACGACGAACTCAACGCGCTGGCCCTCGGCCAGCGACTTGAAGCCGCTCGCCTGGATTTCCGAGATGTGCGCGAACAAGTCCTTGCCTCCGGTGTCGGGCGTGATGAACCCGAAACCCTTCGCATCGTTGAACCACTTGACGGTACCTGCTTCCATTTTGACGTTCCTTGATAGGTAGATGTCACAACAAATCAGCCGCGGGAAACATCCCGCAGCGAGCCAGCGATCAAGAGACGTAGACCTGAGGAAACCAGATGCGCCGTTGTCTAACGATAAGGCAACAGGCCAGCGAAAACCGAAGGAGGACAGTGACTCAAGCGACAGCACATTGATTATACGCCAACTCGATCGCCACGCCGCTGCGGCGCGAACGCCCGTGCGGCGTTGTCCATTGCGGTGTCCGCTGCGGGTCGAAGACACAACCTTGCTTATGTGTGACAGCGTACATACGCGAGACCGGATTTCCTGTATCGATGAAAGTGAGCGCGGGCCTGGTCGCTCGCGCCCTCGGCCCCCCGAATTCGCCAGCGGCCCCAGGTCGCGGTGGATGAACGAGCTTCGATGCCGTCGCCCGCGGCGACCGTGTCGGCCCACTTTCCATTTCCTTGAAGGAGACAGGCATGAAGATTCCAATCGAGACCAAACCGGCTTTCTGGGGTGTCGTAGGCGGGGCAGCCGCCTTGGCAGTCGCAGGATTCGGATGGGGCGGATGGGTCACTGGCGGCGCGGCCGAGACTGCGTCGCTGCAACGGGCCGACAAAGCCGTCGTAGTGGCTCTTGCTCCGGTCTGCGTCGAGAAGTTCAATCAAGCGGGCGAAGTTTCGGCAAATCTGGCCGCGCTCAAGCTGGCCGATTCATGGTCGCGGGGCGACTTCGTCGAGAAAGGCGGCTGGGCAACGCTGCCGGGATCGAGCTCGCCCGCACAAGTGTCGGCTGTGGCCCAGGCGTGTGCGGTACTGCTCGCCAGCGGATAGCGAACGCCCGGCGAACAGCTTTGCGGCGCCGCAATGGCCGTCTCGGGCGAGCGGCCAGCAAGCAGGCAACAGCGGAGCGAAGCAGCCATGAACAACGCGATCGATATCGGGCTCGGACTCGTCGCAGTGGCCATCGTCATCGCGCTCGCCGGTGCCCGCTCGCGGCTCATCGACGTCATCGGCGTGTACGGCGCGGCCCGCAACGGCGGTCTCGAGTCCTACGTCTTCTCTCGAACCCTCGAGGCCTACATGGAACAGCAGAACGAGAACTCGGTGGTGTTCCTCACCACCGACAGCGACTACTACCGTTACCTCGAGCAGTCGGGGAAACCGGCATCGGCGCGGCCAGTACGCTGATGCCCTTCGACAGACGCGACGGAGCACCCGACCTCGGCATCGAACAGGAGCCGTTTCCGCCCATTCATTCAGCCGAGGCGGGCACGCCGCCGCCTGCGGTTCTGGACGCGATCAATCCGGCCACGCGCGAGGGCATAGGCGGCGTGATCTGCACTGCACAGTCAGATCTCGCCGCCATCGTGGCGCGTGCGCGGGACGCGGCACGAGCCTGGGGCGACTTGCCGTCCTGGCAGCATGCGAAGGCGCTGTCGCGGCTGCGCGACCTGATCGCGCAGCGTGCACCCGAGATCGCCGAAACGATCGCCCGCGGCATGGGCAAGCCCCTGATCGAAGCGCTGTCGTTCGAAGTCGCGGCCGTGCTCGACGCGCTCGACGATCGCATTGCGAAGGCTAGTGGCGTCCCAGTCGTCGCGACAGCTTCCGCGCCGGCCAGTGACGCGACAAGCAGTGACGCGACAAGCAGTGACGCGACGAGCAGCGACGCGACGAGCAGTGACGCGACGAGCAGTGACGCGACGAGCAGTGACGCGACGAGTACTGGTGCGACCAATACTGGCCAGAATCCGGCATTTCAGGTGCGCGACACGACGCGCGCCGTGGTGTGCGTTATCGCGCCGGTGAGTTCGCCCTTTGAACTGGCCATGAGTCCAGCCATTGCAGCACTGGCGGGCGGCAATGCGGTCATCGTCAAGCCCTCGTCGTCTACGCCGCTGGTCGGATCGATGATCGCACGCCTGTTCGAGGAGGCGTTCACCGATTTCCCGGCGCTCGCGCAGGTCGTACACGGTACGGCAGACCTCGGCTCGCAGCTTGCGACGGCCGAGGGTGTCGATTTCGTCGTCTTCATCGGCTCGACGCGGGTCGGGCGCAAGCTGCGGGCGGCGTTGGCGCCGCTGCTGCGGCCGGCGCTGTTTGAAATGGGCGGCGCCGTCGCCCTGATCGTCTGTGACGATGCCAATCTCGAGCGTGCCGCCAATGCCGCCGTGTTCGGCCGCTTCTCGAACAACGGACAGGGTTGCGCCAACGTCAATCGCGTCTATGTACAGCGCACCGTCGCCGACGCGTTCATCCACAAGGTCATGCACAAGGTGCGCGCGCTCAAGAGCGGTCCGTACACCGATCCGTTCTGCGAGATCGGCCCACTCGCCAACGGCCGCGGCCTGCAGGATCTGCGTGCGGTGCTGCAGGACGCGCTGGACGAACGCGCTATTCTCGTGGCCGGCGGATTTCCTGCGCATGTCACCGGGCCGAACAACGGCGAGCGACGCAGCGCCAGGGGGCAAGGTTGGTACTGGCCACCCACCGTCCTCGCCGAGGTGAACGACACGATGCGGGTGATGAAGGAGGCGATCAGCGGGCCAATCCTGCCGATCCAGGCCGTCGACGACGACCGGGCGGCGATCGCACTGGTCAACGACGCCGCCGACGGATCCGGTGTGTGCGTGTTCTCGAGCGACCTGTCGCGCGCGCATCAGATCGTGGCGCAGTTGCGGGCCGGGCATGCGGCGATCAACGACCTGCTCATGAACAGTGCGGTGCCGAGCCTGAATCCTGGCAATGGGCAGCACTGCACGGTTCATCCGGAGCAAAGCGGCGATTCCCGCCTCGATCCCGGGCGGACAAGCAGCCATCCGTTCAGCATGCGCGAAGGGCTCCCGCTCGACGACGGCGGCAACGCCAGGGAAGCGCACTGGTTTCCATACTCGGTCGCCAAGCTGCGCGCGATCGAGGCGAGCCCGCGAAAGCGCGTCGCCTGAGCGGCGCGCATCACAAGGGTCCGAACCGACTGTCGAATCGGGCCGATCTCGAAAAGGGTTCTCTTGGACATTCTCAGGCGCCTGCGGCGCGCCAGTCGCCCGACCGACTTCACTGACTTCGAGGAGCCGATCCGCGACGAACTGTTCAGCGCGGAGCGGCTAGAGCAACACGCGCAAAGCCTGGCGGGTGCGCAAGCGGTCACACAGGATCCCGCGGACGAACGCGCGCTTGTCCCGCGTGTACGGGAGAACGGTCGGGTCTTGCACGAAGCGCACAAGCTCATCGGCAACGCGGTGCGACAACGCCTGGCGATCACGCCGGCCGCCGAATGGCTGCTCGACAATTTTCACGTCGTCGAAGACCAGCTGCGGGACATTCGCCAACACCTGCCGGCGGGCTACTACAAGAAACTTCCAAAACTCGCACAAGGACCGCTGCGCGGCTATCCGCAGGTTTACGGTCTTGCGTGGGCGATCGTTGCCCACACCGATAGCCGCTTCGACCCCGTCTGGCTGGTCCGCTTCGTGCGCGCCTATCAACGCGTGCAGCCGCTCACGATCGGAGAGCTGTGGGCCGTACCGATTTCACTGCGCATCGTCATGGTCGAGAACCTGCGCCGTCTGGCGGTGCGCATCGTCGGTTCGCAGATGGCACGGCAGGAGGCGGACAGGTTCGTCGATGAGCTGCTACCCGACATGGGCACGCGACCCGCCGATCTGATCGAAGGCGCGATGCGCAGCCTGAGCTCGCCTACCTTGTGGCCTGCTTTCGCCGCGCAGCTGGTGCAACGGCTGCGCTACCAGGGCACGAGCACGACGGCGTTGCTCGAATGGCTCAATCGCGAGCCCGCCACGCAGGGCGGGAGCACCGACGACATCATCCAGACCCAGCACGACGGCCACGCCACAGCGAACCTCACGGTACGCAACCTGATCACCAGCATGCGCGCGATCGCCGCGTTCGACTGGCGCAGCTTCTTCGAGGAGGTCAGCCTGGTCGACGCGACGTTGCGTCAGCACGACGGCTTCGTCGCGATGGACTTCACGACGCGCGATCGCTACCGGCACGCCATCGAGGACCTGGCGCGCGGCTCGCCATACTCGGAGATCGACGTGGCGGCCGCGGTCATTGCAAGGTCCCAGCCGATCCAGCCCGATGCACGCGCCGGCCGGGGCGACGGGTCGGCGGTGCAGGATCGGGCCGAGCGCGGACCCGCCCCCGATCCCAGAGCGCAGGATCCCGGCTTCCATCTGATCGCGGAGGGCCGCCAGGCGCTGGAGCGCGAGCTCGGCTATCGCAGCAGCCTGCGCGAACGTTGTGTTCGCGTCAGCCGAACGCACGCCACAGCGCTGTACCTCGGCGCGATCCTGGTTCTGACGCTGGCCGTGGCGGCGTTGCCGTTCGTCGCGAGCATCGAGGCAGGGGTGACGTGGGCGGGATTGTCCGTGCTCGGCGTGCTCAGCCTGTTGCCCGCGTCGGACATGGCGATCGCGCTGGCTCATCGTGTCATCACGAAGGTATTCGGCCCCCGGCCACTGCCGCGGCTGGCCCTGAAAGACGGCATCCCGGCGTCGCTGCGGACCTTCGTCGTGATGCCGACCTTGCTCGGCAACGCCGAGGAGATCGCCGAGCAGATCAAGCGGCTCGAAATGCACCATCTGTCCAATCGCGACGGTGACGTCCATTTCGCGCTGCTCACCGACTGGCGCGATGCCGATGCCGAGACTGTCGCCGGCGACGGGGAACTGCTTGCCGCCGCGGTCGCGGGAATCGAGGTGCTCAACGCGCGTTACGGGCCCGCCGACGAAGACGGCAAAGCGCGGTTCTTTCAGCTGCATCGCGCTCGCGTCTGGAATCAGAGCGAGCGCAAGTGGATGGGCTGGGAACGCAAACGCGGCAAGTTGCATGAATTCAATCGGCTACTGCGCGGCGCGACCGACACGAGCTTCCTTGCTCGCGGCGGCGAAGAGCGGATCCTTCCGCGTGCCGTGCGCTATGTCGTCACCGTCGATGCGGACACCAAGCTTCCCATCGGCGCGGTAAAGCGGCTGGTCGGAACGGCAGCGCACCCGCTGAACAGGCCGCTGTGGGACAGTGCAACGCGCCGCGTCGTGCATGGCTATGGCGTATTGCAGCCCCGCGTCACGCCGTCGTTTCCGACGCGCGTTGAAGCCACGATCTTTCAACGCGTGTTCTCCGGACCAGCCGGGATGGACCCTTACGCATCCGCCGTCTCCGATGTCTACCAGGACCTGTTCGGCGAGGGCAGCTATACGGGCAAGGGTCTTTACGACGTCGATGTCTTCGAAAGCGCCTTGGCGGGCCGGGTGCCGGAGAATTCCGTGCTCAGCCACGACTTGTTCGAAGGCATCTTCGCTCGCTGCGCGCTGGTGAGCGATGTCGAGTTCTTCGACGACTTTCCATCCAATGCGCAGGTCGCCGCTTCGCGCGAGCATCGCTGGGCGCGCGGCGACTGGCAACTCGCACCGTGGATCTTCGGCCGCGCCAGGCGCGACGTTTCGATCATCAACCGGTGGAAGATGTTCGACAACTTGCGCCGGACGCTGTCCCCGATCGCGTGCGTGTTGCTTCTGCTGGCGACCTGGTCGCAGGCGAGCGCACCGCTTGGCGTGTGGACCGCCTTCGTGTTGACCGCGCTTTCTTCTTCCGGCCTGTTGTCGATGCTCGACGGGTTGGTGCCGCGCTTTCGCGAGGTTTCCCTGGCGAGCTACCTGCGGGCGTTCGCGGCCGACTGCAGGGATGCTCTCGAGCACGCGCTCATCAGCGTCGTCACGCTGGCGCATCAGGCGTGGTTGATGTTCGACGCCATCACCCGCACCTTGACGCGGCTCTTCATCACCCGCCGCAGGATGCTGGTCTGGGTCACCTCGGCGCAAGCCAAGACCAGCTCCGACCTGTCGCTCTCGGGTGCGCTGTGGCCACCGCGCATCGAAATCGCAGTCATCACCGCCGGCGCCGCGCTTGCACTGTGGCGCAATCCGGGCGCCGTGCCGTACGCGGCTCCGTTCCTGGTGCTGTGGTGGAGCGCGCCTATCGTCATGCGTTTCATCAGCTTGCCCCCCGGGAAGGAGACGGCCGAGCCCTTGTCTGTCGCTCAGGTGGCGTTGCTGCGCGCTACCGCGCGCCGCATCTGGCTTTTCTTCACCACCTTCGTCACGGCCGAGGATCACGCGCTGCCGCCGGATAACTTCCAGGAAACGCCGGAGCCGGTCGTCGCCCATCGCAGCTCGCCCACCAACTTCGGGTTGTATCTGCTCTCGTGCGTCGCCGCTCGCGACTTCGGCTGGATCGGCCTCGCCGATCTCGCCGATCGGATCGAAGCGACATCGGACACGCTGCTTCGGTTGCCGCGGTTTCGTGGCCATTTCTTCAACTGGTACGCGACGCACGAACTTCGCCCGCTTGATCCGCGCTACGTCTCCACCGTCGACAGCGGCAATCTGGCGGGCCATCTGATCGCGGTGGCCCAAGGTTGCGAAGACAGCGTCCGCCAACCTCTGTTTACTCGCAGTGCGCTCGATGGCCTGGGCGATGCGCTGCACCTCGCGCGTGCCGCGCTGCGCGGGGTGCCCGAGAACCGGCGTGCGCTGATCGTCAATCGCGATCAGATCGACGCGGTTCTCGCGGACGCCGAGCAATTGCTGAGCAATGCGCCGCAGTGCTTCTCCGGCTGGGTCCAGCGTTGGGACGCACTGGCACGTCAGGCCGCGCTGCTGCTGGATGTCGCGACGACCTTTGCCGGAGAGCGCGACGACGCCCTCGAGAGCGAAGCACTGTTGTGGGCGACCGAGTTCCAGGCCGGTGTCGCGAGCGCTGTGCGCGACTTCGAGCCGCTGGTGCATGTGTTCGCCCCGCACCGCGTCGCGGCCATGCGTGCGCCCGTCACGGGTCCCGGCGTGACTGCCAGGACGCAGGCCGACGCGCAAACGCTGCTGCTCGAGGTGCTGGACCAGCATCTGCGCGTCGATGCGACGCTTGGCGAGGTCGAGCTCTACCTGCCGGCGATCCTCGAGGATCTGCGCGCGGGCGGCCCACCGGAGGCGGTGATCACGGCCGTTGCGCACTGGGGCGCGACTTGCGCGCATCAGGCAGTGCGGCTGGAGCGACTGGCCCTGCGCGCGCGGTGCCTGTTCGCGGAGATGGACTTCGCTTTCCTCTTCGATGCGAATCGACAGCTGTTTCACATCGGCTTTCGCGTCGACGATGCGGCTCCCGATGAGAGCTACTACGACCTGCTTGCCTCCGAAGCACGACTCGCGAGCTTCGTCGCCATCGCCAAGGGCGACGTCCCGTCTACGCACTGGTTCCACTTGGGTCGGGCCGCGACGACCGTTCACCGGCGCCCAGCCCTGCTGTCATGGTCGGGATCGATGTTCGAGTATCTGATGCCTTCGTTGGTGCTGCACACACCACGCGGCACGATGCTCGACCAGACATGCCGACTGGTGGTTGCGCGCCAGATCGAGTACGGCAGGAAGAACGGCATCCCCTGGGGCATCTCCGAGTCCGCGTACAACCAGCGCGACCGCGAGCTTACCTATCAGTACTCGGGGTTCGGCGTGCCTGGCCTGGGCTTGAAGCGCGGCCTGGGCGAGGATCTCGTGGTCGCCCCGTACGCGACGGCGATGGCCGCCATGATCGATGCGCCGGCAGCGGCGCGCAATCTCGTGCACCTCGAGGCCGAAGGCGGTCAGGGCCGCTACGGACCCTATGAGGCGATCGACTACACGCCGACGCGGCTCGCCGAGGGTCAGACGGCGGCCGTCGTGCGTGCCTATATGGCACACCACCAGGGGATCTCGCTGGTGGCGTTTGGCAACACGCTGCGCGAGGGCATCATGCGGCGCCGCTTTCACAACGAGCCGCTGGCGCACGCAGCCGAGTTGCTTCTGCAGGAGCGCTCGCCCCGTGAGATGGCCCAGCACCGTCCACGGATCGAAAACCTGCCGGCGACGCCAGTCAGAGACGTGGCCCGCCCGGCGATTCGGCAGTTCGACACGGCGCACACGCCGATCGCCGCTACGCATCTGTTGTCCAACGGTCGCTACGCCGTGATGCTGACGGCAGCCGGGTCCGGCTACAGCCGGCGGGGCAGGCATTTCGTCACGCGCTGGCGCGAAGACGTGACCACCGACCGCTGGGGCTCGTATCTGTTCCTTCGCGACGTGGACAGCGGCAGCGTTTGGTCGGCCACGTATCAGCCCACCACGGTCGAGCCGGATGAATACAACGTGGTATTCGCCGAGGATCGAGCGCGCATCACGCGGCGCGACGGCGCGCTCACGAGCGTGCTCGAAGTCATCGTCTCGTCCGAAGACGACGCCGAGGTGCGCCGCCTGTCGGTGAGCAACAACGGAGCCCTGACCCGCGAGATCGAGATCACCTCGTACGCTGAAGTCGTGCTGACCGAGCTGGCGGCCGACATGGCGCATCCGGCGTTCTCGAATCTCTTCGTGCAGACCGAATACGTGCCCGAAGTGCGCGGTCTTCTTGCCACGCGTCGCACGCGCTTTGCCGAAGAACCCACCCTCTGGGCTGCGCACGTGGTGACACCCGACCGCGCCAGCACGGGGGGTCTGGAGTACGAGACCGACCGGACGCGGTTCCTGGGCCGCGGACGTACGATCCGCGCGCCCGCGTCGATGCTCGACGGCCGCCCGCTGTCGAACACCGTGGGGTCCGTTCTGGATCCGGTGCTGAGCCTGCGCACGCGCGTCCGTGTGGCCCCGGGCGCGACGGCGCATACGGTCTTCTCGACGATGGTCGCCACTTCGCGCGACGCAATCCTTGCCCTGGCCGACAAGTATCACGATCCGTCGACCTTCGAGCGCATTTCGATGCTGGCATTCACACATGCGCAGGTACAGCTGCATCATCTTGGTATAGCGGCGGACGATGCGTTGCTGTACCAGGAACTCGCCAACCGGATTCTCTTTTCCGATCCGCTCCTGCGGCCCTCGGGCGACATGCTCGAGCGCAACACCCTGAGTGCCGCCGGACTGTGGCCGCACGGTATCTCCGGCGATTACCCGATCGTCTTGCTCAGCATCGATGCGGTCGAAGATCGCGGCATCGTCTCGCAACTGTTGCGGGCGCACGAGTACTGGCAGATGAAGGGGCTCACGGTCGACCTGGTGATCCTCAACGACAAAGCGAGTTCCTACCTGCAGGATCTGCAGACGCTTCTGCAAGACATGGCACGCACGAGCCGCGCGACGATTGGCCAGGACACGCAAGGCCCGCCGGGCCGCATCTTCGTGCTGCGCGCGGACTTGCTCGGCCGCGGCGAACGCGAACTGCTGTTTACTGCGGCGCGCGCGGTGCTGATCAGCAACCAGGGAGGCCTTGCGGAGCAGATCCTGCGCCTGCAGCAGGGCAATGGTGCGGCCGACGCCCCCGCACGACGGGAGTTCGCGCGCCACGGTGCAGAAGCACCAGCGGCGAAGTTGCCGCCGCTCGAATTCTTCAACGGCCTGGGCGGATTCGCCGACGATGGCCGCGAATACATGATCGTTCTGGGCCCGCACCAGCACACGCCGATGCCATGGATCAACGTCGTCGCCAATCCGGATTTCGGCTTTCAGGTATCGGCAACCGGCGCCGGATATACCTGGTCGCAGAACAGCCGTGAGAACCAGTTGACCGAATGGTCGAACGATCCTGTCAGCGATCTTCCCGGCGAGGCACTGTATATCCGCGATGAGGAAAGCGCCGAGCTGTGGACGCCGACTGCGGCGCCGATTCGAATCGGGCATGCCAGCTATGTCGCTCGACATGGCCAGGGCTACAGCCGCTTTCAGCTGGACTATGCCGGCATCGCGTGCGACTGGCTGCAGTTCGTGAGCTGGAACGATCCGGTCAAGCTCTCCCGTCTCACACTGGTGAATCACTCGTCACGAGCGCGGCGCCTGTCGGTCACCGCGTATGTGGAGTGGGTGTTGGGGTCTGCGCGTGCGAAGAGCGCACCGTATATCGTGACCGAGCGGGACGCGCGCACCGGCGCCGTGTTCGCGCAAAATCCGTTGCACGACGAGTTCGGCGCGCGCATCGCGTTTGCCGACCTCGGCGGCCTGCAAACGAGCTACACCTGTGATCGGGGCGAGTTCCTCGGCCGCAACGGCAGCCTGCAAGGGCCCGTGGCGCTCGCTGCGGCGGGCGCGCTCGGCGATCGAGCCGGCGCTGCTCTGGATCCCTGCTGCGCGCTGCAAACGATGCTCGAGCTCAAACCCGGTGAACGCGTCAGCATCGACTTTGTTCTGGGACAGGCCGCGGACCGTGAGACCGCGCGCGATCTGGTGCTGCGCTATCGCAATACCGACGCCGATGGTGTTCTCGCCGAAGTCATGCAGAACTGGGACCGCATCCTGAGCACCGTGCAGGTCGAAACGCCCGACCGCTCGATGGACCTGATGCTGAACCGGTGGCTGCAGTACCAGACGATCGCCTGTCGGCTGTGTGCGCGCGCGGCGTTCTATCAGGCCGGCGGTGCGTACGGTTTTCGCGACCAGCTGCAGGACACGATGGCGCTGACGGTGGCGATGCCTGATGCGGCGCGCGCTCAGTTGCTGCGCGCCGCCGCACGGCAATTCGTGCAGGGCGACGTCCAGCATTGGTGGCACCCACCGACCGGGCGCGGCGTGCGCACGCGTTGCTCGGACGATCTCGTCTGGCTGCCATATGCGGCGGCGCACTACGTGGCCGTGACGGAAGATACGGCGGTGCTCGACGAGGAGGTTGCGTTTCTCGAGGGCCCGTTGCTGGCGCCTGGTCAGCACGATCACTACTTCACGCCGACGATCTCGCGGCACAGCGGCACGTTGTTCGAGCACTGCGCGCGCGCACTCGATCGCAGCCTTCCGGTCGGCGTGCACGGCCTGCCCTTGATCGGCAGCGGCGACTGGAACGACGGAATGAACCGCGTCGGGCATCAGGGACGGGGCGAGAGCGTGTGGCTGGCCTGGTTTCTTTTCGCAACGCTGCAGGAATTTGCCACGCTCGCCGAGCGCCGCGGCGCATCCGGACAGGCCGCGCGCTGGCGGGCATACGCTGCAAACCTGCAGGCGGCGGCAGAAAGGCACGCCTGGGACGGCGCGTGGTATCGGCGCGCGTACTTCGACGATGGAACGCCGCTGGGATCGGCCGGCAATGCGGAGTGCCGGATCGATTCGATCGCGCAAAGCTGGAGTGTGCTTTCCGGCGCGGCGCGTCCCGCGCGCGCGCGACGTGCAATGGACGAGGTCGACGCGTATCTGGTTCGACCGGGTGACGATCTCGTGCTGCTGTTCACACCGCCGTTCGACGAGACCGCCAGGGATCCCGGTTACATCAAGGGCTATCTGCCGGGCGTGCGCGAAAATGGAGGCCAGTACACTCATGCGGCCGTGTGGTGCGTGATGGCGCGCGCCCAGTTGGGCGATGGCGAACGGGCAGCCGAACTGTTCGCCATGCTCAACCCGGTGAACCGCTCAGCGAGCCGCGCCGGCGTGCATGCATACAAGGTCGAACCGTATGTCGTGGCCGCCGACATCTACGCAGAACCACCGCACGCCAGGCGCGGCGGCTGGACCTGGTACACGGGAGCGGCGGGATGGATGTACCGCGCCGGAGTCGAATCCGTTCTGGGACTGACCAGGCGTGGCGAGGTGCTGCATATCGACCCCTGCATTCCCCCGGGCTGGCCGGGTTTTGAAATCCGCTACCGGCACGGCAGCGCCAGCTATCGGATCAGGGTCGAAAACCCGCGCGGCGTGACGCAAGGCGTCGCACGAATGGACCTCGACGGCGTCCGGCTCGAGCGCGCCGCGCATGGCATCGCGCTGCGCGACGACGGGAAGGTTCACAGTGTGACGGTGGTGCTGGGGTGAGGCGAGATCGACCGATCGCTTATCTCGTGCCAACTGGTAGCCGATCAAAGAAAAAGGGCTCGGCACCTCGCGGAGCCAAGCCCTTGAATTGGTTGGTAGGCCGTGCTGGATTCGAACCAGCGACCAACGGATTAAAAGTCCGCTGCT
>JAHDXY010000438.1 GCA_023384005.1 Burkholderiaceae bacterium | reverse complement strand
CATTGATCGCCGAAAGGCCGTCGCCGATCTCGACGAGCGCGATCCGCGACGAGGCGCGGAACGCGTTGAGCACCTCGTCCTGGCTCGCGGCGCGGGTCAGCTGCACGGTCCAGTAGTGCAGATGCGCCAGCGTTTGCGGCACCTTCACCGCCATCGTCAGCACGTCCAGCTCGGGGTCGACGCTCTGCGCGTCAGGTCCTTGATGACTCGGGATTTCGGGTTCGGGCACCAGGGTGTTCATGATGCCGCCGAGATGGCTTTCCCACGGGTCGGTGGCCCGCCGCAGCAAAGTCCCGCGGGCCTTCCGGAGCAGCCCGGCGCGCTTGAGCGCCGTCAGCGTTCGCACCGTCGACGTCGTGTTGCACGAGACGACGCGGGTGCAGTCGCGGCCGATCGCGCTCTCATAGTTCGCGTCAGCGACAAAGGAGTGGCCAGTGACCTCGTGCTTCTCGCCGCCCTGGAGGATGAACTTGACGTTCTTCTGCCGGTAGACTGCGACATTCCTCGCGGCCACGTTTTTTGGCGTGCAGTCGACGACCACGTCGGTGGTTCGCAGCAGATCGCCAAGGGCACCCGCAACGTCGAGTCCCGCCTTGCGCATCGGATCAAGCCGTTCTTCCGTGGCGGCGAAGATGGCGTAGCCCTTGGCCGCTGCCACTCGAATGCGCCAGTCGGATGCAACGTCGGCGATGCCGGCCAGCTCCATATCGTCCTGGAGAGCAATTGCGTCAGCGACCCGTTTGCCAATTACTCCGTAGCCGTTGACCGCGACGCGTGTCTTCGCTTGCTGGGTCATGATCTTCACTCCTTTGCTCTGTTGGTTCGCCGCGGCCGGCTTCGCGGACAGACTGTGGGGACGGCGTGGGGCGAAGGGCCCGAATGTTCCGCGGCCGGACGGTGGTTTGCTGTAAGAGGATGCCGTTGGACGGAACGATAGCAGTCGCGATCTCTCCGAGCCCGAAGCCGGGAAGGCCGGCGCCGAATGCAAAATCGACACGCTCGCTCGCGTGAGGGGCCGGCGGCAGGAGATCGGCGTGGCGCCTCATGTCCGCTCCATCCGGCGCCGACGCGGCACAAACGCCGGCACCGTCGCGGCGTAACGCCGCCAGGCGGCGCCGAACTCCGCCTCTGCCTGCTGTTCCTCACTGCGGGCCAGGCGCACGTACATCGCGACCAGGACCGGGAACATGGCGAGGGTCAGCAGCGTCGGCCATTGCAGCAGGAAGCCGAGCAGGACGAGGACGAAGCCCGCGTATTGCGGATGCCGGATGTGCCCATAGGGGCCGCCGGTGGCGAGCGTGCCGGACCGCTGCGCCGTGTAGAGGACGCGCCACGCTGCCCCGATCAGCATGAATCCCGCCCCGATCAACACGAAGCTCATGAGGTGGAAGGGTCCGAAGTGCGGGTTGGCCTTCCAGCCGAACAGCATCTCGAGCAGGTGTCCGGCGTCATGCGACAGCCAGTCGACGCCGGGATATCGGGTCTGAAGCCAGCCCGAGAGAAGATAGAGCGTCAGCGGAAAGCCGTACATTTCCGTGAAGAGCGCGACGATGAACGCGCTGAACGCGCCGAACGAGCGCCAGTCGCGCGCGGTCTGCGGCTTGAAGAAGCTGAACGCGAACAGGACGAAGATCGCCGAGTTGACGGTGACGAGTACCCACAGGCCGTAGGCAGACCCTGTTTCGGTCATTTCTCGTCTCCGCGGCCTGACCCGCCGCCATGGCCGTGACCGCCGCGATGCATGAACAGATGCATCACAAAACAGCCGACGAGCAGCAGAACGAGACTCGCATTACCGGCAAACAGGTGGACCCGGTGCTCGTAGGCAAGCAACAACGCCGCCACGGCGAGGAATGCGAAGAAGGTGAAGCCGGTTCGGGTTCTCCAGAAGCTGCCGCTCGGCTGCGGCTCATGTTCGCCATGATTATCCATCGCGGCTTTCTCCTTTTGGGTTCGCATTTCGGCAGCCGGAGTGGCTGCGATCTCCTTGCATCGCGTTCGGGCGGGTTCGCGTTGATGCATAGGCGCCTTAAACGCCTCTCGTGGGAATGTGACCGGCATGGCCGCCTCGCAACATCGCCATGCTTGTGCCTCCTTCTTGCCGTGTAAGGACGCCGACATCCGGCGTCCTCTTCCATCGCGTGACCTATGCGCTGACCGCGAATTCGGTCATCATGCCGGTCGCAAGATGCGGCATGTGGTGGCAATGCAGCATCCAACGCGCATCCTCTCCGGCATCGAGCGCGACATCGACCATCGACATCGGCGGCACGTAAACCGTGTCCCGCCGCGGGCCTGAGACCGCACGTCCATTCAGCCCGACGATCTGGAACACATGCCCGTGCAGATGCATCGGGTGGCCCATCATCGACATGTTGTGAAACGACAGAACGACACGTTCGCCGCTGCGCGCGGCGATTGGTCGATGCTGGCCCCAGACGGCGTCGTCGATCGTCCAGACATAGGGCTGCATCGTGCCGCCCAGCATCACCATGTGGCTGCGGTCTACCGGCCGATCCGGCAGGGCATCGGCGGCGATCAGGCGCGACTCCTGCGCAAGGTCGGTGTCGAAGGAAGGCGCTTCGGC
>JAHDXY010000037.1 GCA_023384005.1 Burkholderiaceae bacterium | reverse complement strand
CGGTGACGATCTCGGCCGCGCCGTTTTGTTTCGAGAGCTTCTCGCCGTTGGCGCCCGCGACCAGCGGCAAGTGCAGGTAGTTCGGAGTCGGGAATCCGAGCTTGTGCTGCAGGAAGATCTGCCGCGCGGTGGACTCGCGCAAGTCCTCCCCGCGCACGACGTCGCTCACCTGCTGCAGCGCGTCGTCGACGACGACCGCCAGCTGGTAGGCCCACAATCCGTCCGCACGACGCAACACGAAGTCGCCGACTTCGTCACCGAGGTAGCAGACCCGTCGGGTCCCGTCGCGGTCGCGCCAGGCGACGCGCGCGTCGCCGACCCTGATGCGCCATGCGCGCGCGACGCGACCTGCGGCGAGGCCCTCGCGACAGGTTCCGGGGTAAACCGTTTCGCGATGACGGTCGATCGGCACGCCGACACGCGTGAGCGAATCGGCGATTTCGCGCCGCGAGCACGCGCATGGGTAGACCTGTCCGCGCGCGAGCAACTGCTCGAAGGCGCGCTGGTAGTGCTCGCCGCGAGCGCTCTGCACGATGACTTCGGCGTCGTGGGTGAATCCCAGCGCGTTCAGGGCGTCGCGGATCGACGCAGTCGCGCCCGGCACTTCGCGCGGCGGGTCCAGGTCCTCGATGCGCAGCAACCAGCGACCGGCGTGCGCGCGCGCGTCGAGGAAACTGCCCAGAGCGGCGACCAGCGACCCAGCGTGAAGAGCCCCGGTGGGCGAGGGCGCGAAGCGTCCGACGTAGGAGCCAGGCGAAGCGGGCACGATTGGAACCGATCGGCGCTAGGCGCCTAGCCGTTGCGCGAGCAGGTGCTGCGCGAGTTCGATGAATCCGTCGGCGTACGAGGCGCGAGTGACGAAGGCCGGCGGCGTCGCGAGCTGCCCGCGAAAGCGCAGGATGTTGGCGACGCCGACCGACTTCGCGAAGGTTTCGAACATCGACACGTCGTTCGGCGCGTCGCCGACGAATACCCATCGGTCGGGGTCGAGTGCTTCGCCGCCGCCGCCGGCTTCGCGCAGGTAACGAAGCGCCATCGGCGCCTTGTCGAAGTCGCCGCTCCACACGTTGATGTGCACGGTGCTCGCGCGGGCCTGGAATCCCGCTTCGCGAAACATCCGAACCGCGCGCTCGACCTGCTCGTGCGGCACGCGCTCGACCTGTTCGCAATAGTCGAGCGCGAAGTCGACGATCCTGAACGCGTTGTCCGAGGCCAGCGCGAGGCCTGGCACTTCGCGCATGACCGTCTCGGCGAGGCTCGCGATCCGTTGGCGGTCGTCGCGGACCGCGGCTTGCGCGGCGTGGTGCATCCAGCACAGCCGCTGCGCCTGGTCGCGGTGCAGGCACACCCCGCCGCTCTCGGCGATCACCGCGTGCACCGGCCACAGGTGCATCGCCATGTGCGCCCAGCCCGCGGAGCGCCCGGTGACCGGAACGACCCGCAGCCCCGCGTCGGCCAGCCGCGTCAGCGCGTCGTATGCGGCCGCGGGCATGCGGCCGTTCGTGGTCAGCGTGTCGTCGATGTCGGTGAACAGCCCGACGACCGCGCGGGCGTCGAGTTCGATCAGCGCGCGCATGGCGGTTTCCATCGGGAATCGGCTCTCCGCGCGCTCAGGCGGTGGCGCCGGCGATCCGCTGCGTGCCGAACCACGCGTTGGCCGCGAGCGCGGTGAGCACGACGAGTCCTCCCTGGATCGTCGCCGGCGCCATCGCCTCGCCCGCGCCGAGCCAGGACCAGATCGGGCCGAGGACGACCTCGAGCAGTGCGATCAGGGCGATCTCCTGCGGGGCGAGGTGCCGCGCGACGCGCACCAGCAGCATGCACGGCAAGGCGAGCTGGACAAAGCCGAGCAGCGCGAGGATCGAGAGATCCCGGGGGCTCGCGGCGATCGGCCAGGCGAGCGGCAGCGTGGCGGCGCACGAGATCACCGCGCCGATCAGTACGGCGGGCGCGAGGTCGACGTGCGCATGCATCCGGCGCAGCGTCACCAGGTTGATCGCCGCGGCGATCGGAACGCCCAGCGCGATCAGCATGCCGATCGCGCCACCCCCCGAAATCCCCTCGCGCACCATCCACCAGATTCCGATCAACGCGATCGCGATCGCCAACCAGGTGCCGCGCTTGACGCGCTCGCCCAGCACGACGCGCGAGAGGATCGCGGCGAACAACGGCGACAGGCTCGACACGAGCAGCGTGTTCGCGGTGCTCGTGCGGGTGAGGGCGAGCATGAAACAGGTGAACATCACTGCCCACATCAGCCCCGAGACCAGGCCCGGAACGCCCATCGCGAACACCGGCACGAGCGCCCGGCGCCCCTGCTGCCAGACCAGCGCCGCGAACACCCCGATCGCGCAGAACAGGCTGCGCCAGAAGGTGATCTCGAATCCCTCGGCGTTCTCGAGCAGACGCGTGAACACGCCCGCGAGGCTCCAGCACACTGCACAGAAACATAGCAACGCGATCGCGCGTCGATGGTCGATACTGGTCGTCATTCGTTTGCCCGGGTCGACCGCGGTCGCGCGGCGTTAGAATTTTACAGATGCGCGAGCCCCACTTCGTTCACCTCAGGGTGCACAGCGAATACACGATCACCGATTCGATCGTTCGCGTCGATTCCCTCGTCGCCGCCGCCGCCGCCGATGCCCAGCCCGCGGTCGCGATCACCGACCTGGGAAACCTGTTCGGCTGGATCAAGTTCTACAAGGCGGCCCGCGCCGCGGGCGTCAAACCGATTCTGGGGGTCGATTGCTGGCTCAGCAACGACGCCGACCGCGATCGCCCGCATCGGCTCACGTTGCTCGCGCGCGATCGCGCAGGATACCTCAGCTTGTGCACGCTGATCTCGCGTGCCTGGCTCGGCAACGAACACCGCGGCCGCGCCGAGCTTCGCGCCGATTGGTTCGACGAACCGGGTGCGGAGTCGACCGCAGGATTGATCGCACTCTCCGGCGCGCAGTGGGGCGACGTCGGCCAGGCTCTGATCGCGCGCAACCGCAGCGCCGCGCAGCAGGCGGCGGGCCGCTGGGCGCGGCGGTTTCCGGGCGCGTACTACCTCGAGGTGCAGCGTTTCGCCAACGACGAGGCCGAACTCCAGACCAGGGAAGCGGCGCGGCTCGCCGCCGAACTCGGTTTGCCGATCGTCGCGACGCACCCGGTGCAGTTCATCGCGCCGCAGGAGTTCGGCGCACACGAGGCGCGCGTGTGCATCGCCGAGGGCGAGATGCTCGCCAACCCGCGTCGCCAGCGCCGCTTCACCGAGCGGCAGTACCTGCTCTCACAGGCCGAGATGCAGGAGGCTTTCGCCGACCTGCCCTCGGCGCTCGCGAACAGCGTCGAGATCGCGAAACGATGCAACCTCGAGATGACGCTGGGCCAGGCGCAGTTGCCGCAGTTCCCGATACCGCCGGGCACGACGATCGACGGGTACCTGCGCGAACTCGCGCGCGGCGGACTCGCCGGGCGTCTAAGGAAGCTGTTCGCGGATCCCGCATCGCTGGCGAAGAACCGCACGCGCTACGACGAACGCCTCGAGTACGAGTGCGAAATGATCGCGCAGATGGGCTACGCGGGGTACTTCCTGATCGTGGCCGACTTCATCAACTGGGCCAAGAACAACGGCGTGCCGGTGGGGCCCGGAAGGGGATCGGGGGCCGGGTCGCTCGTGGCCTACGCGCTCGGGGTCACCGATATCGACCCGATTCCCTATTCGCTGCTGTTCGAGCGTTTCCTGAACCCGGAGCGCGTGTCGATGCCTGACTTCGACATCGACTTCTGCCAGGACAACCGTCACAAGGTCATTGACTACGTGCGCCAGCGTTATGGCGAACAGGCCGTCTCGCAGATCGTGACCTTCGGCACGATGGCGTCGAAGGCGGTGATTCGCGACGTGGGCCGTGTGCTCGACATGAGCTACACCTTCTGCGACCAGCTCTCCAAGCTGATCCCCGTCGTGCAGAACAAGCCGATGTCGCTCGCCAAGGCACGCGAGGCCGAACCGCTGCTGCGCGAACGCGAGGAACGCGAAGACGAGGTGCGCGCGCTGCTCGCGCTGGCCGCGCCGCTCGAGGACCTGGCGCGCAACGTCGGCACGCACGCCGGCGGCGTGCTGATCGCTCCCGGCAGGCTGGTCGATTTCTGCCCGCTGTACAAGGCGCCGGGGACCGATTCGGTGGTCAGCCAGTTCGACAAGGACGATGTCGAGGCGGTGGGCCTTGTGAAGTTCGACTTCCTTGGCCTGCGCAACCTCACGACGCTGCAGCTCGCGCTCGATTGCGTCAACGCCCGCAACCCGGGGCTGAACCTGGACCTGTCCTCTCTTGGCTTCGACGATCCCAAGGCCTACAGGATCCTCAAGGACGCCAACACCAACGCGATCTTCCAGCTGGAAAGCGACGGGATGAAGAAGCTGTTGCGCAAGCTGCAGCCCGACCGCTTCGAGGACATCATCGCCGCGCTCGCCCTGTACAGGCCGGGTCCGCTGGGATCGGGAATGGTCGAGGACTTCGTCCTCAGGAAGAAGGGCGAGCAGCGCATCGACTACTTTCATCCCGACCTTCGGACATGCCTCGAACCCACTTACGGGGTCATCGTCTACCAGGAACAGGTGATGCAGATCGCGCAGACGATCGGCGGGTACACGCTTGGAGCCGCCGACCTGCTGCGCCGCGCGATGGGGAAGAAAAAACCCGAGGAGATGGCCAAGCACCGCGACGTGTTCGTCGATGGCGCGCTCGCAAAGGGCTACAGCGGCGAACTCGCGAACCGGCTGTTCGACCTGATGGCGATGTTCGCCGAGTACGGGTTCAACAAGTCGCACACGGCTGCCTATGCGGTGATCACCTATCACACGGCGGGGCTCAAGGCGCACTACCCGGCGGAGTTCATGGCGGCCACTCTTTCTTCGGAGATGGCCGACACCGACAAGGTGCAGATGCTCATCGGCGACGCGCGCGCCAACGGGCTGGAGGTACTGGGCCCCGACGTCAATGCTTCCGGCCTTCGTTTCGAGCCGGTCGACCAGCGATCGATCCGCTACGGACTGGGTGCGGTCAAGGGCAGCGGTGCGTCGGCCGTCCTGAGCATCGTGCAGGCGCGGCACGAATCGCCGTTCTCGGATCTGTTCGACTTCTGCGCCAGGATCGATCGGCGCCTGGTGAACCGGCGTGCGGTCGAGGCACTGGTGCGCGCGGGCGCATTCGATTCGATCGACCCGGATCGCGCGAAACTCCTGGCCAACGTGGGCAACGCGATCGAATCGGCAGACGCGCGAGCCGCGGCAGCCGACCAGGTCAGCCTGTTCGACGAGGGTGACGGCGCGGGCGGTGCGCCGGTGCAGTGGCTCGGGTCGCCTCGCTGGAGCGATCGCCAGCGGCTGCTCGAGGAAAAGAGCGCGTTGGGGTTCTTCTTCAGCGGGCACCTGTTCAGCGACTTCGCCGAAGAGGTGAACTGGTTCGCCAGGACCCGCCTCGCGCAGCTCCAGCCGTCGCCCCAACCGGTGTGGATCGCTGGAATCGTCGGCGCGCAGCGCACCCAGATGTCGCGCAGGGGAAAGATGGCGATCATCACCCTCGACGACGGCACCGCTGCGGTCGAAGTCACGGTCTTCAACGAACTCTTCGAACGCCATCGCGCCGCGATCCGCGGCGACGAGCTGCTGGTCGTGCTCGCGAAGGTCGTCGCCGACGAATACAACGGGGGGCTTCGCGTGCTCGCCGAGCGCCTGCTCGGGCTGGTCGAGGCGCGCAGGGAATTCGGCAAGCGCCTGCGCATCCAGCTCAACGGCGTCGCGGAGGTCCGCGCGCTGCGAAGCGTGATCGAGCCGCACGTTCCGCAGGGCCTGCCTGACGCGCCGTCGATTCCGGTCGTGGTCGAGTACGGCAACGCGCATGCGAGCTGCGTCGTCGAACTGGGCGAGCAGTGGCGCGTGAACCCCGACGACGACCTGATCTCGGAGGCGTTGGCGCGTCTGCACGCGAGGCTCGTCAAGGTCGAGTACTGAGCCGCGTGATGCGCGCGCTGCTAGAATCCGGGCGCCCGTGAACGAGAGTGTCGCCATCTACCGCAGGTTGTTCGCGTACGCGCGTCCGTACCTGCGCGGGTTGGCGTTGGCCATGGTCGCGATGGTCGTCGCCGCCGCGACCGAACCGCTGTTCCCGGCGCTGATGAAGACACTGCTAGACGATGGCTTCGCCGCGCCCGGCGGATTCGAGCTCTGGTACGTTCCGGTGGCGATCATCGCGATCTTCGTGGTGCGCGGGATCGCGACCTTCACCAGCAACTACGCGCTCACCTGGGTCGCGAACAAGGTCCTCGTGGACGTTCGCCGCGAGATGTTCGCGCGCGTCGTGCGCCTGCCCGCACCGGACTTCGAGCGCGAAGCGGCGGGCCAGCTGATCTCGAAGATCGTGTTCGAGGTGAACAACGTCACCCTCGCGACCACGAGCGTGCTCACCATCATCGTGCGCGACACCCTGGTTCTCGTCGGGCTGCTCGGCTGGCTGTTGTACCTTAACCTGCAGCTCACGCTCGTCGCGCTCGCGCTGATCCCGGTGTTCGCGCTGGTCGTCGTCGCGTTCAGCCGGCGCATGCGCATGCTCAACCGCCGCAGCCTGGAGCACACCGGCGAGCTGACGCGCGTCGTCGAGGAGGCGGTGCACGGCTACAAGGTCATCAAGGTGTTCGGCGCCTACGCGCGTCAGGCGCAGATCTTCGGGCGCACATCCGATCATTTGCGCGGCTTCGCGATGCGCAACGCGATCGCCGGCGGGGCCACCGTGCCGATCACCCAGCTGTGCGCGGCGATCGCGATGGCGATCGTCGTGTCGATCGCGCTGGCGCAGTCGATCGACAACCAGGTCACGGTGGGCGGGTTCGTCTCGTTCATCACCGCGATGCTCATGCTGCTCGCGCCGCTCAAGCGGCTGGCCGACATCAACAACGCGCTGCAGCGCGGGCTCGCGGCGGCCGAGCGCGTGTTCGAGCTGATCGATCGCCCGATCGAAGAAGACCTGGGAAGCGCGACGATCGATCGGGCATCGGGCGCGATCCGCTTCGAGGGTGTCTCGTTTCGCTACCCCGGTGCCGAGCGCGACGCGCTGCACGAGGTCGACCTGGACATTCGCGCGGGGGAGCTGGTCGCGCTGGTCGGCTCTTCGGGCGGGGGCAAGACGACGCTGGTGAACCTGGTTCCGCGATTCCTTGCGCCGACTTCAGGGCGCGTGCTGATCGACTCGGTCGCGGTGGACGAGCTCGCGCTCGAGAGCCTGCGCGCGCAGATCGCGCTCGTGAGCCAGGACATCGTCCTGTTCAACGACACGGTGCGCTCGAACGTGGCCTTCGGCGCGAGCGACGCCGTGGACGACGCGCGGGTCTGGGCCGCGCTGGGAGCGGCGGCGCTCGAGCGCTTCGTGCGCGAGCTCCCGGCCGGACTCGACACGGTGATCGGCGAGCGCGGCGCGACGCTCTCGGGCGGGCAGCGCCAGCGACTGGCGATCGCGCGCGCGCTCTACAAGGACGCCCCGATCCTGCTGCTAGACGAGGCGACCTCGGCGCTGGACTCGCAAACCGAGCGCGACGTACAGGGCGCGCTGGAGCGCACGATGTCGGGGCGCACGACGCTGGTGATCGCGCACCGCCTGTCGACGATCGAGCGTGCCGACCGTATCCTGGTGCTCGAAGGCGGGCACATCGTCGAACAGGGCCGGCACGGCGAGCTGATCGCGGCGGGCGGCGCGTATGCGCTGCTGCACCGGATCCAGTACTCGGGCGAGGCCGGCAAGCGGATCGACTGACGCGCCACGGATCGGCACGACCTTGCAGGGCGAGCCATGTGGGTACGAACACGAGCGAAGCTACGATCAGGGCAACAAACGCAGCGCAGCGCATGGCATTCGCGCCGGTGTCGGGGGCCGGGCACGTTTTCCGATGGTTGGCCACAGGCACCGCCACCTTCGAGGCGATGCTGCAACACATCGCGCGCGCGCGGCACAGCATTGCTCTGGAGTTCTACATCTGCAAACCGGGTGTCGTCTCGAATCGATTTCGCGAGGCGCTGATCGCAGCCTGCTCGCGCGGCGTGCGCGTGCAGTTGTTGCTCGACGCATTCGGCTCCGACGAAGTCGCCCGCGGTTATTGGCGCGAGTTCGAACAGCACGGTGGGCAGTTGCGCTGGTTCAACCCGATGCGGCTGCTTCGCCTCAGTTTCCGCAACCATCGCAAGCTGCTGGTGACCGACGGTGCGACCGCCGTTGTCTGCGGGTTGAACCTTGCCGACGAGTACGACGGCGATGGCGTGACCTACGGATGGCGCGATGTCGCGCTGGAGTTGCATGGGCCGATGGCCGATGCGTTGGCCGGCAGCTTCGGGCGGATGTGGGCGCTGGCGGCATTCCGGCCTTCCGGCCTGCGCACGTTTGCCCGCACGAACCCGTCGCCGGATCGCGATGCGTCAAAGCCGGCGCTACTGCTGGCGGGCCCGGGGTGCGGCACTGTCGAGTCGCGCCGCCAGCTGCATGCCGATCTGCAAAGCGCTTCTCGGGTGAGCGTGCATGCCGCCTACTTCCTGCCCTCGCGAGAGTTTGGTCGCGTGCTGGCGCAGGCGGCGCTGCGCGGCGAGGTGCGCATCTTGATGCCCGCGAATAGCGACGTTCCGGTGGCTCAACTTGCGACCTGGCACGCGATCCGGCGCCTCGGCAGCGTCGATATCCGGTTCTTCGAGTATCTGCCGCAGATGATGCATAGCAAGCTGCTGGTGGTCGACGACGTTGTCTACATCGGCTCGGCCAACCTCGACGTGCGCAGCCGCCTCATCAATTACGAGTTGACTCTGCGCTTGCCGGTGCCGGCGCTGGCGGAGCAGGCGCGCGCGATGTTCGACGCGGACCTGCAGCACAGCCGACCGAGCGGGGTGCCGGCCTCATCCTGGTGGCGGCAGCTGCGACAGCGCGCGGCATACTGGCTGCTGAAGCGAGTCGATCCCTACATTGCCAGCCGCAAGCTGCGGATGTTGCAGTAGACAGCACGCCTTTCGCGAAAACGATTCGATGACCACGTTCCCTGGCCGGACCGCTGTGGCGCCGCGACGTCCTCGGCGACATCCTGGCGGTGTGGTGCCGCCGCCGAACGCCGGGGTGCCGCTGATTCCCGACGTCCGGCTCCCGATGCCTGAGCGCATCGGCATGTGCCGACTTTGAATGCGGCGATCGTCATCCTTTCGTCGGCCGCGTGATCGACACGTCACCCGCTGGTCCGGTGATCTGCTTCGGCCCGTCGCCGCGGCTCAGGAAGTATTCGCCCGAAGGGCTGATGACGACCGCATGCGCCGCCCGCGGATCCGAGAAATACTGCCATCCGTACGACACCTGTCCGGGCAGGCTGCCGTTGGGCACCACCTGGAGCACCGGGCCTGCCCGCTCGTGGTCGCGAGTCTTTGCCTGCGCGGATCCTGCCACCACGGCTCCGCTCACGAGGACCGCGGCGATGGCCGTCAAGAATTCTGTCGAAGTCATGATGTTTCCCCTTCTCTTTCAAACCCGATCAACGAGGACCGTGTTCGCAGTCTGAGCCGGGGCGCATGAACGGCGCCTGAATGCGGCGTTCATCCGACGCTTGGGCACCAGGGGACCGAAACTGCAGCGTAGAGCGCAAGCGGGCGGCGACAACCCGTTGCTTGTTCCCAAATGTCCCGCCTTCCTGGAGACGCCGCTCGTCGAGCCCGAGACGAGCGAACTGCTGCACACGCGGCTGTTCCCCCGAGCAACGGCCCGCCCCACGTCAATCGAGCTGGATCTGTCCGGCGTCGGCCGTGCGGGCCAGGCGGCGACTGAGTTGTTGGCGACGATGAACCGACAAGATGTGCGATCGATTGGCAGAGGTGCCATGACACGTTCTCCAGGTGACATGACCAGCAGAGCCCGGCCCAGCGCGGCACCAGCATCGCTGAGTCGCTGGCTGGCGAAGCGGGTGCGACCGAACGAGGCCGAGCAGCGCTTCCTGATCGAAAGCACGCACGCTCGACGCGTCGCAGATCACGGCCATCGTGCGCGGTGACTGATTGATGCGGGTTTTTTCCTCGCTCAGCCAGCGCGCGATGCGCTGGTCGCGCCACCGTTGTGCGCCGTGGCGCCTGGGCGGGCTCAGCTTAGCCGAATCGTCGTTCTTCCCGATTTCGCCGGATGTGATGCTCGTGCCGGAGAGCCTCGCCGATCCTGCGCGGGCCTGGCGTTTTGCATTGATTGCGACCCTGGCCTCGGTGGTCGCCGTGTCGTGGGCGCCACCGTGTCATGGCGGGGCGGCGTCTTCGATACCTAGAAAGCGCCGTGCAGGCACAAGCGTCCTGGCGAAGCGTGCCTCTTGCTTTGAGTGCGGGTGCTGAAGACCGAGGCGCGCATCGAGCGTGAGCCGATGCCGCCGGCCGGCCTCAGGACCCGAACACCTTGGCCTTCGCCTCGTCGATCCGCTGCCGTACCGCCTCGTTCGCCGCCTCCCCGAAGGGCGGGCGGCTTCGCGCAAGCACGCCTTCGCTGGCTCGTTGGTGGAGCACCGTTTTCGCATTGCTGAACGTACGGAATCCCTCGTGGCCCCGATAGCGCCCCATCCCGCTAGCGCCGACCCCGCCGAACGGCAGCGCCTCGTAGAACAATTGGCACCGAACGTCATTGACGACGAAGCTGCCGGTAGCGACGGACTGCACCACCTCGGCTTGTTCCGCCTCGTTGCTGCCAAAGTAATAGGCCGACAACGGGTGGTCGTTGCGCCGGATCTCGTCGAGCGCTTCCGACAAGTTCTCGTATTCGAGGATCGGCAGCAACGGGCCGAAGATCTCCTCCTGCATCACGCGCGTATCGCGCTTGGCGCCGCTGAGCACGACAAACGGAAATCGACCCTTCTCGCCCAGCGTCTCCAGCGAGGCCCCATCGGGATGGAAATGCAGCGTAGCTCCCTTCTCCTTCGCATCTTCGAGCAGCGCGCGAAGGCGCGCAAAGTTCCGGTGGTCGATCACCGCGGTGTAATCCTCATTGCGCAACAGGTCCGGATAGATCGCCTCGGCTGCCTTCTGGAACGCCGCAATCCATTGACCGGTCTGTCCTTTCGGTACAAGAACGTAGTCCGGCGCGACGCAAACTTGTCCAGCCGATGCGAGCTTACCGATGACGATGCGGTTCGCCGTATTGCCCCGATCGGCGCTGAGTCCGATGACGACTGGGCTCTTTCCGCCCATCTCGAGCGTTACCGGAACCAAGTTCTCGGCGGCGGCTCGCATCACGCGCTTTCCGACCACCGACGATCCGGTGAAAAGCAGGTGATCGAACGGCTGCATGGAGAACTCCGCGGCAACGCTGCTGTCACCGGTGAAGACCGCTAGCTCGCTGCGATCGAAGAACTCCGCGAAGGCAACCTTCAGCGCCTCGGCCGTTTGCGGCGCAAACTCCGAAAGCTTCAGCATCACGCGGTTGCCCGCACCGAACGCGCCGGCCGCAGCGATGCTCGCCAACAGTACCGGTCCGTTCCACGGCACGATCGCACCGACGACGCCGAGCGGTTCGAACAGCACCTCGGCCCACGTGCCCTGCTGCTCCACTTCGGGCGGCAACGCGACGCGTACCGGCTTCATCCATTGGACCAGATTCGCTTTCGTGTAGTCGATCGCCGCAACAGTGCCGAGGATGTCGCCGGTACGGCTTGAGAACCGCGAGCGTCCGCCGAAATCCGCGTACAGTGCCTCAACTAGCGCGTCCTCGTGCTGCAGAACCGCCTTCGACAATCGCGTCAGGCGGTCGAGCCGTACGTCCGGACTTGGCGACCCTTCCACGCGAAAAGCGGTTCGTTGCGCGTCCAGGGTTGCTCGTATCGATTCGCTCATGACTTCGTCCAGTTTGACCGCGCCGCGTCAATCATGCGCAGCAGACAATGTGCACGAGCGCCTGCCGGCCTTCGTTGCGAACGACCTCCATGGCGCGCTCCAATGCAGCGGGTAATTCGTCGCCGTGATGCACCGTTACTCCATAGCCGTCGAATGCTTCGACGATCTTCTGGTAATGCGTCGGGCTCTCGAAAGCCACCAGCGGCATCCGCTTCTGCTTCACCGCCCATCCGTCAGGGTGCACGCGGGTCACGCTCTTGCGCACTTCGTTCCACCCGCCATTGTCAAACACGACCACCAGCAGCGGAAGCTTCTCGTCCGCCGAGACGTAGTGACACGAGGTCGGTACGGCGTAGTGATACGAGCCGTCGCCGACCGCACAGACGACAATGCTCGTCGGCCGGGCGGCGCGCACGCCGAGCGCCGCGGCGAAAGCCCAGCCTAGCCCACCCGCATGCGAAGGGCCGAAATAACTTCCCGGCGCTTCCGTTGCGGCGATGCGCAGGTCGAGCGGGTACTCGTTCACGAGCACCGTGTCGTCAGACAGCACCTGCGCGACGCACTTGCTCGCCCAGGTGAACGTGATGCCGGCCCTTCGACTATCCTCGTCGATCGCTTGATCGAGCACCGCACGATCGGCCAGCCGGCGATTCCTGTGCTCGGCGACGCGCCGTGAAACCACGCCCACGTCAACGCGCTCGGCGACGAGACGTGCTAGCTCGCGCAGCGCCGGCGCCGCGTCGGCGACGAGCGGAAGGTCGCAGCGAAAGCTACGCATCGGATAGCGCTGATAGAACGGCTCAACTCCGAGCTGGATAACCCGCGTCGATTCGGGCATCGGGACCCGCGCCTCGAACCACGGAACGTCTGACTCGACGACTAGCACGACATCGGCCTCGCTGAGTTCCGGCCGCGTTTGCGACGCAAAGACGTACCCCAGGTGGCACGGGTGCGAGGGCGGAAAGTTCGCGTACACTGGGCTAGCCTCAAGGACGCCGAATCCACCCGCCTCGGCGAGCGCTACCAACGCGTCGCGCCCCGCGACGTCGCGCCCGACCTCCGAGGTGATGATCACCGGCTTCTTCGCTGCGACGAGCAGTTCGGCCGCCTCGACCAGTCTCTCGGGATTCGCATGGAGCTTGGCGTCGACAACCCGACGACTCGGAACGTCAGCTGAGACCGAATCGATTCGTTCCGCGAGAAGCTCACGCGGAACGGACAGATAGACCGGCCCGCAGGGCGCGGCGGTCGCGACCTCGATCGCGCGATCGATCACCGCCTCTAGCTGGTCGGCATTGCGCAGTTCATAGTCCCACTTCACGTACTCCCGCACGAGCGCACCCTGGTCGAAGCTCTCCTGCGCCCACTGGACGTGTATGTCGCGTGCGCCGACGACTCCCGGTCGCTCTGAAATCGGCGAGCGCGCGGCGATCAGAATCATCGGGATACGCGAGCGCGACGCGTTGATGATCCCGCCGAGCGCATTGGCGGTGCCAACGATCGAGTACAGGTACACGAGCTGCAACTCTCCGCTAGCTACGTAGTAGCCGTGCGCCATCGCCACCGCCGTCTGCTCATGCGGCGTGATCACGCCGCGCAGCGTTTCGCTGCCTTGCGCGTTCTTCTTTGCGATCGCCTCGAGCATCGAAGTTGGCGCGCCGCCGAACAGATACTTGATGCCGCGCACCCGGAGCAGCTCGAGGATTGCTTCTCCCACTGTCTCCACCGGGTATGTCTGTCTGGTCATCTGGCCTCCGTTTCCTGCGATTTTCCCGAGATCCGTTACGAGCTGCAGTTCGCTACATGTGACTCGGCAGCCAGAGAACAAGCGAGGGCAACAGCACGAGCAACGCGATTCGCACCAGGTCGGCGACCAGGAACGGAACGAGGGCTCGGAACACCGGGCCTGGATCAATTTCGGTCAACGCCGAGGTCAGCACAAACACATTCATGCCAAAGGGCGGCGTTAGTAGTCCGATCTCGATCGTGACGACGACCAGGATGCCAAACCAGATCAGGTCGATCCCGGCGGCGTCGATTAACGGCAGCACGATCGGAATCGTCACGAACAGCGTTGAAAAACTCTCGAAGAAACACCCGAGGAACAGGTACAGCAGGATCACCAGCAACACGAGCATCCACGGCTGAGGATCGATCTCGTGCACAAAGTCCGCGAACGCGTCGGGCGCCCCCGTCATTCCGATGAAGTTGCTCATGATCATCGACCCGAGGAGGATCGGAAAGAGTGCGCCCGTCGTTCGCGCTGCGCTGACGATCGCCTGCTGCAACTGCTTGCGGTTCGTGTTTCGCCGAAGGAGCGCGAGGATAAACGCGCCGCAGGCTCCGATGCCAGCCCCCTCGTTTGCCGTAAAGATCCCGCCGTACATCCCGCCTATGACCAGGATGAACAGCGCGAAGACACCCCACACTGGATAGAGCGAAGTCAGCCGTTCCTTCCATCCGAACGATTCGCCACGCGGTCCCGCTTTCGGGTCGCGCCACACGACCCAGGCAACGGCGCACAAGTACAGCAACATGCCCAAGAGCCCGGGCAGGATGCCGGCAAGAAACAGCTTGGCGATGTTCTGTTCTGCCAGGATCCCGTAGATGATGAGGATGACGCTCGGCGGGATGAGGATGCCGAGCGTCCCGCCGGCAGCGATCGTCGCGAGCGAGAACGACGCCGAGTAGTTGAACGAGCGCATCGGCGGATAGGAGACCTTCGCCATCGTTGCAGCCGACGCGACACTCGAACCGGAGATCGCGGCGAAGCCACTCGAGGCGAGGATAGACGAGATCGCAAGTCCGCCGGGCAGTCGGCCAATAAACGTGTAGGCCGCGCGAAACAGATCGTGCCCCAGCCCGCTTGCCGAGACGAAATTCCCCATCAGCACAAACAGCGGGATCACCGACAGCGAGTACGCTCCGAGTTCGAAGGCGGCACTGGCGGCCATCTTCCCAGCGATGCCCAGATCGAGAAAGTATCCGTAGCCGAAGAACCCGACCAGACCGAGTGCGAGCCCGACCGGCATGCGCAACAGGATCAGCGTGACGAGAGCGATAAGCCCTGCGAAGAACGCGAACACGTCAGTCGTCCTGGGCCGGGCGTTTCTCGAGCGGAGACACCACGGATAGCACCGACAATACCGCGGCCAGTACAAGTGCGACCACGACCGCCCATGCCACTGGCGCCAATGGCAGGTGCATCACTGGCGTGAATTCGACCCATTTCCCTTGGCCGAGCTCGAAAACCCAATAGCCAAGCAAGGAGAACGCGACTGCGATCGCAAGCCGAAAGACGGTGCGAGCAGCACGATTGAACCACGGCGCGCGGGCGAGCAGGGGATTGAGCAGCGTCACCTCGATGTGATCGTCGCGCGCCATCGCGACGGCGATGCTCGCGTAGATCATCACCACGAGCAGAACCTCGGTAAGCTCGAAGCTCGCCGCAAGCGGGCTCTTCAGCAGATACCGGAAAACGACATCCACGACGGTGATCAGCATGATCGTCACCAGCAACGCGGAAGCGAGGACCTCCAGCGCTGTAACGATCGCATTGCGAAGGCGCTCCATCGAGCCCTTTGTCACATTGGGAACTATGAGAACGGACCGAGCAAAGCCTGTGCTGCGCGCTGTCGCCGTCTGCGATTGCGCGCTACCTCGCGGCGTTTACCCTCTCGATCTCGGTGCGGAGGTCGGCGAGTGCAGCGGCCGCGTCAACGCCAGTGTCGTTCGACGCTTGCTTCGCCCACGCCTCCTCGGTACCGGCAAAGCGCTGACGGATCTGGGCGATAAACGTGTCCGAAGCAGGGTAGCGCTTCCCACCCTTGTCTCCGAAGAGCTTCCATCCGCGCGTGTCTGCCTCGTCGGACGCCCGACCGGCGATGCGCGAAAATACTTCTCCGGTTACCTTCTTCAGCGCCGTTTTCTGATCGCCCGACAACGAGTCGTATTTCGCAGGATTCATGATTAGCGCGAAGCTCGCGTTGTAGAAGCCGCCGGGCACGCTAGTGACGCTCTTGATGAGATCCTCGAGCCGCCAGCCGCCGAAGACGTCCGCCGGCATGAATGCGCCGTCGACGATGCCGCCTGCCAGCAGTTCGTACAACTCGCTTGCCGGGCGCGACAGCGGCGCGGCACCGAGCGCCTCGGCGACCTGGGTCGCGATCCCGCCGGGTGCGCGAATCTTCTTGCCGCGGATCGACGCGACGTCGTCGAACGCCTGCCCCGGCGACATCAGATGACCCGGGCCGGGCGTGAACATCGCCAGAGGCACGACGCCTTTGTGTTCGTTCGCCTTCGCCAACCGCCGCTCGAAAATGCGCTGGTAGGCGACCGAGAGCGTCTCTGCCTTGTTGGCAAGGAAGGGCATCTCGGCGACCTTCGTCAGCACGAAGCGGCCCGCAGTGTAGCCGTGCGCAATGAAGCTGATGTCGACGAGGCTGTCGCGCACGCCGTCGAAGGTCTGAGCAGCGCCCATCGGTGCGCGGGGAAGGTAGCGAATCTTCAGCAACCCGTCCGACTCCTGCTCGACCATTTTCGCCCATACATTCTGCATCAGTTGCGTGAAGTGGTGCTTCGGCGGCGTCCAGCCCGAGACGGTAAGAACCGTTTGGGCACGTGCGACCGCAGTTCGTCCGGCGAGTGCGGAACCAGCGACGGCGGTTACGAATGTGCGTCGGGAAATCATCATGGCCTTTCTCCTGTTCTTCAGGTCCGGTGTCTTGTTCATATTCACTTCTGCGTCGCGGGGTGTGTCACGAGCAGCGCACGCAGTTGAGCGTACCAATCGTCGGCCGACTCGACGAGGCGCGTATGTGTCGCGAAATGGTCGTCGTCCGGATACACGTGGGCCGTAACCGCACCCGGTTGCTCGGCGAGCGCCTTGCGCATCGCTTCGCCCGCACGCCGGATGTGTGGCATGTCACGTCCGCCCCACCCCAAATGAAACGGCGTCACGTTCCCATCGACGTGCAGGATCGGGCTCGCATCCGCATCGTCCGAGCGCTGTTTGAGCAGATACTTGTAAACTCTCGCCTCGCTGCTTGCCTCGTCGACTTCACCGTAACGCAGATCGAATGGGCTGCTCAGCGGCATGCAGCCGGCGAATGCGCCAGCCTCGCAGCGCAGTACGACCATCGATGCAAGGTGCCCGCCCGCCGAGTGGCCGGCCACTACGATCCGCTCGGGGTCGCCTCCGTGCTCTGGGGCGAGGCGCCGAATGCAGCGCATAGCGTCGCGCGCATCCTCGTACTGTGCGGGCCAGCGATACTTCGGCGCCAGTCGATAGCTGACGCCGACGAATAGCGCGGGCAGCGCGGTGACGGGCGGCGCCATGAAGCGCAACCAGTGCAGTCCTCCGGCCATCCACGCGCCACCGTGCAGAAAGGCGACTACCGGTAGCCGCGATCTGGTGTCGCGGCGCGGCGCAAAAACCTCAAGATGCTGTCCTGCGTGCGCGCCATACGAGATGCGCGCGACCGGCTCGATCGTTACCGCCTGGGATAGACGCGTTGCCCGTTCATCGTAGGCGGTAGCCCCCGCCGGTGTCCCATCCGCCTGCACGCCCACCCAGCATCCCCAATTCGTTTCGCCTCGCACCGATAGATACAGCAGACCAAACGCACCGTATATGGTCCCCAGGGATCATCCGAGGCTGATGGGGCGAGATTGGCAGGATCGTGGCGCGCCCCGCAATTCAATGCGGGCAGACATCCTCGGTGTGAGCGAGGGCGCCGATCCGTCGCTGATAGAACGCCGACAGAAGTTCGCGACGATTTGAAGCGCCAAGTTTCGTGAGAATGCTGCGCATATGGTGCTTCGTCGTCGGCATCGCTATCCCGAGCGTGCGACTGATGGCGGCGTTCGACTGCCCGGCAAGAGCATGACGAAGCACTTGGTGCTCTCGCGGCGACAAGGCCTGCGTCTGTGCATGGTTCTCGTCCAGCGGCAGCGCCGTGCACCAGGCGGTAGAGAACACGGGCTGCATCGCTTCCAGGATCTCCATCTCGCAACGACTGAATTCAGAGCTTCCAGGCGCGCGGGCGAAGCGCATGCCGCCTCGGATCCGCCCTCGATCGTCGCGGAAAAACACCTCGGCCTTGAAAGATACGCCGACAACGTGCCGGAAGCCGACAAGGTAGTCTGGAGATTCGCGCACGCAGCAGAAGCCTTGACGAGTGCCGAAGACGCTTCTTGGATTGTCGGCAAAGTGACGGGGGTGGTAGGGGTCAAGTCTGACGAAGCGGCGATAGAGATCGCCCCAATGCCGTTCTTGCCAGCTGCTGATGTGGCCGCAAGGTTCCATCGATCCATCAACCTCGTAGACGATCACCCGGTGCGCCGGGATGACCGCCACAGCGGCTCGCAGTATGGATTCCTTAACTCGATCGTAGCGCGGCAACAAGCATCTCCTCCCACCAGAAGCGAAGCTGCTCAGGCTGGAATGTATACGAGTCGTTGTTCGGCGACAATTGTACTGGGTGCGACAGATCCCGAGAATCCGCCGAAACTCGAAATCTCCGGCATTCATGCGGGCTTTGACGGGACGAGTCGACCGCAGTGAGACCCCGTGAAACCCTAGATCAGGATGATGTCGTACTGCTCCTGCGTGTAGATCGACTCGACCTGCAGCGACACCTGCTTGCCGATCGTGTCGCACAGCGAGGCGAGCGATTGGGCCTCCTCCTCCAGGAACAGGTCGATCACGTCCTGCGAGGCGAGAACCCGGAACTCCCTGGGGTTGAACTGCTGCGATTCGCGGTGGATCTCGCGCAGGATTTCGTAGCACACGGTGCGCGCGGTGCGCAGCGCACCGCGGCCTTCGCAGGTCGGGCAGGGCTCGCAGAGCACGTGGGCGAGCGACTCGCGGGTGCGCTTGCGCGTGAGCTCGATCAGCCCGAGCGCGGTGAAGCCGTTGACGGTGGTGCGCGTACGGTCGTTCGCCAGCGCCTTTCTGAGTTCCTGCAGCACCGACTCCCGGTGTTCGGAGCTCGTCATGTCGATGAAGTCGACGACGATGATGCCGCCCAGGTTTCGCATCCGGAGCTGGCGCGCGATCACGTGCGCCGCCTCCAGGTTGGTGCGAAAGATCGTGTCGTCGAAATTGCGCCCGCCGATGTACCCGCCCGTGTTGACGTCGATGGTCGTGAGCGCTTCGGTCTGGTCGATGATCAGGTAGCCGCCCGACTTCAGGTCGACCCGTCGCGCGAGGGCCCGGGCGATTTCGTCCTCGACGCCGTGCAACTCGAACAGCGGACGCTCGCCACCGTACTGGCGGATGCGCGACGCGAGGCCCGGAACGTAGGTAGCGGCGAATTCGAGCAGTCGTTCGGTCTCGGCGTGCGCGTCGACAAGCACCGATCCGGTACGCGCGTCGGCGACGTCGCGAACGATGCGCTGCGCAAGGCTCAGCTCCTGGTAGAGGAGCGAGGGGGCGGGGCGGTGCTGGCTCGCCTCGAGGATCTCGTGCCAGCGCGTTCTAAGGTACTCGACGTCGGCCGAGAATTCGACGTCCAGCGCGCCTTCGGCGGAGGTCCGGATGATGAATCCGCCGCGCTCGGCGGGCGGGACCACCGACTGCAGCCGCGCGCGCAGCTGCGCACGCTCCGCCTCCTTCTCGATCCGCTGCGACACGCCGATGCGGGGGTCTTGCGGCAGGAACACGAGCAGCCGGCCCGCGATGCTGATCTGCGTCGACAGCCGCGCGCCTTTGGTACCCAGCGGGTCCTTGATCACCTGCACGAGCAAGGGCTGCCCCTCGAACAGCACCTTCTCGATCGGAACCCCGTGGTTCGTCCCGCTGCCGTGCGCGCGCGATTGCCAGAGATCGGCGACATGCAGGAACGCCGCGCGTTCCAGCCCGATGTCGATGAACGCGGACTGCATGCCGGGAAGAACGCGCGAGACGCGGCCGAGGTAGACGTTTCCGACCAGTCCGCGCGTCGCGGCGCGCTCGATATGGATTTCCTGGACGACGCCCTGCTCGACGACCGCGACCCGGGTCTCGTGCGCGGCGTAGTTGACGAGGATCTCTTCGGTCATCGCGATCGGCCGGTTGTCTGCGCGCCGCCAACCGGTGGCGGGTCGATCAGGCCGCGCAAGAGGCGGGCCGTCTCGTACAACGGCAGTCCCATGATACCGGAGTAGCTGCCCTCGATCCGTCGTGCGAACGCGCTCGCGGCGCCCTGGATCGCGTAGCCGCCCGCCTTATCGAAGGGTTCGCCTGTCGCGACGTAGGCCTCGATCTGGCGGGCCGAAAGGCGCGCGAAGCTCACGCGCGAAACGCTGAGAACGACGCGCCGCCTGCTGCCGTGCGCGATCGCCACCGCTGTCAGGACGCGGTGCGTGCGCCCGCAAAGCGCGCGCAGCATCCGCGCAGCGTCGGCGTCGTCGACCGGCTTGCCGAAGATCGTTCCGCCCGAAGCCACCGTGGTGTCGGCGGCGAGCACCGGGGCTTGGGGCAGGCCCAGCTCCCGCATCCGCGCCAGCGCCGCATCGAGTTTGGCCAGGGCGACGCGACGTACGTAGGCCGAGGCAGACTCGCCCGCGCGCGTCGCTTCGAGCGCTTGGGCTTGCTCGTCGGGCGCCGCGGGCAGCACTTCGAACGCGACGCCGATCTGGCGCAGCAGTTCGCGCCGCCGCGGGCTCGCCGACGCCAGGTAGATGAACGCCGCGCGCGTGTTGCTCATGGCCAGGTTCCGATGCCGGAATTCATTCGCGGTGGTAGGGGTGATTGGACAGCAGCGAGCAGGCCCGATAGAGCTGTTCGGCGATCACGACCCGAACGAGCGGGTGCGCGAGCGTGAGCGAGGAGAGGCGGATCGCTTCGCAGGCATCGGCCTTGAGCGTCGCGTCGAGTCCGTCCGGGCCGCCGATCAGCATGGCGACCGGGCGCGCGTCGCGCTGCCAGCGTTGCAGGCGACGCGCGAATTCGCGCGTGTCGAGGTCCGCGCCGTGCTCGTCGAGGACGACGATCCGCGCGTTCGCGGGCAGCGCCGATCGGATGCGATCGCACTCGCGTGCCATCCAGCGTGCCGGGTCGCCCTTTGCCGAACGCGGCTCGGCACGGATCTCGCGCCATTCGACGCGAATCTCGGCGGGCAAGCGGCGTGAGTAGTCTTCGACTGCTTCGTTCACCCATCCCGGCATCCGGGTGCCGATCGCGATCAACCGGATCAGCATCGGCAAACTCGCGCGCGCGGCGTGGCCATCGCGGCCTGGCTCGCGGTGCCCGGATCAGCGCGTCGCTGGCGCACCGAGCCTGACGCGCACCGGCTTGCTTCCCCAGAGTTCTTCGAGGTTGTAGTAGGCGCGAATCGCCGGCTGCATCACGTGTACGACGACGTCGCCGAGATCGACGAGCACCCACTCGCCGGTCTCTTCGCCTTCGACCGAGATCACGTGGCCGCCGTGCGCCTTGACCAGCTCGCACACCCGAGACGCGAGCCCGCGCGTCTGCCGGTTCGAGGTGCCCGACGCGATCACCACGCGGTCGAACAGCCCGGTGAGTGTGGTCGTGTTGAATACGCGGATGTCCTGGGCCTTGACGTCCTCGAGTGCATCGACGACGAGTCGTTGCAGCTTTCGCAGTTCGATTGGCTTGACGCTGCGGTCAGTTGGCACTGTTTCTCCGATAGAGCTGATGCGTCTCAATATAGTCGAGAACCGCGGGCGGAACCAGTTCGCGCGGACGATCGCCCCTCGCAAGCCCGGCACGCAACGCCGTCGCGGAAACCGGCACCGGCGGCATCGTGAAGAACACGATGCTTCCCGAGGGCTCGTCGGGCAGCGCGTCGCGGCCGCGCGCGTCGAGCAACGCCGCGAGCTTTGGCTCGAGCGGGCCGCCATCGCCCGGACCGCGCCGCGTGCACCCGATGTGCGCTTGCTCGAGCAGCTCGTCGCCCCGATGCCAGCTCGCAAGATTGCGCAGCTGGTCGCTTCCCATCAGGAACACGAGCGCGGGCTCGGCGCCCAGCTCGGCGCGAATGTCTTCCAGCGTATCGATCGTGTAGCTGGGGCCGCCGCGCTCGACTTCGCGCGAATCGGCGTGGAACCCGTCGATCGGCTCGATCGCGAGCCGGACCATCGCCAGTCTTTGCTCGGCCGAGGCGCCGGCGTCGTCCTTTTGCCAGGAACGGGCAGTCGGGATGAAGCGGACTTCGTCCAGCCGCAGTGCCGAGCGGGCGGCATGCGCGAGCGTGAGGTGGCCAGCATGCACCGGATCGAAGGTGCCGCCGAGCAGTCCGATGCGCGGGCGTGTCACGGACGGTCGCATGGGCCGCGCGTCAGACCCACTCGCGCGGTCGCAGGAAATCGGCGTAGAGGCGCGCTTCGGCGCTCCCCGGGTCGGGCTGCCAGTCGTAACGCCAGTTCGCGGCCGGGGGCATCGACATCAGGATCGATTCCGTGCGCCCGCCCGACTGCAACCCGAACAGCGTGCCGCGGTCGTAGACCAGGTTGAACTCCACGTAGCGACCGCGACGGTAGGCCTGAAAGGTGCGCTCGCGTTCGGTGTAGGGCGCATCGCGATGGCGCTCGACGCACGGCGCC
>JAHDXY010000437.1 GCA_023384005.1 Burkholderiaceae bacterium | reverse complement strand
GGCGCGAACAGCGCGCGCGGATCGGGCGGCTCGACGAGCGCGGTTTCGGTCATCCGGTCGTGCAACGCAGCGCCGAGCCGGATCCGCGTCGCGTCGTCCAGGCGCGAAGCGAACAGCCCCGCGCGCGCGGCGATCCGGTATTCGGTTCCGCGTTCGATCCGGTGGATCGCCGACATCGCACAGTTGTGCGCGATGTCGGTGGCCTTGCTCGCCCACGGAGAAATCGTCCCGATGCGCGGGACGACGTGCATCGCTCGTCCGTCGAACGCGAACTGGTGCGCCTGCTCGGCACCCAGCAGCGCGACGAGGCGCGACTGCTGGTCGATCGAGATCTCCGCATCGGACCAGACGACGTAGAAGTGGCGCGCGTCGAGTTGCGCGACGCGCGGATCGATCGCGCACAGGCGCTCGAGAAGTCGCTGGCGACGGAACTCGGACAGGGCGGACTGCCCAGGGATCGTCAGAAATGCCGGCATCGGAGCATGCGCCGGCGCCGCCGCGTCCGGCATCGAGTACGCAATCCGCGATTATACGGTCCGGGCCGAGGCGCTCGGGCGCGAGCGCTGCCCCGGATCGCTCATCGCGCGCCCGGCGCCCAGCGGCTCACTCGTTGACCGACGCCGCGTCCGCGGCCGCGAGCGCGGTCATGTTGACGATCCTTCGCACGGTACTCGAAGGAGTGAGGATGTGCGCCGGCCGCGCGGCCCCGAGCAGGATCGGTCCGATCGTGATGCCCTTTCCACCGGTCACCTTGAGCACGTTGAACAGGATGTTCGATGCATCGAGGTTGGGTGTGAGCACCAGGTTGGCCGCTCCCTCGTAGCCCGACTCGGGCAGGAAACCCTTGCGGATCGGCTCCGACAACGCGGCGTCGCCGTGCAGCTCGCCGTCGCAGGGAACGTCGGGAGTGGATGCGGCGAACAGTTCGCGCGCCGTTCGCATCTTCAGCGCCGAGGGGCGGTTGCTCGATCCGTACATCGAATGCGACAGGAAGGCTACCTTCGGAGGCAGGCCGAAGCGGCGCAGCTCGCGGCTCGCGAGACGCGCGATCTCCGCCAACTGCTCGGCGCTCGGGTTCTCGTTCACGAAGGTGTCGGCGACGAAGATCGTGTACTCGGGAAGCATTACCGCGTTCATCGTCGCGAAGCAGCGCGCCTGCGGCGCCAGCCCGATCACGTCGCTGACGTGCTCGAAGTGCGCCTCGAAGCGACCGAACAGCCCGCACAGCATCGCGTCGGCGTCGCCACGGTGCACCATCATCGCCGCGATCGTCGTGGTCGAGCGGCGCAGCATCGCCTTGGCCATCTCGGGCGTCACGCCGCGCCGCCCCATCATCCGGTGATAGTCGCTCCAGTAGTCACGAAAGCGCGGGTCGTCCTCCGGGTCGACCAGGTCGAAGTCGGCCCCGGCGGTGATTCGAAGGCCCGCCTTCGCGATGCGCGCGGCGATCACCGCCGGGCGCCCGATCAGGACCGGCCTCGCGAGCCCCTCGTCGATCACCATCTGCGCGGCGCGAAGCACGCGCTCGTCCTCGCCCTCGGCGAAGGCGACCCGCTGCGCCTTCCTGCGTGCGCTCTCGAACACCGGGCGCATGAACATCCCGGTGTAGGTCACGAATCGCTGCAGCGACTGCCGGTACGCCACGAGATCGGCGATCGGGCGCTCGGCCACCCCGGACTCTGCCGCCGCCGCCGCGACTGCCGGCGCGATGCGAAGGATCAGCCGGCTGTCGAAGGGCTTCGGGATCAGGTAGTCGGGCCCGAAGTGCAGCTCCTGGCCGGCGTAGGCCGACGCGACCTCGTCGCTGATCTCGGCCTTCGCAAGGTCGGCGATCTCGCGCACGCAGGCGAGCTTCATCGCCTCGTTGATCGTGGTCGCGCCGCTGTCGAGCGCGCCGCGGAAAATGTACGGAAAACACAGGACGTTGTTGACCTGGTTCGGATAGTCGGAGCGACCGGTCGCGATGATGCAATCGGGTCGCACCGCCTTCGCCCGTTCCGGGCGGATCTCCGGTTCGGGGTTGGCCAGCGCGAGAATGATCGGCCTGGTCCCCATCGATCGGACCATGTCTTCGCTCAGCACGCCCGGGGCCGAGCACCCGAGAAAGACGTCGGCGCCGCGCACCGCGTCGGCCAGCGTGCGTGCTTCGGTCTTGCGGCAGTAGCGCTTCTTGCTCTCGTCCAGCGTGCCGGCGCGCCCTTCGTGGATCACGCCCTTCGAATCGACCACGAGTACCGACTGCGGGTCGACCCCCAGCGCGACCATCAGGTCCAGGCAGGCGATCGCCGCTGCGCCGGCGCCCGACACGGCGATCGCGACTTCGCCGATCGCCTTGTCGACCAGTTCCAGCCCGTTGAGCAAGGCCGCGGCCGAGATGATCGCCGTCCCGTGCTGGTCGTCGTGAAACACCGGGATCTTCAACCGCTCGCGCAGCTTGCGTTCGACGTAGAAACACTCCGGCGCCTTGATGTCCTCGAGGTTGATTCCCCCCAGGGTCGGCTCGAGCGCGGCGATGATCTCGACCAGGCGATCGGGATCCCTCTCGGCGAGCTCGATGTCGAACACGTCGATGCCGGCGAACTTCTTGAACAGGCAGCCCTTG
>JAHDXY010000036.1:6610-22509 GCA_023384005.1 Burkholderiaceae bacterium | reverse complement strand
CACGTCGTGCAGGTTGGCGATGATCGCGGCGACCGCGAACTTCCATTCGAAGCGCATCGCCAGGTAGAGCATGATGCCCACGACGACGAACAGCAGCGCGAGCGCCCCGTCGGTGGCCAGCTCCGCGCCCACCTGCGGTCCGACGAACTCCACCCGCCTCAGCTCGGCGCCGGGGTCGTCGGCCCTGAGCCTCGTGATGACCTGCTCGCTCTGTCGCGATGAGGTCTCGCCCTTGCGCACCGCGAGCCGGATCATCACGTCGCGCGAGGTGCCGAAGGTCTGGACTTGGGAGTCGGCGAAGCCCATTCCCTCGACCGTGCTGCGGATCCTGGGCAGGTCGGCAGCCTGCGGGTACGCCACCTCCATCACGGTGCCGCCGGTGAACTCGATCGAGAAGTGCAGCCCGCGGGTGGCCAGGAAGAACACCGCCAGCGCGAAGGTGATCACCGAAATCACGTTGAACACCAGCGCGTGGCGCATGAACGGGATGTCGCGGCTGATGCGGAAGAATTCCATTGCCTGCTCAGCCCGCCTTCGGCTTCCAGACCTGGCCGATCGCCAGGCGCGCGACCCGCTTCTGTCGCCCGTACCAGAGATTGACGAAGCCGCGCGAGACGACCACCGACGAAAAGATCGAGGTGAGGATGCCCAGGCAGTGCACGACCGCGAAACCGCGGATCGCGCCGGAACCGAAAAGCAGCAGCGCGACGCCGGCGATCAGCGTGGTCACGTTGGAGTCGAGAATCGTCGCCCAGGCGCGCTCGTAGCCCTCCGAGATCGCCACTTGCGGCGACACGCCGCGACGCAGCTCCTCGCGGATGCGCTCGTTGATCAGCACGTTCGCGTCGATCGCCATGCCCAGCGTGAGCGCGATCGCCGCGATGCCCGGCAGCGTGAGCGTCGCCTGCAGCAGCGACAGCAGCGAGATCAGCAGCAGCAGGTTCACCCCCAGCGCCACGGTCGAGAAGACGCCGAACAGCAGGTAGTAGGCGCTCATGAAGACCGCGATCGCCGCAAATCCGTAGAGCGTGCTGTTGAAGCCCTTGCGGATGTTCTCGGCGCCCAGGCTCGGCCCGATCGTTCGCTCCTCGATGATCTCCATCGGTGCCGCCAGCGCGCCCGCGCGCAACAGCAGCGCGAGGTCGCCCGAGGCCTGCGGGCTGTCCATCCCGGTGATCTGGAAGCGCGAGCCCAGCTCGGCCTGGATCGTCGCCACGGTGAGCACTTCGCCCTTGCCGCGTTCGAACAGCACGACCGCCATCGGCTTCTTGATGTTCTCCCGCGAAACCTCGCGCAGCACCCGGCCGGCGGCGTCGTTCAACTGGATTCCCACCGCCGGGCGCTGGTGTTCGTCGAAGGTCGCTTGCGCGCCGGTGAGTTGCTGCCCGGAGAAGATCACCTGCCTGCGCAGCACCACCGGCGCGCCGCGCCCGACCTTGAACAGCTCCGAGCCGAAGGGCACAGGTGCGCCTGCGAGCAGCGCGTTTCGCGCCTCGACGCTCAGGTCGACCAGCCGCGCCTCGAGCGTGGCGGTGCGCCCGAGGATGTCCTTGGCCTTCGCGGTGTCCTGCACGCCGGGGAGCTGGACCACGATCCGGTCGGCGCCCTGCTGCTGGATCACCGGCTCGGCGACGCCCAGTTCGTTGACCCGGTTGTGCAGCGTCGTGATGTTCTGCTTGAGCGCCGTGTCGCGCACCTCGCGCGCGGCTTCAGGGCGAAACGCCGTCACCAGCTTCAGGTCGGCGCCGGCAGCCGATTCGGTCGCGGTGAGCGAGCCGAACTGCTCGGCGATGACCGCCTTGGCGCGCGTGCGCGTTTCCTCGTCGCGAAAAGCCACCTCGATCGTGTCGCCGGCGCGCGAGATTCCGGCGTGGCGCAGGTTGCGTTCGCGCAACAGCGTGCGCAGGTCGGCGGCCGTGCTGTCGAGGCGTTTGTCCAGCGCGGTCTTCATGTCGACCTGCAGCAGGAAATGCACGCCGCCGCGCAGGTCCAGGCCAAGGTACATCGGCAGGGCGTTCAGGCTGGTGAGCCACTGCGGCGAGGCGGAGAGCAGGTTGAGCGCGACGACGTAGACCGGGTCGCTCGCGTCGGGATTGAGCTCGCGGTTGATCAGGTCCTTGGCCTTGAGCTGGGTGTCGGTGTCGCGAAACCTCACCTTGACCGAGTTTCCGTCGAAGAAGGCCCCGTCCGAGGCGACGCTGGCCGCCTTGAGGATCGCGTCGACGCGATCGAGCATCGCCGGCTCGATCTTCACCGTCGCCCTGCCGCTGGACACCTGGACGGCGGGAGACTCGCCGAAGAAGTTCGGCAGCGTGTAGAGCAGGCCGAAAACGAGCGCGATCGCGATCGTCAGGTTCTTCCAGATCGGATAGCGATTCATGCCGCAAGCGCGCCGCGGGGGCGCGCCGTTCAGATGGCCTTGATGGTTCCGTTGGGCAGCAGCGTCTGCACGGCGCTCTTTTGCACGTGCATCTCGATGCCGGCCACTTCGATCGTGACGTAGCTCTCGCCGACCTTGGCGACCTTGCCCACGAGCCCGCCCGAGGTGACGACTTCGTCGCCTTTCTTGAGCGCTTCGAGCATCGTGCGGTGTTCCTTGGAGCGCTTCATCTGCGGGCGGATCATCAGGAAGTACAGCACGACGAACATCAGGATGATCGGCAGGAAGCCGAGGATCTGCTGCTCGGTCGAGCCGCCAGATGCTTGCGCGTAAGCGGTAGAAATCAGCACGGGTCTATCTCCATGAGGGACCGGGCATTATAGCCATGTGCGCACCGGGTGGCTTCGGCGCGCGGCGCGCGCGCCCTCGCCGGGCGCCTTGCGACGCCTCGGCCGACGCCTCAGACGACGCCACGCGCGCGGTTGGCGGCGAACTCGCGACGCCATTGCTCGAATGCGCCGGGAACCGTCGCCGCCGCCTCGATCGCGTCGCGCGCCGAGCGCATCAGGCCCAGGTAGTAGTGCAGGTTGTGGATCGTCGCGAGGCGCGCGCCGAGGATCTCGTCGATCCGCTGCAGGTGGTGGACGTAGGCGCGCGAGAACCCCGCGCAGGCGTGGCAGGCGCAGCCCGGCTCGATCGGACGCGGATCGTCGCGAAAGCGCGCGTTGCGCAGGCGCAGGTCGCCAAAGCGTGTGAAGAGCCAGCCGTTGCGCGCGTTGCGCGTGGGCAGCACGCAGTCGAACATGTCGATGCCGGCGGCCACCCCCTCGACCAGGTCCTCCGGGGTGCCCACGCCCATCAGGTAGCGCGGGCGATCGTCGGGCAGGCGCGGCGCGGTGTGCGCGAGGATGCGCATCATCTCTTCCTTCGGTTCGCCCACCGACAGGCCGCCGATCGCGTAGCCGTGAAAACCGATGTCGGTCAGCCCGGCGAGCGACTCCTCGCGCAGTTCCTCGAACATGCCGCCCTGGACGATGCCGAACAGCGCGTTCGGGTTCGCGCCGCGATCGAACTGCTCGCGCGAGCGCCGCGCCCAGCGCAGGCTCAGTTGCATCGACCCGGCCGCTTCGTCGCGCGTCGCGGCCCGCCCGTCGATCTGGTAGGGCGTGCATTCGTCGAACACCATCGCGACATCCGAGTCCAGCGCTTTCTGGATGTCCATCGACACCTCGGGCGTGAGCAGCAGGCGGTCGCCGTTGACCGGCGAGGCGAAGCGCACCCCCTCCTCGCCGATCTTGCGCGTCGCGCCCAGGCTGAACACCTGGAAGCCCCCGGAGTCGGTGAGGATCGGGCTCGACCAGCCGTTGAACCGGTGCAACCCGCCGAAGCGCTCGATCACGGCGAGCCCCGGGCGCAGCCAGAGGTGGAAGGTGTTGCCCAGGATGATCTGCGCGCCGGCCTCGAGCAGTTCGCGCGGCGACATCGCCTTGACCGCGCCGTAGGTGCCCACCGGCATGAAGACCGGCGTCTCGATCGTGCCGCGCGCGGTGGTGATGCGGCCGCGGCGCGCGGCGCCCGCGCGCGCGCAAAGCTCGAAACTCAGCATCGCGGACTCGCGCGGCTCATCGTTCGCGATCGAGCAGCATCGCGTCGCCGTAGCTGAAGAAGCGGTAGCGGCGGGCGATCGCGTGGGCATACGCGGCGCGAATCGTCTGCGTGCCGGCGAACGCGCAGACCAGCATCAACAGCGTCGAGCGCGGCAGGTGGAAGTTGGTGATCAGCCGCTCGACGACGCGAAAGCGGTAGCCCGGGGTGACGAAGAGCGCGGTTTCGCCGCTTTGCGCGTGAACGACGCCGTTCTCGTCCGCCGCGCTCTCGAGCGTGCGAAGCGAGGTCGTTCCCACCGCGACGATCCGCCCGCCGCGCGCGCGCGCGGCGGCGATCGTGTCGGCCGTCGCCTGCGGCACGACGAAGCGTTCGCTGTGCATCCGGTGCTGCGAGATTCGTTCGCTGCGCACCGGCTGGAAGGTACCCGCGCCGACGTGCAGCGTGAGCCGCGCAGTCTCGATGCCCTTCGCGGCGAGACGGTCGAGCAGGGCGTGGTCGAAGTGAAGCCCGGCTGTTGGGGCGGCAACCGAACCCGGCGCACGCGCGTAGACGGTCTGGTAGCGCTCGCGGTCGGCCTCGTGCGGCCGATGCCTGATGTAGGGCGGCAGCGGAAGCCGCCCGGCGCACGCGAGCACCGCGGACACGTTTTCGTCGAAGCGCAGGCGGTAGAACTCGCCTTCGCGGGCGACGACCGTGGCTCCGTGCGGCACCGGTGCCTCGGAGCCCGAGTCGTCGGGGGACATCGCGCTGGAGGACATCGCGCTGGAGGACATCGCGCCGGAGGACATCGCGCCGGAGGACATCGCGCCGGCCGGTGTCGTACCGGCGGCGAAGCGCAAGCGCGTGCCGATCCTCGGCGCCTTGCTCGCGCGCAGCATCGCGAGCGCCTCGCGCTCGCCGCAGACGCGCTCGAGCAGCGCCTCGACGCGACCGCCGGAATCCTTCGCGCCGATCAGCCGCGCGGCGATCACCCGCGTGTCGTTCACCACCAGCAGGTCACCGGCGCGCAGCAGCTCAGGCAGCTCCGAGAAGCGCAGGTCCCGCAAGCGCGGGTCGGCGATGGTTTCGTTCGGGTTCTCGACCCGCAGCAGCCTCGACGCGGTTCTCGCGGGTGCCGGATGCTGGGCGATCAGTGACTCCGGCAACTCGAAATCGAAGTCTTCGAGCAGCGGATCGGGGCCGTGGAGTATCGTCGGGGTCATCTGGGAACGCGATTCTAGCCGCTTCGACGCCGTGCACCGAGGGGGCGCGGGCGCCGCCCAGCGGTGTGCGATTTGCCGTGGAAGCGGGGATTCCCGATAATCCCCCGCTCCTTCGCCCGCCTGCCGGAGTGGTGGAACTGGTAGACGCGCCGGACTCAAAATCCGGTTCTCGAGAGAGAGTGCGGGTTCGATTCCCGCCTCCGGCACCAAGATCGTTGGGGGGTAGAGATGTCCGAGATGATCAAGCTTTGGCAGACCGAGCACGCGCACTTCGGACGTCTGCTGGGTCTGCTCGAGCGCGAGCTGGCGACCTATCATGAAGGCGGCGAGCCGAACTACGATCTGATGAGCGACGTGGTCTATTACCTGAAGCACTACGGCGACAGGTTTCACCACCCGCGCGAGGATGTCGCCTTCGCGCGGGTGGTCGAACGCGACCCGGCGCTGTCGGGGCGGGTCAGGCGGCTGACGCAGGAGCATCGCGTGATCGACGCGCACGGCAACGAGCTGCTCGAGCGCCTTTCGCAGGTGATGGACGACACGATGGCGCCGCGCGACCGCCTCGAGTCGGCGGTCGCCACCTATCTCGTCTACTACCGCCATCACCTGCTCGCCGAGGAACGCGACATCGTGCCGCGTGCCGAGGCCTTGCTCGACGATTCGGACTGGGAGGCGATCGCCCGGACGGTGCCGCAGGCGCCCGACCCGCTGTTCGGCGACGATCCGGCCGAGCGCTTCCGCGAGCTGCGACGCAAGATCATCCGCGAGGCCGGCTGATCGGCGTCACGACCGGCGAAGCGCGCGGCAACCGGCGAACGGCGCCGGGGGTCACACCGACGGACTGCAGTTCGGGCCAGGGCTGCCGAAGCTCAGGATGTGGCGTGTCGTTCGGCGCGCCCCTGAAGCGAGGGCACGTCAAATCCGCACCCGGGTCGTCAAGGTTCCAGCGCAGCGCCAGGGCGCGCCCCGCAGCCTCGCCGTTTTCGTGCTCGTGTGCATCGTCGCGACCGCGATGGCGGCGGCAGCCCGAGCCGCCGACCCGCAAGCGCGCGCCTTCGCGGCGCGGGTGGGGAAGTCGAGCGGCGAGACGCGGCTGATGCGCCCTTCGTCGCTGCTCACTCCGTTGCGCGTCGGCGAGCCGATCCGTGCCGGCGATCGCGTCTACACCGGCGAGGACGGCAACATCGAACTGCTGTTCACCGATGGCGCGGTCGTGCTGGTTCGCCCGCGCAGCGAGTTCGCGGTCGAGGGCTACCGCTACGACGCGCAGGGCGAGCGCAGCCTGTTCGCGCTGGCGCGCGGCGCGGTGCGTACCGCGACCGGCGCGATCGGAAAACGCAACCACGAGGACTTCCGCCTGCGCACCCCGACTGCGACGATCGGCATCCGGGGCACCGAGTTCGAGACCTCGGAGAACGCCTGCGACACTCGCGCCTGCCAGCCTGGCGAGCGCCCCGGCCTGGTCGTGACCGTTTACAAGGGGCGCGTCGCGGTGAGCAACGCCTCCGGTACGACTGAGGTCCCCGAGGGGGCGACGCTCTACGTGCGCAACGCGCAGGAGCCCGCGGTGTTCGGCACCGGCGAACCGCAGCGGCCGGCGCAACCGGCGCCGCAGAATCGCTCCAACGGCGCCGCCACGCCGCGTCCGCCGAACGGATCGCCGCCCGGGGTCCCGGCGCCCGCGCCCGTGCGCCCGGTCGCGCCCCTCGGCCCGGCCTACGACGGGCCGCCAGTAGGCCAGTAGTCCGGTGGTCCGGTAGGCAAGTCGGCAAGTCGGCAAGTCGGCAAGTCGGCAGGTCGGCAAGTCGGCCAGTGTGGGCGGGGGTGGCCTGCGGCGAGCCGCCGCGGCGCTAGACTCTGGCGATGCTGGACACCGCGTTTTCGCTGCTTGGCGCGCCGGTCACCTGGCTCGAGCTGCTCGCGTTCGTGCTCGCGCTGGCCTGCGTCGCCTGCAACATCCTCGAGATCCACTGGGGCTGGCCGCTCGCGATCGCCAGCAGCCTGCTCTACGGCTGGCTGTTCTTCGCCAGCAAACTGTACGGCGAGGCGGGGCTGCAGCTGTTCTTCGTCGCGACCGCCGCCTGGGGGTGGTGGCAGTGGCTGTACGGCACCCGGGTCGGGGCGACCCCCCCGATCGTGCGCGCCCGAACCGGCGCGCCGCGTCGAGACGCCGGCGGCGCGCCGCTTGCGGTCGCCTCGCTGACCCGCGCCGGACTGTGGCGTGCGATCGTCGCCTGGGCGCTCGGGTGGATCGCGCTCGGGGCCTTCCTCGCGACCGCGACCGACAGCGAGGTGCCGTTCCTCGACGCGTTTCCGAGCGCGGGAAGCCTGCTAGGGCAGGTCCTGCTCGGACGCAAGTTCATCGAGAACTGGCCGGTGTGGGTGGTCGTGAACGCCGCGAGCATCGCGCTGTTCGCTTCGCGCGGGCTGTGGCTCACGACGGTGCTCTACGCGATCTTCCTCGCGATGGCGCTGGCCGGCTGGTGGCGCTGGCGCCGCGTGCGCGCGGCGAACGCCGAATCCCGCTCGCCGCTGGCGGGAGCGGCGTGACCGTACGATGAGCACCGACCTGCCCAAAGCGCCGGCGTCGGCCGCGGCGACGGCGGCCCGCATCGCCCTTCTCGGGGCCGAGTGCACCGGCAAGTCGACGCTGGCGAGGCAGCTCGGCGAGCATCTGCCCGCGCACGTTCTCGACGAGCGGCTGCGCCGGTTCTGCGACGAGATGCGCCGCGCGCCGCGCGCGCACGAACAGCGCTGGCTGCTCGAAGAGCAGATCCGGCTCGAGACGCTCGCGCTCGCCGCGGCCGGGCGCGCGGGGTTGCGCTGGGTGGTGTGCGACTCGACGCCGCTCGCGACTGCGCTCTACAGCGCGGTGATGTTCGGCGACGATTCGCTGATGGCGTCGGCCCTCGCGCACCAGCGCGGCTACATTGCGACGCTGGTTCCGGCGCCCGACCTGCCCTGGATCGCCGACGGCATCCAGCGCGAGAGCGCAGCGGCGCGCGACTCGTTCCACCATGCGCTGCTCGACGCGCTGCGCGCCAACCGGCTCGCGCATGTCGAGATCGCCGGGTCGGGATCGGCGCGACTGCGTGAAGCGCTCGCCGCGCTCGCCGCGGTGGCGCCGCCTCACGGCGAGCGGCAGGCGGGCGCCACAGCACTTTCGCCCCCGCGCTCGCGCCCGACCGGTCTATAATCAGCCTCGTACGCTAGGGGTCCCGCACAAATCCGCGGCGCAGTCGATGCGCAGCGGTCCGGTTTGCCGGACGGGTGAGAAAGTCCCTTGGAACCTGAACGAGTTAAGACTTGCGCAGGGAAGCGTTCAAGGCGGTTCTCACCGTCGGGCCGGCACCACGATGGCCCTTCGATCACTGCCCGGCGCCAACCTGCGATCGTCTGGGAGACGAGCGCGATGGCCGCAACGACTGAATTCCAGCATCCCGCAACTGCCGCGTCGCGCCGATCGCGTGCGCCGGCCGCCCTGTTCGCGCAGTGCGCGCTATCTGCGCTGTTCGCGGGCGCGGCGCTCGCGCAGCCCGCGCCGACGCTTCCCGAAGTACGCGTCGAGTCGCGCGCCGAAGATCCGGCGACCGAACGCGTTTCGGTAGGGGGCTTCGGCGACGGCCCGGCGGCGCGCACGCCGCAATCGCTGTCGGTGACGCGTGCCGCGACGCTGCGCGAACTCGGCGCGAGCGGATTGTCGTCGGCTCTGCGGTCGGAGCCCTCCGCGGGCGACGCCTACAACACGACCGGCTACGTCGAGTCGCTCCAGGTGCGCGGTTTCCTGCTCGACAACGCGCTCAACTTCCGGCGCGACGGGATGGCGGTGTCCAACCACGCGCCGATGGCGCTGGAGAACAAGGAATCGATCGAGCTGCTCAAGGGCGTGTCGGGGATCCAGAACGGGCTGAGCGCGCCGGGCGGGCTGGTCAACTCGACGCTCAAGCGCCCGACTTCGTCGCCGCTGCGCGAGGTGTCGGTGAGTTTGTCCGAGCGCGGCACGCGCGCGGTGCACGCAGACTTCGGCGGCCGGGCCGGCGAGGGCAGGGGGCTGGGGTACCGGATCAACCTGGCCGGCGAATCACGCCATCCGCACGCAGACAACGCCCCCGGCGATCGGCGCTTCCTGAGCGGGTTCTTCGACTACAAGCTGCCCGGCGGGACGCTGCTCGAAGCCGAATTCGAACACCACCGCGTGCGCCAGCGCAGCGTCCCGGGTTTCGGCTTGCTCGACATGGACGGCGACGGAGTCGCCGAGACGCTGCCGGCGCCGATCGATCCGCGCATCAACCTGAACGCCCAACCCTGGTCGCTGCCTTTCGAGAGCACCGCCAATGCCGGGTCGATCCGGCTCCAGCAGGCGCTCTCGACCCGCTGGTTGTGGGGCCTGCGTGCCGGCGTGCAGCGAATCCGCACCGACGATCGCCTCGCGTTTCCCGACGGCTGCAGCAGCGGCCCGAACTATCTCTACCCGGGCTTTTGCGGCAACTTCGATTTCGACGTCTACGATTTCCGCAGCGACAACGAGCGGCGCGAGACGCGCACGCTGGAGGCTTTCGTACGCGGCGACGCCGACCTGGGAGGCCTGCGCCACGAGATCGCGGCGACCGCCCGTCGCGTGCGCTACAGCGAGCGCTTTCCCGAGCGCCAGGCCTACAACTGGGTCGGAATCGGCAACGTCTTCGCACCGGTCGCGCTGCCCGCCGATCCGGTCGCGCGGGACCTCAACACCCAGCTCGACGCGACCAGCGACGAAATCGCGTTCACCGACACGATCCGCCTGGGCGAGCGCTGGTCCTTGTGGCTGGGGCTGCGCCACACGCGCCTCGAGCGCGCCAGCGAGCGCACCGACGGCAGCCGCGCCGTGCGCTACGCACAGAGCTTCACCTCGCCCTGGCTCGCGCTCGGCGCGCGTCCCTGGGCCGGCGGTTTCGCCTACCTGTCGGCCGGCGACGGGATCGAGAGCGAGGCGGTGCCGAACCGTCCCAGCCTGTTCAGCAACGCCGGCGAGGTGCTGGTCGCGCTGCGCAGCCGGCAGTTCGAGGCCGGATTCAGGCAGACGCTGCCCGGTGCGGGGCTGTTCGCCGCGACGCTGTTCCAGATCGACAAGCCCTACAGCGACGACGAGTTCCAGCCCGACGGGCGCGCGCTGCGCGTGGCCGGTGCGCGCGAGGCGCGACATCGCGGGCTGGAGCTGTCCTGGGCGGGACGCCCGGCGCGCGCGCTCGCGCTGAGCGCGGGCGCGACGCTGCTCGACGCGCGCACCACCCGCGCGATCGACCAGGAGCTAATCGGTCGACGCGTCACCAATGCCGCCCCGTTCGCCGCGAGCCTGCTCGCCACCTGGTCGATTCCGGGTGTCGAGGGGCTCGTGTGGACGAACCGCGCGGTGTTCTCGGACCGCAAACCGGTCACGCGCGACAACGCGATCGAGCTGGCTTCGTACTGGCAGTTCGACACGGCGCTCAGCTACACCGAGCGCCGCGGATCGAGCGTCCTCACCTGGCGACTGGGAATCGACAACGTCTTCGACCGGCGCTACTGGCGCGAAGCGCCGACCCAGTACTGGGGCGGGGTCTACCTGTTTCCGGCGCAGCCGCGCAGCCTGCGTGCTTCGTTGCGGGTGGCGTACTGAGGAAGGGGGCGCGCGCAAGGACGCGCGCGCGCGAAATGCGCTAACCTCGTCGCTCCGGTGCGCGCGCCCTCGCGGCGGCGCCCGGGTCGCGCATGCGCAGGCCTGCGCCCGGCACGCGCGTCCCCCGGATGCGGCCGGTATCGGGCACGAGGAGGCAGAGATGGACCATTCCGAACTGAAACGGTTCTCGTCGGACAAGTGGGACGGCGACCTGGTCGCGAGGCTCGTCGACTACGTTCGCGTGCCGGCCAAGTCGCCCGCTTTCGACGCGAGCTGGGAGGCGCACGGCCACCTCGAGTCGGTGGTGCGCGAGGCCGAGGCCTGGTGCCGCGCGCAGCCGATCGCCGGGATGAAGGTGGAAGTCGTTCGCATCGCGGGGCGCACGCCCTGCCTGTTCTTCGACATTCCTGCCACCGGCGGGCTGGGCGACGCGCGCAGCGTGCTGTTCTACGGACACCTGGACAAGCAGCCCGAGATGACCGGCTGGCGCGAAGGGCTCGGGCCCTGGCAGCCGGTGATCGAGGACGGCAAGCTCTACGGCCGCGGCAGCGCCGACGACGGCTACGCCGTCTACGCCGCGCTGACCGTGGTGCAGGCGATCGACGCGCAGTCGGTGCCGCGGCCGCGCTGCGTCGGCCTGATCGAGACCTGCGAAGAGAGCGGCAGCCCCGACCTGCCAGCGTACCTGGAGATGCTCGCGCCGCGCCTGGGCGACGTGCAACTGGTCGCGGGGCTCGACTCGGGCTGCGGGAACTACGACCAGCTCTGGGTCACGACCTCGTTGCGCGGCCTGGTGAGCGGCGTGCTCACGGTAGAGATCCTCGACGAGGGGGTGCACTCGGGCAACGCCAGCGGCATCGTTCCGTCGTCGTTTCGAATCGCGCGCCAGTTGCTCAACCGCATCGACGACCCGGCGAGCGGGATCGTCCAGCTGCCCGAACTTCACGCGCGGGTGCCCGACGAGCGCCTGGCGCAGGCGCGCGCCGCCGCGGACATCCTCGGCGAGAGCGTCTGGAGGCAGTTCCCCTGGGTCGGTTGCTCGCACGGGCCGAACACCGTGGCAGGCGGCGCGCTGCACGCGATGCCCGTGACCACCGATCCGCTCGAGGCGATCCTGAACCGCACCTGGCGCCCGGCGCTTTCGGTGACCGGCGCGGCCGGATTTCCCGGAATCGATTCCGCCGGCAACGTGCTGCGCCCGCGCTCGGTGTTCAAGCTGAGCATGCGCATCGCGCCGACCGTCGACGCCGATCGCGCGATGCACGCGATCAAGCGCGCACTCGAAGACGATCCGCCGTACTCGGCGCGCGTGAGTTTTTCCGCCGACCACGGCGCCACCGGCTGGAACGCGCCCGAGACCGCGCCCTGGCTGGCGCGCGCGCTCGACGACGCTTCGCGGCGCTGCTATTCGACGCCCGCGGGGTGGATGGGCGAGGGCGGAACGATCCCGTTCATGAACATGCTGGGCGAGAAGTTCCCGCGCGCGCAGTTCCTGATCACCGGCGTGCTCGGGCCGAAGTCCAACGCGCACGGCCCCAACGAGTTCCTGCACATCGACTACGCCAAGCGACTCACCGAAGCGGTCGCGCTGGTGGTCGCCGAGGTGCGCTGAGCGCGCCACGCGCGCGGCAAATCGATTACCGGACGCAGCGACGCACGATGGACAAGAGCGCCCTCGAAGCACTGGTCGACAACCTGAACGTCGAGTCGATGGCCGAGATGCCGGCGCCGCAGGACGTGCACGCGCGCGTCGCGCTCACCGACCGCGCCGCGCAGACGGTGCTCGAGGGCAGGCGGGTGCTCAGGGCGATACTCGAGCGCGCCGATCGGCGCCTGTTCGTCGTGGTCGGACCGTGCTCGATCCACGACCCGGTGGCCGCGCTCGACTACGCTCGCCGCCTGCGCGCGCTTGCCGCGGAGGTCGCCGGCACGATGGTGCTGGTGATGCGCGTGTACTTCGAGAAGCCGCGCACCTCGGTCGGCTGGAAGGGTTTCGTCAACGACCCGCGGATGGACGATTCGTTTCGCATCGACGAGGGCATCGAGCGCGCCCGCGCGCTCCTGCTCGAACTGGCCGAACTGGGCCTGCCGACGGCGACCGAGGCGCTCGACCCGATCAGCCCGCAGTACCTGTCGGACCTGATCGCCTGGTACGCGATCGGCGCGCGCACCACCGAGTCGCAGACGCACCGGGAGATGGCGAGCGGGCTGTCCGCGCCCGTCGGCTTCAAGAACGGCACCGACGGCGGGCTGGACGTCGCGCTCAACGCGATCCGCTCGGCGCGCTCGCCGCACGGTTTCCTCGGCATCAACGCGCAGGGCCGCACCGCGGTGGTCCGCTCGCGCGGCAACCCCGACGGGCACCTGGTGCTGCGCGGAGGCGCGGGTCGGCCGAACTACGACACGGTGAGCGTGCGCATCGCCGAGCAGGCGCTCGAACGCGCGGGGCTGCCGGCGAACATCGTGATCGACTGCTCGCACGCCAACGCGATGAAGGATCACACGCTGCAGCCGCTCGTGTTCTCCGACTGCGTGCACCAGATCCGCGAGGGAAACCGTTCGATCGTCGGCCTGATGCTCGAATCGAACCTCGAGGCCGGGACGCAGTCGTTTTCCGGCGACGCGTCGCAACTTCGCTACGGCGTGTCGGTCACCGACGCCTGCATCGATTGGCGCACGACCGAGGAGCTGCTGCTGCGCGCCGATCGCGAGCTGGTCGAGACGCTCGGCGCGCGTTGAGCACGCACGGCGAGCAGCCGCGGCGGGCTGGCGCGGTGGGCCGGCGCTGCGTCGACCTGCGGGCACGGCGCACCGCGAACGCTCATTGAAGTTGTTGCGCGGCCACTCCGACCACCGCGCCGGCCGCGATCGTCCAAAGCGGGTTGATCCGGGTGCGAATCAGCACCAGCGCGCTCGCGGCGGTCACCGCGACCAGCGTCGGCGCGGCGAGGTTCACCTGCGCCAGGATCCAGCCGGTGGCCGCGACCAGGCCGATCGTGACCGGCGCCATCCCCGCGCGAAACGCCCTGATCAGCGCGCGTTCGCGGTGTTGCTCGGTCCAGCGAAAGGTCGCGACCGCGATGATCGACGAGGGAACGAGCATGCCCAGCGTGGTCGCGACAGCGCCCGCCGCACCGGCCGCGGTGAATCCGATCAGCGTGACGAACAGGATGTTGGGCCCAGGCGAGGACTGCGCGATCGCGATCGACGCGCTGAACTGCGCGTCGTCGATCCACCCGTTGCCGACCATGTAGCGGTGCATTTCGGGCGCGACCGTGATCGCGCCGCCGAACGACAGCGTCGAGAGCATCAGGAAGTGAACGAAGACCGCGCCGAGTTCCATTTTCCAAGCCTGCGCGATGCGAGGGCGGTTCGCGAGCGCTGAAGTAGACGCGATCGGGGCGGCGGGCGTCAAGGCCGGTGCCGCGGCGCTTCACGAGCTACTCTTGCGGGAGTTCGGCGCAGGACTTCGCGTTGCCGTCGGGTTTCGCACCTGCTCGCCGATGCGGTTCCCTAAACAGGATGAACGACGTGACAAGCGACATCAAAGTGAAAGTCCGCATGGGGGAGATCACCGGTGGCGAGGCGCGCGAGTTGTACGCGAGCAACCCGATCATCCTCTTGCCGATGGGCAGCCACGAGGACCAGGGTCCGCACGCACCGATGGGAGACTATCTTCTCGCCGAGAAGATCGCCGAGATGGCGGCGCTTCGGGCCGGCGAACGCGGCGTGCGCACGGTGGTCGCGCCGGTGGTTCCCTTCGGGGGCGTCGACTACTTCGGACCGATGCCGGGAGGGATCGCGCTCTCGCAGACGCTTCTCGCGCAGCTGATCGGCGAGGTGCTCGAGTGCCTGCACGGTCGCGGCCTGACGCGACTGATCGTGATCAATGGCCACGGCGGAAACGTCGGTCCGATCAACGAGGCCGCGCGGAACTGCTACCGGCGAACGAAGCGCGTCATTCCGAGCATCTACCTGTGGCGTATCGCCGCGGCACTCCTGCCTGACGTCGTCGGCGTGGAGAAAGCGCGGCTTTCGCTCGGTCATGGCGCCGACCCGCTCACCAGCATCGGCCTGCACCTGTTCCCGGAACTGATGCGAGCCGACCTCGTGCCCGAAGCGACGCCGCTCAGGTCCGATCCGCTGCTCGACCTGCCCTTCACCGACCTGGGATCCCTGAGCTTCGAAGGCCACGAGGTCTCGGTGCCGCACGAGTACGACGAGATCTTTCACCAGGGCGTCGGCAAGGGCGATCCGCGGTGTGCTTCGGCCGCTACCGGTGCAGAGCTGACCGAACGGCTGACCGAGGTCTGCGCACGCTTCGCGGTGCACTTCGCGTCGCGCGTCGCGCGCTGGGCTTGCGACTGATCCACGCGCACGGGCGGGCGCACAGCGCGGCCGACACCGCTTCCCGGCCCGCGCGCGCGACGCTCAGCGCCGCTGCCTGGCCCAGGCGAGCGCCACCGAGACCGCGCCGATCGCCGGCATCACCCAGAGCAGCGGCCAGCGCAACAGCCCCATCGCAACGAAGGCGGCCGCGAGGAACACCCAGGCCGCGCGGTCGTCGCGCTGGGTTCGCGCCATCTTCCAGGCGGTGGCGATGATCATTCCGGCGGCGGCCGCTCCCATCCCGCGCAGCGCCGCCGCCACCGTGGGAACGTCGGAGAACTGCACGTACAGCGCAGCGAGCGCGAGCACGACCGCGAGCGGCGCGAGCATCATTCCCGCCAGCGCGACGATCGCACCGCGCAGCCCGAAGTAGCGATCGCCGATCATCAGCGCGAGGTTGCAGACGTTGGGCCCCGGGAGCACCTGCGCCAGCGCCAGCATCTCGACGAAATCGCGCTGATCGAGCCAGCGCTGCTCGTCGACGATCGCGCGCTCGGCCCAGGGAAGCACGCCGCCGAAGCCGCGCAGCGCGAGCCCGCTGAACACGAGGAACAGCTGCCAGAGCGAGGCGGGGCGGCGTAGCGGTTCGGGTTTCGACACGTTCATCGCGGGAGGAGCACCCCGGCGAGTATCGCTCGGATCGGGTCGGCCGCGGCGGGCGCCGCAGCCGTCACATTCCGGTAAC
>JAHDXY010000036.1:0-6600 GCA_023384005.1 Burkholderiaceae bacterium | reverse complement strand
ACACTGAGCGCGACGTACATACGAGGAAGAGACGATGAGAGCAGTCCCGCCGCTGTCCGCTGCCGTGCTCGCCGCCGCGCTCGCCGCCGCGCCCGGTTCGGCGGTGCTCGCCGGGACCCCGAGGGTGAGTTTCGACGGTTCCAGTACCGTGTTCCCGGTCACCGAAGCGGTGGCCGAGGATTTCCAGACGGCCAGGCGGGGCAAGGTCCGCGTCACCGTGGGAATTTCCGGGACCGGCGGCGGTTTCAAGAAGTTCTGTCGCGGCGAGATCGACATCGCGAACGCTTCGCGTCCGATCCTGGACAAGGAGATGCAGGCGTGCAAGTCGGCCGGAATCGACTACATCGAGCTGCCCGTCGCCCTCGACGCGCTCACCGTGGTCGTCAATCCGAAGAACGGCTTCGTCGCGCAGCTCACCGTGGCGGAACTGAAGAAGATGTGGGCGCCCGAGGCGCAGGGAAAGCTCAGGTCCTGGAAGCAGGTCAACCCGGCATGGCCCGACGAGCCGCTCAAGCTCTACGGCCCGGGCGCGGATTCGGGCACTTTCGACTACTTCACCGAGGCGGTGGTCGGGAAGTCCAAGTCAAGCCGCGGCGATTTCACCGCGTCCGAGGACGACAACGTGCTGGTGCAGGGGGTCTCGCGCGACCTCGGCGCGCTGGGCTACTTCGGCTTCGCCTACTACACCGAGAACCGCAACAAGCTCAAGGTCGTGCCGATCGTCAATGCCAGGGGCAAGCCGATCGCGCCGACGATCGACGCGGTGATCTCGGGCGCGTACGAACCCCTCGCGCGACCGATCTTCATCTACGTGAGCGCGAAGGCTATCGCGCGGCCCGAGGTGCGCGACATCGTCGAGTACTACCTGAAGAACGCGGGCAAGCTGGCACGTGAAGTGGGCTACGTGCCGCTGCCGGAATCGGCGTACGCGCTCGCGCTCGAAAACCTCGCCCGGGGCAAGAAGGGGACGGTGTTCGGCGGGCACTCCGAGGTCGGGGTCACGATCGAGGAACTGCTCAAGCGCGAAGCAAAGCACTGACTGCGATAATGGCGCGATGACAGCAACAGCGAATGCTGCAGGCGTCGCCGAGCCGCCGCTGCCTCCGCCGCAGCGTCGGCGCGACCTGCGAGCGCGGCGCGGGCGGCGCGCGTCCGAGACGATCGTCGAGGCGGCGCTGTTCGCCGCCGCCTTCGTGTCGGTGCTGACCACCGCAGCGATCGTCTACATCCTGGTGAGCGAGTCGGTAGTGTTCTTTCGCCACGTCCCGATCCTGGATTTCCTCACCGACACGCAGTGGACGCCGCTGTTCGACGACGCGCACTTCGGGATCATGGTGCTGCTCTCGGGCACGCTCACCAGTTCGGCGGTCGCGCTCGCCATCGCAATCCCGCTTGGCACCGTGATCGCGATCTACCTGTCCGAGTTCGCCTCGTACCGGGTGCGCGAGACGGCCAAGCCGCTGCTCGAGATGCTCGGCGGCGTCCCGACCATCGTCTACGGCTACTTCGCGCTGCTGTTCGTCACGCCGCTGCTGCAAAAGGCGATGCCGTGGCTGCCCGGATTCAACCTGCTCTCGGCCGGCATCGTGATGGGGATCATGATCATCCCCTACGTGAGCTCGATCAGCGAGGACGCGATGCGCGCGGTGCCGATGGCGCTGCGCGAGGGGTCGTACGCGCTGGGCGCGACGAAGTACCAGACCGCCACCCGGGTCGTGGTGCCGGCGGCGTTCTCCGGGATCGCCTCGGCGTACATCCTCGGGATCTCGCGCGCGGTGGGCGAGACGATGATCCTCGCGACCGCGGCAGGGATGCAGCCGAACCTCACTTTCAACCCGCTCGAGCCGGCCGCGACGATCACCGCTTTCATCGTGCAGGTCGCGCTCGGCGACCTGCCCCACGGCTCGATCGGCTACCAGACGATCTTCGCGGCCGGACTCACGCTGCTCGTGCTGACCCTGTTCTTCAACGTCGTCGGGCACTGGCTGAGGAAGCGCTTCCGTGAAGCCTACTAAGAAGCGAACGATGGCCACCGAGGACCTGCGCCGGATCCGCGTCGTGATCGCGCGAGGCAGGCGCTGGGACCTGATCTTCGGCGTGTGCGGCGTGCTCGCGCTGATGCTCGGGATGCTCACCTTCGTCACGCTGTTCCTGGACATGGCCATCACCGGCATTCCGCGACTCGACGCCGAATTCTTCACCTCGTTCCCGTCGCGCCATGCCGAGCGCGCCGGAATCCTCTCCGCCTGGGTCGGTTCGGTGCTGGTGATGGTGGTGACCGCGGCGGTCGCGGTGCCGCTTGGCGTGGGCGCGGGGATCTACCTCGAGGAGTACGCGCGCAAGCACTGGATCAACGACGTGATCGAGATCAACATCACCAACCTCGCCGGCGTGCCCTCGATCGTCTACGGCCTGCTCGCGCTGAGCCTGTTCGTCTACGGTTTCGGATTCGGGCAGAGCATCCTCTCGGCCGGGCTCACGCTCGCGCTGCTGATCCTGCCGGTGGTGATCGTCGCCACCCGCGAGGCGATCCGCGCGATCCCGCAGACGATCCGCGAAGCTTCCTATGCGCTCGGCGCGTCGAAGTGGCAGACCGTTCGCGACCACATCGTCCCGTACTCGATGCCGGGCATCCTCACCGGCGTGATCATCGGCCTGGCGCGGGCGATCGGCGAGACCGCGCCGATCATCACGATCGGCGCGCTCACCTTCATCGCCTTCCTGCCCGCCGCTCCGTTCTCGGCCGACGCGCCGTTCGTGAACTTCGAGTGGCTCAGCTCCCCGTTCACGGTGATGCCGATCCAGATGTTCAACTGGACCTCGCGCCCGCAGGCCGCGTTTCACGCCAACGCCGCGGCGGCCGGTTTCGTGCTGGTCGTGATGACGCTGGCGATGAACGCGCTCGCGATCTGGTTGCGCTACCGGCTGCGCAAGAACATCAAGTGGTGACGCGCCCGATCGCGCGCCGCGCGGCCGAAACGAACCGACGGGACTCCATGGACGACACGACCGCCCCCACCGATCCGACGACAGTGGCGCCAGCCGCGCCTCGCCCGCGCGCGAGCGTACCGACGCCGGCGCCCGTATCGGGCGAGCCGCGCGTTGCGCGCGAGCTGGCGCAGCCCAAGGCGGTCGCGCGCGCGCTGAGCTTCTGGTACGGCAACTTCCAGGCGCTGCGCGACATCGAACTCACCGTGCACGACCGGCGCGTCACCGCGCTGATCGGCCCCTCGGGCTGCGGCAAGTCGACGCTGCTGCGCGCGTTCAACCGGATGCACGACCTGTACCCGGGCAACCGCTACGCGGGCGAGATCCGCCTGTACCCGGACGACCAGGACCTGCTCGGGCGCGAGGTCGACCCGATCGAGGTGCGCATGCGCATCGGCATGGTGTTCCAGAAGCCCAACCCCTTCCCGAAGTCGATCTTCGAGAACGTCGCCTACGGACTTCGCGTGATGGGCGAGCGCTCGCGCGTCGCGCTCGCCGACAAGGTCGAGCGCGCGCTGAAGAACGCCGCGCTGTGGGACGAGGTGAAGGACCGGCTGGACGAGCTCGCGGTGAACCTTTCGGGCGGGCAGCAGCAGCGCCTTTGCATCGCGCGCGCGCTGGCGACCGATCCGGAAATCGTTCTGTTCGACGAACCCACCTCCGCGCTCGACCCGATCGCCACCGCGTCGATCGAGGAACTGATCCACGAACTCAAGGGCCGGGTGACGATGCTGATCGTCACCCACAACATGCAACAGGCGGCGCGGGTGTCGGATTACACTGCCTACATGTACCTCGGCGAACTGATCGAATTCGGCGCCACCGACCAGATCTTCCTCAAGCCAAAGGATCGGCGCACCGAGGACTACATCACCGGGCGCTTCGGCTGAGCGCAGGTCGGCCGACACTGGAGCTTCGTTCATGCAGCAGCACACCCTCAAGGCCTTCGACGCCGACATCGACGGCATGCGCAGCGCGATCATGACGATGGGCGGCCTGGTCGAGGAGCAGTTCTCGCGCGCGATCGACGCGATCGAACGCTCGGACCTGCGCCTGATCGCGCAGGTGCTCACCGACGAGGAAGTCGTCAACCAGCAGCACCTGCAGGCCGACCTGCTGTGCAACCAGATCCTCGCCAAGCGCCAGCCCTTCGCGGTGGACTTGCGCGAAGTGATCGGCGCGATCCACACGGTCAACGACCTCGAGCGCATCGGCGACGAGGCGAAGAAGATCGCGCTGCGCGGGCGCGGCCTGGAACAGAACGCGTCGCGGGTCTCGCTGCCCTTCGAGCAGGTGCGCGCGATGTCCGAAACGGTGCGCGCGATGCTGCAGCAGGCGCTCGACGCCTTCCTGCGCCACGACCCGGCCGTCGCGCAACGGCTGATCGACGAGGATGCGACGGTCGACCGTTTGCGCGACGAACTGATCGCGGACCTGCTTCGCAAGATGTCCAACGAACCGGGTGCGGTGTCGGCGGCGATGGACCTCGTGTTCGTCGTGCAGTCGATCGAGCGCTGCGGCGATCACGCCAAGAACATCGCGCAGTACGTGGTCACCGTGGTCGAGGGCGTGGACAAGCGTCACTTCGCGGTGGACTGAGCCTGGTCGGGCTGCTCGCCCTGGTCGGGGGGGTGCGGCAGCAACCTGCTCGCCGGGATGCGCAGCGTGAACGCGCTGCCCTGTCCGGGTCGGCTCTCGATCTGCAGGTTGCCGCCGTGACGCTGCGCGATGTGCTTGACAATCGCCAGCCCCAGCCCGGTTCCGCCGGTCTCGCGCGAACGCCCGCGGTCGACCCGGTAGAAACGCTCGGTCAGCCGCGCAAGGTGCTCCGGCGCGATCCCGATGCCCGAGTCGCGAACCGAGAGCAGGCCGTCGCCGTCGCGCAGCCGCCAGTCGACGCCGATCTGCCCGCCGGCGGGCGTGTAGCGCACCGCGTTGGTGAGCAGGTTGCGAACCGCCGACTCGATCTCGGAGGCGGCGCCCAGGACCCAGCGTGGCGCGAGCAGCTTCATTCCGATGCCGTGCTTGCCCTGCGACAGCGCCTGGGCCTCGTCGACCAGCGTGGCGACCAGCGCGTGCAGGTCGATGCGTTCGTCGGCGGGGGGCGCGTCGGCGTTCTCGAGCGACGACAGCGTGAGCAGGTCCTCGACGAGGCGCTGCATCGTCTGGCTCTGGCGCAGGATCATCGTCAGGTACTCGCGCCGCGCATCCGGGTCGTCGTCGCCCTCGAGCAGGGTCTCGGCGAATCCGCCGATTACCGTGACCGGCGTGCGGATCTCGTGCGAAACGTTGGCAACGAAGTCGCGCCGCATTGCGTCGACGCGAGCGAGCTCGGTCAGGTCGCGCGTGATCAGCAGCTTGGTGCCGTCGTCGTTGCGGTGCAGCCTCAGTTCGAACAGGCGCCCCGGGCGCGTCGCCAGCGGCAGCACCGGCGGCTTGCCGAAATCCTCGCCCTCCAGGTACGCGACGAACCCGGGGTGGCGGATGAAGTGGTGGATCGGGCGGCCGACGCCGAAGATCCCGTGCAGTTCGGTCGCCGCGTTGTTGCACCAGTCGATGTGGTCGTACTGGTCGAGCAGGGCGAGTCCGTCGGGAAGCTGGTCGACCGCCGCATGGACCTGCGCGAGCTCGGCCTGCAGCGCCTCGCGGGTGTCGTGCTCGCTCTTGACGAAGCGCGCGATGCGCTCGAGCACCATCTCCCAGGCGCCGGTGCTGATCGGCACTTCGCGGCTGCGCGGAAGGCCGCCCCAGCGGTAGAGCTTGGCCAGGAAGGCGGTCTGCGCGATCGCGTAGAGCAGCGTGAAACCGGCCAGCCACCAGGCCGCGGCGCGCGCTGAGAACAGCCACGCGAGCGCGCCCGCGAGCGCGAGCGCGAACAGCACCGAACGCAGCCCCTTCAACCAGATCATCTGGCGGCGAACCTGTAGCCGGCGCCGCGAACCGTCTGCACCAGCCCCGCGCAGCCCACGGCTGCGAGCGCCACGCGCAACCTGCGCACGTGGACGTCGACCGTGCGTTCCCCGATGAAGACATGGTCGCCCCAGACGCCGTCGAGCAGCGTCGCGCGCGAGAGCACGTGCCCGGGGTGGCGCATCATGAACTCCAGAAGCCGGCACTCGGTCGGGCTGAGTTCGATCTGCAGTTCCCCGGCGCTGGCGCGCAGGGTCGGCGGGTCCAGCGAGAGTCCCGCGACCTCGATCGGATCGGCGCCGGCGGCGCCGCAGCGGCGCAGCAGCGCGCGCACGCGCGCGACCAGCTCGTGCGGCGAGAACGGCTTGGTGACGTAGTCGTCGGCGCCGGCGTCGAACCCCGCGATGCGGTCGGCCTCGGCTGCGCGCGCGGTGAGCATGATGATCGGCAGCGCACGGGTGCGCGCGTCGCCGCGCAGCGTCCTTGCGAGGTCGATCCCGGGCGCGTCCGGGAGCATCCAGTCGAGCACGACCAGATCGGGCAGGACCGCCTCGATCTGGCGGCGCGCCGAGGCGGCATCCGCGGCCGGAAGCGCCTGATAACCGGCGCGTCGCAGGTTGACCGCGATCAGTTCACGGATCGCGGCTTCGTCCTCGACGACCAGCACCTTGGCATTCATCGCCCCGGATTATGACCTCTTCA
>JAHDXY010000436.1 GCA_023384005.1 Burkholderiaceae bacterium | reverse complement strand
CGCTCGACTACCTGCGCCAGGGCATCCACCTGCGCGGCTACGCGCAGAAGAACCCGAAGCAGGAGTACAAGCGCGAGGCATTCGAGCTGTTCTCGCTGATGCAGGACAAGGTGCGCAACGACGTCACCCGCGTGCTGCTGACCGTGCGCATCCAGGCCGAGGAGGAGTCACCGCCGGTCGAGCAGGCCCCGGCGCCCGCCTACTCGAACGTGCAGTACACGCACGCCGACTTCGGCGAAGCGGCTTCGGCCGCTCCCGATGCGGGCGTGGACGAACTCGCGCTCGCGCTGCAACAGCGACCCGACGCGGACGAAGCGCCGGCGCAGCAGCCGGTGCGCCGCTTCGGCCAGAAGATCGGCCGCAACGACCCCTGCCCCTGCGGCTCGGGCAAGAAGTACAAGCAGTGCCACGGACGGCTCGGCTAGTCGAGCGCCGCGTACATCTCGTCGAGGTCGACGAACTTCTCGCGCGGCTTTCCGCTTGCCGCGCCGCGCCGGATTTCCGCCGCGTCGATTTTCTTCCAGTCCTCGAAGCTGGTCCATCGGATGCCGCGACCGGCCAGTCGCGCGAGCAAGGCATCGGCATCGGACTTTCGCGCCGGGCGAGTTTGCCGGACGAGATCCGCGAGTAACGATTCGATCGTCGCCGCCGCATCGGCGCGATTCGTGCCGATGACGCCGTTCGCTCCGCGCTTGATCCAGCCGGCGCAATACAGCCCGGGGACGGCGCTTCCATCCACGCTTGCGTCCACGCTCGCGTCCGGGCTCGCGTCGGAGATCACGCGCCCGTCGCGGTTCGGAATGATGCCGCGATCGTCGTCGAACGGAACTCCGTCGATGCGAACGCCCTTGTAGCCGACGCTGCGAAACAGCAGCCCGCAATCGAGCCGGACCGTGCGGCCGGTGCCGCTCGCGCGCTGTTCGAACGCCGGCCCCTCGAGCCTGTTCTTCTCCAGGACCACACCCTCGAGCCTGTCGCGACCGTAGAGCGCCGCGGGGCTTTCGAGGAACCTGAAGCGAATCCGGCGCGCCGACGCGCGCGCGGGGCGCGCGGCGAACTCGCGCAACAGCGCCATGTTCCAGGCGGCGCCCTGTCCGGTGGGACCCTCGAGTTCGGCCGCGCAGGCCGCACCGAGCTCCAGGTCCGCGCGATCGACCGCGACTTGCGTCCCGCTCACCTCGCCGAGCTCGCGCAGCTCCTTGTCGCTGAACTTGGCCTGCGCCGGGCCGCGGCGTCCGACCAGCACGATCTCCCTGACGCGGCTCGCGGCCAGCGCGTCGAGCGCGTGCTGCGCGATGTCGGTGGCCGCGAGTTCGTCGACCGGTTTGGCGAGGATGCGACAGACATCGGCGGCGACGTTGCCGTGTCCGATGATCACCGCGGTGTCGTGCGAAAGGTCGAACAGCCGGTCGCGGAAGTCGGGGTGGCCGTTGTACCAGCCGACGAACTCGGTCGCCGTGTGACTGCCCGCGAGCGCCTCGCCCGCTACGCCCAGTGCCCGATCGGTCTCGGCCCCGTGGCAGAACACGACCGCGTCGTAGGCATCGCGCAGTTCCTGTGCGCTGAGGTCGCGGCCCACCTTGACGCCACCGATGAAGCGAAACCCCGGCGTCACCCCGATCCGCTCGTACGCCAGCGCCGGGAGCTTCAGCCTGGGGTGATCGGGCGCGACGCCATAGCGAACCAGACCATAGGGCACGGGCAGGCGCTCGAACATGTCGACCTCGACCGATGGCGACTTGAGCAGAGCTTCCGCGGCATAGAACCCGCTCGGCCCGCTACCGACCACGGCAACGCGCGACATCGCCCGCTCGCCTGCCGCCACGCCTCAGAAGCCGAGCTGTTTCTTGCGCTCGAGCGCGCCCGGAAGTGGTTGCGCCCTGTCGGTGAACCTCGGCAGCGCGGCCGATTTCTCAGCGTTGACGGCGATCCAGGGACGCAGGTCCGCCGGCAGGTTCTTCACTTCGTAGATCGCGCGCACCGGGCACACGGGCAGACAAGCGCCGCAATCGATGCAGCCCACCGGATTGATGTAAAGCATCCGCTCGTCGCCGTGAAAGCAGGCCATCGGGCAGACGGTCACGCAATCGGTGAAACGGCACATGTCGCAGTTGCCGGTAACAATGGTCGTCATCGACTTCCCTCGCCGAGGCTTTCAGGTTGTTCTTCGCCGTCAGGCCGCCTGTGCGACGAACTCGCCCAGACCGAGCCGCCCGATCGTCTCCGCAGTGGGCTTGCCCTCGTCGCACCAGCCGCGATACCGGTAGTAGCCGAGGATCGCCTCGTCGAGCCCCACCGGCACGCGCCCCGCGGCCGGTCCGCTCGAGACCGGCTCCATGAAGCGTTTCGGGTACTTGAAGTCGTCCGCCTTGTTCCAGCCGTAGCGGATGTTCAGCAGCTTTTGCAGGTTCGTGATCCGATCGCCGCATCGGCGCAGGTCGTCCTGCGACCAATCCAGGCCTGTCGCCGCGTTCAGCGTGTGCTGCAGGTCGGTGAGCGTATAGCCGCGGAACTCCATGAACTTGCAGTGCACCGCGGAGTTGATCAGGTTGCAGTAGTCGTGGAACTTCGCGTTGCGGTCGGCGGCTTTCTCCCACGACCAGCGCTCGTC
>JAHDXY010000435.1 GCA_023384005.1 Burkholderiaceae bacterium | reverse complement strand
CGGGCCGGCGAGTCGGTGGCGATCTGCGAGCAGATCGGCGACCCGGCCACTTCGAAAGGCCCGGTCGAGCGCAAGGTCGTGCGCATCGTCACCCCCGGGACGGTTACCGATGCGCAACTGCTCCCGGAACGCGACGACAGTGTGCTGCTCGCGATCGCGCCCGGCCGGCGACGGATCGGCCTTGCCTGGATCGTCGTCGCGAGCGGCGAGTGCTGGCTCGCCGAGACTTCCGCCGCGCAGCTCTCGGGCGAACTCGAACGGCTTCGCCCGGCCGAGGTCCTGCTGCCGGAATCGGTCGGCGACGCGCAAGCCGAGGCCTGGTTCGCCGCGGCGCGGCCGGGCGGGCTCGCGGCGCCGCTCGCGCGGGCGCCGGACTGGCAGTTCGACGCCGAACGCGCCGGGCGCAGGCTGCGCGAAATGCTCGACGTGAGCGCGCTCGCCGGGTACGGCGTGGACGAGGTGCCCGAGGCGCTCGGCGCGGTCGGCGCGCTGCTCGATTACGTCGAACGCACTCAAGGCATCGCTCCGCGCCACCTGCAGCGCCTCGCCGTGCACCACGGCGACGAATACCTGATCGTCGACCCGGTGGCACGCCGCAACCTGGAAGTGAGCGAGACGCTTCGCGGCGACGAAGGCCCGACGCTGCTCTCGGTGCTCGATCACTGCGCGACCAATGCCGGAGCGCGCACGCTGCGCCGCTGGATGCAGTTGCCGCTGCGCGACCAGGCGCTCGCGCGCGAGCGTCACCTGCGCGTCGCCGCTCTGCAGTCGCCGCCGCAGGCGATGCAGCGACCGCCGGCTGGCGCGCCGATGCGCGCGCTGCTCGCGCAAACCGCCGACTTCGAACGGATCGCCGGACGGATCGCACTGCGCTCGGCGCGACCGCGCGAACTCGCTGCGTTGCGCGATTCGGTCGCGGCGCTCTCGCCTCTCGCGGCTGCACTCGCCGAGCGCGGCGCCGACCTGTTCGCCGCGACGATCGCCGACCTCGCCGTGCCGCCCGAGGACTCGGCGCTGCTCGTCGCCGCCCTCGCCGACGAGCCGGCCGCGCAGGCGCGCGACGGCGGCGTGTTTCGCACCGGATACGACGCGACGCTGGACGAACTGCGAGCGATCGACGAGCACTGCGACGACTTCCTCGCGCAGATGGAAGCGCGCGAACGCGAGCGCACCGGGATCTCGAACCTGCGCGTGGGCTTCAACAGCGTCCACGGTTTTTTCATCGAAGTCACGCGCGGACAGGCCGAAAAGGTGCCGGACGACTACCGCCGCCGGCAAACGCTGAAGAACGCCGAACGCTACGTGACGCCCGAGCTCAAGGGCTTCGAGGACAAGGCGCTGTCGGCGCGCGAGCGCGCGCTGGCGCGCGAACGCGAGCTCTACGAATCGCTGCTCGACGCGCTCGCGCAATCGGTGCCCGGTTGGCAGCGCGTCGGACGCGCCGTGGCCGAAATCGACGTGCTGGCCTGCTTCGCCGAGCGCGCGACGACGCTGGGATGGGTCGCGCCCGAATTCGTCGCACTCCCCGGAATCGAGATCCGTGCCGGCCGCCATCCGGTGGTCGAGTCGACGGTCGAGCGTTTCGTGCCCAACGACTGCCTGCTCGACGAGCGTCGCCGGATGGTGCTTCTCACCGGGCCGAACATGGGCGGCAAGTCGACCTTCATGCGCCAGGTGGCGCTGATCGTGCTGCTCGCGCACTGCGGCAGCTTCGTTCCAGCCGAGGCCTGCACGCTCGGGCCGATCGACCGGATCTTCACGCGCATCGGCGCGTCGGACGATCTCGCGGGAGGGCGTTCCACTTTCATGGTCGAGATGACCGAGGCGGCGGCAATCCTCAACGCGTCGACCGAACGTTCGCTGGTTCTGATGGACGAGATCGGCCGCGGCACCTCCACCTTCGACGGGCTGTCGCTGGCGCACGCGATCGCCTCGAGGCTGCTGTCTCACAATCGTGCGTTCACGCTGTTCGCGACCCACTATTTCGAACTGACCCGGCTGGCCGAACGATTCCCTCAGGCGGTCAACCGGCACCTGGCGGTAGCCGAGGAGCGCGCAGCGATCGCGTTCCTGCACGAAGTGCGCGAAGGCCCTGCGAATCGCAGTTACGGGCTGCAGGTGGCGCGCCTCGCGGGGCTGCCCGCGGCGGTGATCCGCACTGCCGGGGCGCTGCTCGAGTCGCTCGAGGCGCGCGCCCGTGAAGAAGACGGGCAGTTCGACCTGTTCGCGAGCGGCGGTGCGGACACCGGGCACGATGCGCGCGCGCGCCACGCCGGCGATCCGCGCGACACGCTCGACGCACCCGACGCGCGCCGCGAGGGCGAACGCGGCGAACGCGAAGCGCTCGCGATGCTCCTCGCCGCGGACCCGGACCAGCTGAGCGCTCGCGCCGCGCTCGAGCTGGTCTACGAACTTCGCGCGCTTCTGGACCAATGAAGCGGCGCGCATTCTGCATCGGCGCGAGCGCGGCCTTCGCTGCCGGCGCGCCGGCGCATCGCGCCGCGAGCGCCGCTGCCGGTCCGAGCCTCAGATTCGCACTGATCGGCGACACGCCGTACAACGTGCTCGACGAACGCCAGCTGGCGCGCGTGCTCGAGTCGATCGACGACGACGTCACGTTCGTGATCCACGTCGG
>JAHDXY010000434.1 GCA_023384005.1 Burkholderiaceae bacterium | reverse complement strand
GCAACCGTGGCCGAACCGCAAGCCGTCGCCGGCCGGGGACGAGGTTCGCCCGCGCATCACGCCGCTCGCGCGGTTGCTGCTCGAACGCGGCGAGCCGCTGGTCGACAGCGCGCACCACAACATCGCGCTCTCGGAACCGTGGATCGGCCAGCTCGCCCTGCAGATGGACGGAAGCGCGAGCGTCGTCGAATTGTGCGCGCGCGCACAGGCGCTGCGCGGGCCGGGTCCGACTCCGGCGACCGATCCGCGCGATTCGCTTCCTCGCCTGCAGTCGCTGGTCGCGATGTTCGCGCGCCGCGGACTGCTGGCCTGAAACGGCTCCCGGCGCGGCCGGTCGCGCGCGACACGTGAACCGGCGTCGCCTTGCGCGTCCGGCGCGGGCCCCGATCGCGACGCTCGCCCTGCGGGCGAGGGCTCAGACGTAGGGGCTGAAACGCGCGAGCACGCGCGCCATCTCGTCGTCGCCGAGCACGACCGGATCGCCCAGCGCCAGCGCCAGCGCGTACATCCGCGCGAGCGTCTCGACTTCGAGCGCGACGCCCAGCGCCTGGACGAGCGATTCGCCCAGGGCCAGCAGACCGTGGTTCGCGAGCAGGCAGGCGCGACGCGCGTCGAGCGCGGCCAGCGCGTTGGTCGACAACTGCTGCGTGCCGAAGGTCGCGTACGGCGCGCAGCGCAGGTCCGCGCCGCCCGCGATCGCGACCATGTAGTGAAACGCCGGGATGCCGTGGCGCTGGACCCGCGCCGTGCACGCCAGCGCGCTCGCGTGCGGGGAATGCGCGTGGACGATCGCCGCGGCGTCGGGGCGATGCAGGTAGATGTCGCGATGGACCCGCCACTCCGACGAGGGCGCGCGCGACGAGTGCTCGTACGCCGGTTCGCCGCCGGCGTCGCGCGTCGCGGCCAGCGCCAGCCAGACGATGTCGTCGACGAGCATCTCCTCGTAGGCCAGCGCGCTCGGGGTGATCAGCATCCCGTCGGCGGCGCCGCGGTTCCATCGCAGCGACTGGTTCCCCGCTCTTCCCTGGTTGATTCCGATCGCGTTCATCCGCAGGCACGACGCCACCAGCGCCGCGCGCGCGTCGTCTTCGGTCCTGTACGTGCCGTCGTGCGCACTCATACGCTGCCCGCCGCCAGCAGCACCCTGCGAATCCCGCCTACTGCCGCTTCGACCCGGCCGTGCTCGGTGATCAGCGCGGTGACCAGGCGTGAGGGCGTGACGTCGAACGCGGGATTGAGCGCCACGGTGCCGTCGGGCACTACCTGGACCTCGGTCACCACACCGTCGGGTCCGCGCCCGGTGACGTGCGTGACCTCGCGCGGGTCGCGCCTCTCGATCGTGATCGCGTCGCCGCTTCGCGCCCAGCGGTCGATCGTAGAGACCGGACAGGCGACATAGAACGGAACGTCGTTGTCCCAGGCAGCGAGCGCCTTCAGATAGGTGCCGACCTTGTTGGCCACGTCGCCGTTCGCGGCGACCCGGTCGCAACCCACCACCACCGCGTCGACCAGCCCTTCGCGCATCAGCTGGCCTCCGGCGTTGTCGACGATCACCGTGTGCGCGACACCGCGTTGCGAAAGCTCCCACGCGGTCAACCCGGCGCCCTGATTGCGCGGCCTGGTTTCGTCGACCCACACGTGCACGTTCACGCCTCGGGCGGCAAGCGCGTAGACGATCGAAAGCGCCGTGCCGTGCTCGACGGTGGCGACCGCCCCTGCATTGCAGTGGGTGAGGATGTTCAGCGCCCGGTCCGGGCGCACCAGCGCGGCGAGCAGCGACGCGCCGTGCGCGCCGATCGACGCGTTGCAGGCGACGTCGGCCTCGCAGATCGCGACTGCCTCGTCCCATGACACCTTCGCCCTCGCGCCCGGCTCGGCCGCGCGCGCGCGCTCGGCCACGCGGTCGAGCGCCCAGCGCAGGTTCACCGCGGTAGGGCGCGTCGCGAGCAGCAGCGCGCAGGCATCGGCGAGCGCCGCGTCGGAATGGTCGACGCGCAACGCGAACGCGAGCCCGAAGGCCCCGACCGCACCGATCAGCGGCGCGCCCCTTACCTGCATCGTCGCGATCGCGCGCGCGCAGTCCGCCGCCGATGCCAGCTCGATCACGCGGCGCTCGAAGGGCAGCAGCGTCTGGTCGAGCGTCAGCAGGCGATCGTCCTGCTCGAGCCACAGCGTGCGCGTCATCGACCGGCTTCCTCGCCCCCGCCTCGCGGTCGGGGATGACCGTTCGCGTCGGGGTACACTGCCCCGATTGTAGGCGAGGCGGCGCGCATGCACCGGCCGCGAAGCCGCCCTTGCGTTGCCGATGCCAGAGCTGACCCTATTCTCCGTTTTTCTCGTCGGCCTGTTCGGCGGGGTCCACTGCGCAGGGATGTGCGGCGGAATCGTCGCGGTTCTAGGCGCAGCCGGCAGGCCTGCGCCGATCGGCGCAGACAGCGGCGATCCGGCCGGGGCCCCGAGCGCGAGCGCGATCCCGGCGCAAACGATTCCGATCCGCGCCGCCCCGACTCCCATGAGCCGGCAACTCGGATACAACCTGGGCCGGATCGCCAGCTACACGCTCGCCGGCGCGATCGCCGGAACGCTGGGGTCGACCACCGCGCGGCGCGGCGGCCTTCTTCCGCTGCAGCAGATCGCCTTCGCCGCGACCAACCTGCTGCT
>JAHDXY010000433.1 GCA_023384005.1 Burkholderiaceae bacterium | reverse complement strand
AAATCATCTGACGACTTCGGACGAGGCCGGCGCTCCGGCTAAAGCCGTCGACAAAGTCCAAGCAATTCGATCAAGGGCCGAACGCCGCATTCCAGCCTCTTAATCACGCGTCCGCACAACTCGAACCTGTCTTAGGCAGTAAGAAGCCGAAGTGAACTACGAATTCGTGATCTTCCCATCAGTCATATGATAGACGCGATCGAAGCCTTGGATCATGCGTTCGTCATGCGTCACCACGATGACTGCGGCCTGACGTTCGTGGCCCAACTGCCGGAGCAGATCCATCACGGCTTTGCCGCGCTCGGTGTCCAAGGCCGCAGTAGGTTCGTCGGCCAGAATGACCACAGGATCGTTCACCACCGCACGGGCAACGGCGACGCGTTGCTGCTCGCCGCCCGACAATGTAGCCGGGTGCGTGTCCGCGCGGTTCCCAAGCCCAAGCCTCTCCAGGAGTGTTCTGGCTTTCTCCATCGCTTCTCGATGCGAAACCCCGTTAAGCGTCAGCACCAGGGCGACATTCTCGGCGGCAGTGAGGAATGGAATCAGGTTGTACGCCTGAAAAATGATGCCCATTCGCTGGCGCCGCATCTGCCGGTCGTCGATCAAAACTCGCTCGTGGTCGAAGATTACGTCGTCGTCGATGACGATGTGACCGTGTGTCGGTGGATCGATCAGAGACAAGGCACGCAACAGCGTGGTCTTTCCCGATCCGCTCGGCCCCATCAGCGCCACCACCTCGCCCGGCTCCACGGCGATGCTCGCTCCGCTCAGCGCAACAACCTGGCTTGCGCCTTCTCCGAAGACCTTGGTGATGTTTTCGGCGACCACGGCAGACATTAAGCGCCGCCCCCCATGGCCGTCGTGGCGTCGATGCTCAGGGCGCGGCGGATGCCGATGACGCTCGCCAGGAAGCAGATGAATACGATGATGCCGAACAGAACATATTGATCGAAGGCCACGATCGCCACTCGCCGTGGAAAGTACTCGTAGGTAAAGTTGATCAAAACCGCGCCGAACCCGTAGCCGAGGATTCCAAGCGCAAGCGACTCCTGCAGAATGAGGCCACCGATCTTGGTATTACGCGCGCCGATGATCTTAAGCGTGGCGATGTCGCGGGTCTTTTCGAGCGTCATTGTGTAGATGATGAGGGCGATGATCACCGTCGACACCGCGAGCAGAATGATGCGGAATAAGAGAATTTGTTGGCGCGCCCGTTCGATCACGCTCTTTGCCAGTACATCCTCCTGCTCGGCCGTCGTCATCGCGCGATAGTGATTCCACTGCTCAATGCGGCGCGCCACTGGCTCGGGTGCTACCCATGGATCGAGCTTCACCAGAATCGCATTCGCCAGGTTCGTGTTCTGAAAAATCGGCGCGAGCGCCGTGGCGGAAACGTTCCCTAGCGCCGGATTTGCCCTCAAATCGGACTGCAGGCGCGCCCGGTCATGGCGGATGGCTTCGTTCGCTTTGAGGAATTACAGCTCTTGAGCGTCTTGCAGAGAAACAAACGCGGTTGGATCTCCGGAGCTTGAAACGATACCCTCCGTCCAGCCGACCACCGTGAATGTCATCCGGCCAAACGGGATTCGCGCGCCGACTGGAATGCCGGCCTTGCGGTCGATCACCATCTCGTACCGCCCGTTTACGATGGGCCGGCCCGCCGCCACCGCCGCAGGCCCGCCGAGATTGTTCGGCCGATAACCGATTACCTGCACGCGGATTGGTTTGGAATTGTATTCCAGTTGAATGGATTGAAAAGCAATGGGGCTGGCCTCGCGCACACCAGGCACGGCGCGTATCACTTTGTAAAGATCATCAGGCACGCGCGAACTTTCCGCAAATGGGCCATTGGTATCTTTCTGCACAATCCACAAGTCCGCGCCGGGCGCGCGCACGATGCTGAGAGCGTCTTCCACCATGCCGCGGTAGATACCGCCCATCGCCATAACCGTTGCCAGCAGCAACCCGAGGCCTAGGGCGGTGAGAATAAACCGCCCGAAGCGGTACTTCACATCCCGAATCGCCAGGTTCATCGGTTCTTCGCCGTTTCCGCGGCTTGTGGAGTTGCGACTACGCGCCGTCCCTCGCTCCCGGGATCCGCCAGTTTTCCGGGAGTAAGCACCACATGTTCGCCGACTTTCAGTCCTTCTACGATTTCGATCCAGCCAGACGGATCGGCCGCACCCAGCCGAGCCGGTTTGAAACGTAGCCTTCCTTCAACCACGGTCCAGGCACCTGTTCCATCAGAAGTTCGCACGACAGCGCTCAGCGGAAGCGCGATGGTCCGTTTGGGCGCGGGGCGGATCGTCGCCTCCACCTGTTCACCGAGCGTCAGGCGTTGCGGTGGCGCCTCAAAGGCGATGTCGACGGTGAGTTGTTCGGTGACCCGATCACTCTCGCGCCTGACTCTCGCGACTCTGCCATTGACGATGCGTCCGGGGGTGGAACGCAGCGCGAGTTCCGCGCGGTCGCCCACAGCGACTCTCCCGGCTTCGCGCTCGTCAACGTACGCTGTGACCCACGCCGTGCGCGGATCCACGAGCTTCAGAATGGGGGTTCCGGGATTCACTGCCGCACCAGGCTCCAGTTCGCGGCTCACGACCAGAGCAGCCATGGGGCTGGCGATCATCGTGTCCGCCTGTCTGGCTCGCACGGAGGTCTGTGC
>JAHDXY010000432.1 GCA_023384005.1 Burkholderiaceae bacterium | reverse complement strand
TGTGAGCGTTTGATTTTCTGAGGCCCTTGGTCCGAAGACCTCGAGCTTGGCGTATTCCGCCCAAACGCCCACACTTATCGGCTGTTCGATTTTTAAAGAACACGCTGTTTGCATTCGCAATCAGCACAGAAGCGGAATGATCGCACTTCTATCCGGGACTGTCAAATCGCTATGTTTTCCAGACCCACCCTGCCGCCGCCTGAAGCCGCGTTGCACCTGCGAGGAATCGAGAGCAGCAAAGAGGGAAGACTATAGCACGCTCGAACTCCCCCTCGACAACTCCGGCACCCCCTGAACCATTCCGGAATGTTGCGCTGCGACAACCCGGTTCACGCGCAGCGAGCGGCCACTGACGCCGCGCGCCGCGCCAATGCTCAGCAGTGCTTGAAGTCCGGCTGGCGCTTGGCAAGAAACGCCGCCATCCCTTCCTTCTGGTCGGCGGTGGCGAACAGCGAGTGAAACAGCCTGCGCTCGAACAGAAGCCCTTCGGCGAGCGGCGACTCGTAGGCGCGGTTGATCGCTTCCTTGACCATCATCACCGAGGGCAGCGAGAACGAGGCGATCGTCGCGGCCGCGTCGAGCGCTTCGTCGAGCAGCCTGTCGGCCGGGACGACGCGCGAAACGAGCCCGGCGCGTTCGGCCTCCTCGGCGCCCATGAACCGCGAGGTGAGGCACAGGTCCATCGCCTTGGCCTTGGACACCGCGCGCGGAAGGCGCTGCGTGCCACCCGCACCCGGAATCACGCCTAGCTTGATCTCGGGTTGGCCGAACCTGGCGGTGTCGGCGGCGATTACGATGTCGCACATCATCGCCAGCTCGCATCCGCCGCCGAGCGCGAACCCCGCCACCGCGGCGATCACCGGCTTGCGGATGCGGCGGATCGTCTCCCAGTTGCGCGAGATGTACTCGGTCTTGAACACGTCCATGTAGGTCCACTGCGCCATCGCGCCAATGTCGGCGCCGGCGGCGAAGGCCTTGTCGCTGCCCGTGATCACGATGGCACCGACGTCTTCGCCCGCGTCGAAAGCGCTCAGCGCGTGGCCGATCTCGTTCATCACCTGGTCGTTGAGCGCGTTCAGCTGCTTTGGCCGGTTGATCGTGATCAAGCCGACCCGATCGCGCCTTTCGACGAGGATCATCTCGTAGTTCATCTTTGCCCTCCAGGCAGTTCGATATGCCCGACGATTGTGCCACGCGCGTGCCCGGCGCCTCGGCGCCGGCTCGCCCCGCACGCGCTGGCGCGGGCGCCGGAGCGCGGCTGGCCAGCGCCGCGGCGCGCGCGCCGTGATAACCTCGAACAGCATCCGCTACCGGCGAACGACGCCGACGACACCATGTCCGATACGATCGAATTCACGCGCGATTCGGCGGTCGCGCGCATCGCGCTCAACCGCCCCCAAAAGCTCAACAGCTTCACCCGAGAGATGCACGCTGCGTTACGCGCCGCGATCGACGTTTGCGAGTCCGACGACACGATCCGCGCGGTGGTGCTCACCGGCAACGGCCGCGGTTTCTGCGCCGGACAGGATCTCGCCGACCTGTGCTTCGAGCCGGGCAGGATGACCGACATGGGTGCGCTGATCGGGGAGAACTACAACCCGCTGATCCGCCGGCTGCAGGCCTTGCCCAAGCCGGTGATCTGCCGCGTTCGCGGCGTGGCCGCGGGCGCCGGAGCCAACCTGGCGCTCGCCTGCGACCTGGTGATCGCGGCACGCAACGCGACCTTCCTTCAGGCCTTCGTCAACATCGGGCTGGTGCCCGATTCGGGCGGCACCTTCTTCCTGCCGCAACGCGTGGGCGTGGCGCGCGCGATGGGCCTGGCGATGCTCGGCGAGAAGATCTCCGGCGAGCAGGCCGCTCAGTGGGGACTGATCTGGCGATGCGTCGACGACGACCAGCTCGACGCCGAGGTCGACGCGCTCGCCGCGCGCCTTGGCGCGATGCCCACCCGCGCACTGGCCGCGATCAAGCGCGCGATCCACGCCGCCGCCACCAACGGATTGAGCGCGCAGCTCGATCTGGAACGCGACCTGCAATCCGATCTGGGCGCGAGCCACGATTACGGCGAAGGCGTCAACGCGTTCCTGCAAAAGCGCGCGCCCAGGTTCGAAGGGCGCTGAATGCGACGCCGCCAGAGCGCGCCGCGATCCGGCCGGCCCCAGCGATGACGCCCCAGGAGATCGCCGACGCCTGCGCGCGCGCGATGCACGTCGAAGACGCGACCTCGCGCAGCCTCGGCATCGAGATCTCCGAGGTGGGTCCGGGCAGCGCGCGGCTGTCGATGCGCGTCGCGGACAAGCTCACCAACGGGCACGGACTGTGCCATGGCGGGTACATCTTCATTCTCGCCGACACGGCACTCGCGTACGCCTGCAATACCTACGACCAGCGCGCCGTGGCCTCGGGCGCGAGCATCGAGTTCGTCGCGCCGGCGCAGGTGGGCGACACGCTGGTCGCGCAGGCGGTGGAACAGCTCAGGGCCGGGCGGCGCGGCGTCTACGACATCCGCGTCACCAACCAGCACGGCGCACTGATCGCGCTGTTTCGCGGCCGTTCGGCGACGATCAAGGGCACATTGATCGACAACGAGGTGGAGAAGAAATGAGCGCGCGAGGTGGCGGGAACGGCGCGGGCCGTTCGCACGCAGGGATGGAACTCGAGGCGATCGAAGGATCGAGT
>JAHDXY010000431.1 GCA_023384005.1 Burkholderiaceae bacterium | reverse complement strand
GTGACCGAGCCGATCGTCAAGTTCGAATTCATCCGCATGCCCGATTCGACCGGTTTCGGCGACTATACCGAGGCCGGTCAGGTGATTCCGGTCAGCTTCGAAGGCAAGGCCGGCAGCTACGTGCATGCGATGTTCCTCAACGACGAGTCGCCGATCGCCGGCGGCCGCGAGCTGTGGGGCTTTCCCAAGAAGCTGGCGAGCCCAGCGCTCGCCGTGCACAGCGACACCCTGCTCGGCACGCTCGACTACGGCCCGGTTCGGGTCGCCACCGCGACCATGGGCTACAAGTACCGCACGCTCGACATCAAGGCGGTGCAGGCGGCCTTGCTGGCCCCCAACTACCTGATCAAGATCATCCCGCATGTCGACGGCAAGCCGCGCATCTGCGAGCTGGTGCGCTACTTCCTGGAGGACGTCACCGTCAAGGGTGCATGGACCGGACCGGCCGCGCTCGAACTGGCACACCACGCGCTGGCGCCGGTCGCGCGGCTGCCGGTGCTCGAAGTCGTCTCGGGCACCCACATCGTCGGCGACATCACGCTCGGCCTGGGCCAGGTGATCCACGACTATCTCGCCTGACGACGAGCCGCTTCAAACCTAACGGAGAAACTCATGAAGATCACCGACAAAATCTGCATCGTCACCGGTGCAGCCAGCGGCATCGGCCGCGAGATCGCGCTCACCTACGCCCGCGCCGGAGCCAAGGTCGCGATCGCCGACATCAACAAGGCGGCGGCGCAGGCCACCGTCGACGCCATCGCGCAGGCCGGCGGCACGGCGATGGCAGTGTCGATGGACGTAACCGACGAGGCGCAGGTCAACGCCGCGGTGGCCGAAGTCGTGGACGCCTGGGGTGGCGTCGACGTGTTGGTCAGCAACGCCGGCATCCAGATCGTGCACCCGATCGAGGATTTCCCGTTCGCCGACTGGAAGAAGATGCTGGCGATCCACCTCGACGGCGCCTTCCTCACGACCAGGGCCTGCCTGCCGCACATGCAGGCCTCGGGACGCGGCGGCAGCATCATCTACATGGGCTCGGTGCATTCGAAGGAAGCCTCGGTGCTGAAGTCTGCCTATGTCACCGCCAAGCACGGCCTGATCGGGCTGTGCAAGGTAGTGGCCAAGGAAGGCGCTGCTCACGGCATCCGCGCCAACGTCATCTGCCCGGGCTTCGTGCGCACGCCGCTTGTCGACAAGCAGATTCCCGAGCAGGCCGAAGCGCTGCGCATCAGCGAGGACGATGTCATCAGGAAGGTGATGCTGAAGGAGACCGTGGACGGCGAGTTCACCAGCGTGCAGGATGTGGCCGAGATCGCTTTGCTCTTCGCCGGCTTTGCCTCCAACGCGCTGACCGGGCAGTCGCTCGTCGTCAGCCACGGCTGGTTCATGCAATGAGGCGCACGGGCCCATACAGCGCCGCCAGCCTGGCCCTCGAGGCCGCCGAGGACTGCCTGCGCGTCGACTCGGTGGTGCTCAGCGAGACGCCGACCGCCAGCGCGGGGGAAAGATCGAAGTCCTGAGAGGCGCGCGGCGGCGGCGACTGGGCTAGGCCCCGTGCTGCCGCTGCGGCGTTCGACGTCTGACCCAACTAGTCCGGACCGCTTCGGCGGCTGCGGCGGCGCCGGATCCACCAGGTGCCCGCCCCCGCACAAGCGAGGCCCAGCAGCAGCCAGCCTTCCAGGTGCTGGAGCTTGCCCAGGGTCCGCTCCGCCGCATCTCCGAATAGCCAGCCCAGCGCGCCGACGGCACCGGCCCATAGCAATGCACCAACGGCGTTGAGCCAACTGAAACGCAGCGCGGAGCCCGGCATCGTTCCGAGCAGGACCGGCCCGGCGACGCGCAGTCCGTAGGCGAAACGGATGCCGATGATCACCGCCGCATGGTATCGCTCTATCAGATGCCGGACCCGATTCGCCTGCCCGGCCAGCGAGGGCCAGCGTGCGAGTACCCACGCGCCGTGCCGCCGACCGAGCCAGAAATAGAACTGGTCTCCGGCGAAGCCTGACGCTGCCGCAATGGCGAATACGGCGACAGGATCGAGGTAACCACGGTGCGCGGCGAAGCCCGCCAGCACCAGAACGGTTTCACCCTCGAGCAGGCACCCCAGCGCGAGCACCCAATAGCCGTGTGTTTCGATCAGTTGACCAAGTGACATCTGCGCGCGTTGTCGACGAGGTTCTTGCTCGCGGTCATCAGATCCGGATCGTTGGCGCAGAACTTCGCGTCACCATTGCCGGCAACGCCGATGTCGTTGCGACCAGGGGCTTGCGGAGCTTTACGCGATGCGGTGAATCGCGATCACATATGGTCGATCATCACCTGCCCGAAGCCCGAGCACGACACCTTCGTCGCGCCTTCGAGCAGCCGCGCGAAGTCGTAGGTGACCTTCTTCGAGAGGATCGACTTCTCCATCGACGCGATAATCAGGTCGGCCGCGTCGAACCACCCCATGTGGCGCAGCATCATCTCGGCCGAGAGGATCTCGGAGCCCGGGTTGACGTAGTCCTTGCCGGCGTACTTCGGCGCGGTGCCGTGGGTGGCCTCGAACATCGCCACCGAATCGGACAGGTTCGCTCCCGGCGCGATGCCGATTCCGCCCACCTGCGCCGCGAGCGCGTCCGAGATGTAGTCGCCGTTGAGGTTCAGCGTCGCGATCACGCTGTACTCGGCCGGGCGCAGC
>JAHDXY010000035.1 GCA_023384005.1 Burkholderiaceae bacterium | reverse complement strand
CGGATGGACCTCGACATGCACGCCATGCGCCTGCACGATGCGCCTGGCGGCGCGCTCGAGATCGCCCGCGGTGCGCGCGACCAGGTGCAGGTCGCAACCCTCCGCCGCGAGCGCCTCGGCCACGGCGAAGCCGATTCCCTTCGAAGCGCCTGTGATCAGCGCGGTGCGTCCTTTCAGCCCAAGATCCACGAGTTCCTCCCCTGATTGCGTTGTTGCATCCCGTCGAACCCCGCGCGCGGTGCGCGGTCGACGCATGAGTGTGCCAACATCGGCGCGAGAACGCGATGCCGGATCGACCGGTGGCGACAACCTCAGTGCCAGCCCTGCGCACCGCGCCTGGCCTCGCGCGCCTCGCGGTCGCGCCGCAGATTCTCCTCGAGTTCCTCCCGGCCGCTCTTCTCGAGTGCGACGGTGCGCGCCTCGTCGCGAAAGTGCGGGCGCAGCGCCCGTAGCGTGGCGAAGTTGTTGCGCCTGAATGAGTCGGCGATCTCGCGCGCCTCGAAGGGCTCGACGCCGAGCGCCTCTAGCGCCTCGCGCCCGGTGCGCAGCGCCGATTCGAAGGTCTCGCGCTGGACCGGTTCGATCCCGCGCTCGGCGAGTTCGAGCCAGTGGCGCACGTTGCGTGCGCAGGCGACGATCTTCAGGTGCCCGAACTCCTTGCGAACGACGTCGACGATCGCCAGGCTGTCCTCGAGGCGGTCGACTGTGATCACCATCAGTTTCGCTTTTGCCGCGCCGGCGGCTTCGAGCAGGTCGACCCTGGTCGCGTCGCCGTAGAACACCTTGAACCCGAAGCGACGCAGCATGTCGATCTGGTCCGGGTCGTGATCGAGAACAGTGGCGTCGATTCCTTGCGCGAAAAGCATCCGCCCGACCACCTGCCCGTAGCGGCCGAATCCGGCGATGATCACCGGTGCGACGGCGTCCTCGATCTCGTCGGGTTCGCGCGACTGGACCCTGGCGCGGCGCGCGGCCAGCGCCTCGTGCGCCAGAACCATCAGCGGCGTGGCCGCCATCGACAGCGCGACCGCCGCGGTGAGCAGCGCCTCCCAGCTCCCGGGAAGAATGCGCGCGCCGCGCGCGACGCCGAACACGACGAAGGCGAATTCCCCCGACTGCGCGAGCAACGCGGCGAACAGCCAGCGCTGGGCCGCAGCCACGCCCAGGCGGGTCGCGATCAGCGCGAGCACGATCGCCTTGATCGCCAGGAGACCGAAGACCAGCATTGCCAGCGTGCGAGGATCGGCCGCGACCAGTCCGAAGTCGATCGACATGCCCACCGCGATGAAGAACAGCCCGAGCAGGAGCCCCTTGAACGGGGCGATGTCGGTCTCCAGCGCATGGCGGTACTCGGAACTGGCGAGCAGGACGCCGGCGAGAAACGCGCCCAGCGCCATCGACAGGCCGGCGATCGACATCAGCTCGGCGATTCCGATTACCAGCAGCAGCGCGAACGCGGTGAAGATCTCGCGCACGCGCGACAGCGCGATCAGCCGCATCAGACGCGGGGTGATGATCTCGCCGATCACGATCACGGCGACGATCGCGCCGAGCACCTTGGCCGCACCCACCCACACCGGCTCGCCGCTGTCCTCGACCACCCCCAGAAAGGGAACGAGCGCGATCAGCGGTATCGCAGCGATGTCCTGAAAGAGCAGCACCGAGAACCCGCTCCTTCCCACTGGCGCCGAGAGCAGGTTCTTCTCGGCCATCGTTTGCACCGCGATCGCCGTCGACGACAGCGCCAGCGCCATCCCGGCCGCGAGCGCCCCCTGCCAGGGCAGGCCAGCCCACAAGAGCGCCGCGACCAGCGCCGCGCCGCAACCGAGCATCTGCAACGCTCCCCCGCCGAACACCGGCACGCGCATCGCCCACAGCCGCTTCGGATCGAGTTCGAGCCCGATCAGGAACAGCATCAGCACCACCCCGAACTCGGCGAAATGCAGGATCGACTCGACGTCGGAAATGAAACCCATTCCCCACGGACCGATCGCGCAACCCGCGAGCAGATAACCCAGCACCGACCCCAGCCCCAGCCGGGTCGCCACCGGTACGCAGACCACGGCGGCGCCGAGGTAGATCACGGCATCACGAAGGATCGACGCCTCAGCCATGTTCGTCCAGATAGGCCTGCAGCCGCAGGCGATAGCGTCGTGCGTGGTCCTCGAGCGCCTCGCGCCCGATCGCGTGCGCGCCGTGAACGATCAGCGGGGCGAGCCAGTTCATCGCGCAAAAGCGAGCGGTTTGCTCGAACGCCGGAACGAATGCTTCGAAGCGGTGTCCGTGCTTGCCCTGCGCCGAGTACGCGTCGTTGGTCGCACCGGTGGTCGTTACCCACAGGCAGTCCTTGCCCCTCAGCGCATCGCCGCCAGGGCCATAGGCCCAGCCACGCACCAGCACCAACTCGAACCACAGCTTGAAAAGCGCCGGCGCGCCGTACCAGTACAGCGGATGCTGCCAGACGACGAGCCTGGCCTGCGCGAGCAACGCCTGTTCCGCGTCGACGTCGATCGAGAAATCCGGATAGCTGTCGTAAAGCGAGCGCAGCTCCACGCCTGGCAGGTCGCGCACCGCCGCGAGCAGCGTCCGGTTCGCCTCGGAGCGCCCCGGGTGCGGGTGGGCGTACACGATCAGGATCATCTTCTGGGCGACATCGCGCGCACCAAACTAACACGAACGCCGACGGGGGGATTGTTGACAGGCCCGCCCGTACGCGCCGATGCTTCAGTCATCGACCCACCGATTCCGGAGCGTCCAATGTTCGAACCGATCACAGTCCCCTTCGGGGCCAAGATGCTGATGAATGTCGTCAAGCTCAAGCCCGGCGTGAGCTTCGACGACGTCGAACTCGCGGTGGGCGAGATGTGCAACGTCGTCAAGGAGACCTACGGCGGCGACAAGGGAGGCTTCGTCGCCGGCCAGGTGTTCAGGTTCTCCGGCTTCGTGTCCGACGAGGGTTCGCTCGCGCCCGAGCGCAGCGCCGACGAGCACTATGCGATCGTCACTTACTGGCGTTCCTTCGAGGAGCACGAGCGCTCGCACGCGGACGAGATCTTCAGCGCCAAGTTCGGAGCGCTCACCGCGATGTGCACCGAATCGAAGGAGCTGGGCTACGAAATGCTCTGGCAGGGGGCCGCCGAAGAGGGCTGAGCGGGCCTGCGCGGCGACGCTTCGCGCCTCACCAGTCGTTGCGCAACTGCCTGAGCTTGATGAACACGGTCTGCGCGTCCGGCTTCTCGGGCAGGTCCGGGAACTGCTCGCGCAGGCGCGCGATCAGGGTCGGACTGCCCAGCCTGAAGAACGTGTTCACGCCGCGTTCGATTGCGAGGGTCGTTTCGTAGGCCTGCTCCGGATCCTGCCCCGAGACCTTCGCGAGCAGCGCGCGCGCATCCTCGTTGTCCGGTTCGCGATCGAGGCTGAACTTGAGGTTGTTCTCGATGTAGTCGTGTCCCGGGTAGATCACCGTGTCGCCGGGCAGGCGCCCGATCTGCTCGACGAAGGTCTTGTAGAGCTCGGCGGGATGCCCGCCGTTGTGGCAATTCCCGGCGCCGGCGTTGAACAGCGTGTCGCCGGAAAAAAGCGCGGGCCGGTCCGCGTGGGCGCACAGGCAGATATGGCACATCGTGTGGCCGGGCGTGTCCATCGCCTCGAGCTCGACGGTCTTTCCCACCTTCACCACGTCGCCGGCGCCGAGCCCGCGCGACACGCCCGGGATCTTCGAGCCGGCGTTTCGGTGTGCAAGTATCTTCGCGCCGGTGGCGGCGACGACCGCGTCGTTGCCTCCGATGTGATCGTGGTGCTCGTGCGTGTTGAGCACCTGCGTGATCTCCCAGCCTGCGTCGCTCGCCGCCTTCAGGCACTTCTGCGCGTCGAGCGGGTCGACCGCGAGCGCCTCGCCGGTCTCGCCGCAGGCGATCAGGTAGTTGAAGTTGCGGTAGGCGTTGCCTGTCCAGATTCTCTTGACGATCATGTCTTCCCCAGTTCCCGGCGAACCGACGGCGGGGCGCGCCCGTCGCGCAGCCGGGTCCGCCGAACTCGTCCTATTGCAGCGTGATATTCGCCTGCCGAACCAACCCCTCCCAGCGGGCGACCTCGGCGCGCAGGTCGCGCGCCAGTTCGTCGGACGACCCCGCCGCGGGAACGACGCCCTGCTTGGTCAGCGTCTCGATGACCGCCGGATCGGCGAGCGCCTTGCGCGCTTCAACCTCCAGCCTGCGCAGCGCGGCTTGCGGCGATCCGGCCGGCGCGAGCAGGAACAGGCGCGGCGATGCGTCGAAGCCCGGCAACCAGTCGGCGATCGGTCGCCAGTGCGGCGCGTCGCGCAGCTTGTGCGGGCTGGTCAGTCCGATAACCCGGATCTTGCCGGCCTTTTCCTGCGCCAGCGCTGCCGCCGCACTCACCACCGCAACCGGGATCTGCCCGCCGATCAGGTCGGGCAGGATCTGCGAGGCGCCCCGGTAGGGTAGGTGAACCATCCGGATCTTCGCCTGCGCCTGGAGGTACTCCACCGCGAGGTGGTGCACGGTTCCCACGCCGGAGGTTGCGTAGATGAGGTCCTTGCCCGACTTCGCGACCTCGGCCATTTCCTCGAGCGTGCGGATCGGGGTCGCCGGATTGACCGCGATCGTGAGCGGCGCGATCGCGACCGAGCCGATCGGGTCGAAGCTCTTGAGCGGGTCGAAGCTCACCTTGTGCATCGCCTTCGCGGCGATCAGCAGCGACGAGTCCGCGAGCATCAGCGTATAGCCGTCGGCGGGCGCCTTGGAGAGGACGTCGCCCGCGACCGTGCTGCTCGCGCCCGGGCGGTTCTCGACCACCACGCTCTGGCCCATCTGTTCGCCGAGTCGCGTCGCGATGGTGCGCGCGATCGCGTCGGCGCCACCTCCGGCGGCGAATCCGACGAGCAGCCGGATCGGCCTGGCCGGATACTCCTGCGCGCTCGCCGCTCCCGTGCCGAGTACCACGGCGCACGCCGTCGTGACGATCGCGGTGGACAGCATTCGACGTCTGCTCATTGCCTTCTCCTTCGTTGTCAGGCTTTCCCGCTGCCGCGCGACAATGGCCGCCTGGCGAGCGTGCGTACCGCATCCCAATCCGGATCGAACCCGAAGCCCGGCGCATCGCCGAGTTCGAGGCATCCGTCGCGCGCGCCGGGAATCGCGCGATAGATCTGCTCGCACATCGAGACCGCGGCGCGGTGGTACTCGACGAAGCCGCCGTGGGCGAGACCGGCGTGCAGGTGCATGTTGTGGAACGGCCAGGCGCCGCCGTTGGCGATCGCCACATTGTACGACTGGGCGGTGCCCGCGATGCGCAGGCACTGCGTGATCCCTCCGGTGATCGCAACGTTCGGCTGCGCGATGTCGAGCGCGCGTGCCTCGAAGAAATCGACGAAGCGGGACGCGAGTCCCTCGTTCTGTCCGGCGGCGATCGGAACGCGCACGCGCGAGCGCAGGTCGGCGAGCGCGCGCACGTCGTTGTGCGTGACCGGCTCCTCGAAGAACGCCAGGCCGACGTCGTCGAGCTTGTGCGCGAGCCGATGCGCATGGTAGGCGTCGAGGCTGCAGTTCGCGTCGATGCAAAGTTCGACCTGCGGCCCGACCGCCTCTCGGACCGCGCGCACGCGCCGTTCGTCCTCGGCGATCACGTCCGCGAGGGGGCGCGGTTCGTCGCGGCGCTGCAGCGCGTGATTACCCACCGTCATCTTCAGCCGGCGAAAACCCTGCGCCACGCAGGCGCGTGCGGCGTCGACGAGTTGCTCGCGGTCGAAAAACCCGAACCCGAAGGTCGCGTATACCGGCACGCGTTGCCGCGCCGCACCCAGCAATCTCCAGATTGGTTGTTTGAGCGCTCTCGCCTTCAGGTCCCACACCGCGAGATCGATCGCGGCGATCGCGTGCATCGCGTACCCGCTCTGGCCGCGAGGCGCGAGCAGCCAGTAGAGCTTGTCCCAGATTCGTTCGTGCGCCATCGGATCCATGCCGATCACCGCGTCCGCCGCCACCTGATCGATCGCGGCAGCGACCACCTCTTCCTCGGTGATCGCGGTGAATCCCGTGCCGATCGTTCCGTCGTCGGCTTCGAGCTTGACGAGCACGCACGACAGATTGGTTCGTCGCGTCACGCCAGCGGCAGCCAGCTCTATCTCGACGTTCAGCGGAATGGCCTCGCAATGCGCGATTTTCATAGGACCTGTTCTCCCTGGTGCCGCCGCGTCGCGGCGTGTGTCGATGCCGCGGCGCCGACCGATTCAAACAGCATGTGCGCGGTGCGTCAATCCGGGAACTTGCGTCAAAGGCTCCGATATCATCGGGGCGACGTTCCCGTCCGATCGATCCCGAGGCAGATGATGAGCGACACGCGACCCCTACCCGCGCTGGGCGTCATCGTTCCACCGTCCGACGGCGCGGTGCCGCCGGAGCTGCCCGAGCTCTACGGCGATCGGCTGCGCTTCCTCGGCGCCGGATTGGCGCTCGAGCGGATGTCCGAGACCGGATACGACGCGGTGATCGGACGGGTGGCGGAGCTCTCGCGTGCGCTGCTCGCGCGCGGCGCCCAGGCGATCGCCCTGATGGGCACGTCGCTCAGCTTCTACCGCGGCGCCGAGTTCAACCGCGCGCTGGCGCGAACGATGCGCGAAGCGACCGGTCTTCCTGCGACGACGATGAGCGACGCGATCGTCGACGCGCTGCGAGCGGTCGGCGCGCGGCGACTCGCGGTCGCCACCGCGTACCGCGACGACGTCAACGCCCGGCTCGGCGAGTTCCTCGCCGCGAGCGGTTTTGACGTGATCGCGATCGAGTCGATGGGGTTGCTCGCAGTGGAGCAGGTGCTCGCGGTCAAGCAGGACGATCTGCTCGCGCTGGGCATTCGCGCCGCCGCCTCCGCACCCGGAGCGCATGCGCTGCGGATCTCGTGCGGCGGGCTGCGCACGCTCGCGCTGACCGGGCCGCTCGAGCGCCGGATCGGCAAGCCGGTCGTGTCGAGCGCGGTCGCCGGCGCCTGGGCGGCAGCCCGGTTGCTCGGCGTCGAACCATCGGCAGTCGCGCCGGGCAACGCCTGATCGCTGCGACGCTAACGCAACGCGAACGGATTCGCGGTGGACAGGTTGGTTTCGATCCACACCGTCTTGGTCTGCAGGAACTCGTAGATCGACTCCTGGCCGCTCTCGCGGCCGATTCCCGAACGCTTGTATCCACCGAAGGGCGCCATGAAACTCACCGCCCTGTAGGTGTTGACCCATACGGTGCCCGACTCCATCGCCGAGGACACGCGCAATGCCCTGCCGATGTCTCCGGTCCAGATCCCGGACGCCAGTCCGTAGACGCTGTCGTTGGCGATCGCGATCGCCTCCTCTTCGGTATCGAAGGCGATCACCGACAGTACCGGCCCGAAGATCTCCTCGCGCGCGACGCGCATCGTGTTCACGACGCCGCTGAAGATCGTCGGCTGCACGAACCAGCCCGCGCCGAGCGCCGGATCCGAGGGAACGCCGCCACCCAACACGCACCTTGCGCCCTCGGCCTTCGCCGCGGCGATCATCTCGAGGATGCGGGCGTGCTGCGCACGCGTGGTGACCGGCCCGATCTGGGTCGTCGATTCAGCCGGATTCCCCATCTTCGCGGTAGCCGCGATCGCGATCAGCTTGTCGAGCACCCGATCGTGCACGGTACGCTGCACGAGCAGTCTCGACCCGGCGATGCAGGTCTGACCGGTCGCGGCGAAGATGCCCGACACGGCGCCAGCGACCGCCGCATCGAGGTTGGCGTCGTCGAATACGATGTTGGGCGACTTGCCGCCCAACTCGAGGCTCACGTGCTTGAGCGTGGGAGCGCCCGCTTCGTAGATCTTCTGACCGGTGAAGTCGCCTCCGGTGAACGCCACTTTCGCCACGTCCGGGTGCGAGGCGAGCGCGCTGCCGGCCTCGGGCCCGAACCCGGTCACCGTGTTGACCACTCCGGGCGGGAACCCGGCTTCCTCGAACAGCGCGACGAACTCCAGCGTCGACACCGACGCGTGTTCGGAGGGCTTGATCACCGCGGTGTTTCCAGCGGCGAGCGCCGCGGCGAGCTTCCACGACAGCAGCAGCAGCGGCGAATTCCACGCCGTGATCATCGCGACCACGCCGAGAGCTTCGTGGCGCGTGAAAGTGAAGTTGCTCGGCTTGTCCATCGGCAGGACCGAGCCCTCGATCTTGTCGGCGAGCCCGCCGAAATACCGATACCACTCGGCGAGGTAGCGGGTCTGCGCGCCCATCTCGGCGATCAGCTTGCCGTTGTCGCGCGTCTCGAGCTGGCCGAGGCGCTCGGCGTTGGCCTCGATCAGGCCCGCGAGCCTGACCAGCAGCTTGCCGCGATCGGTGGGCGTGAGACCGCGCCAGGGCCCGGACCTGAACGCCGCCTTCGCCGCCGCCACCGCCGCGTCGACGTCGGCCGAGGTGCAGCGCGGAACCCGCGCCCACGGTTCGCCCCGATAGGGATCGTAAGAATCGATCCATCGATCGTCTCCGGCGGCGACCCGCCGTGCGTTGACGAGGTTGCGATAGTCGACCAGTTTGCCTTTGGTCGTGTCCGTTTCCATACGTTCTCCGGTGTGAGGTACGACGCGATGATGCCGCACGTGGCGCGACGCGTCACGGTGCGCAGGACACAATCGCATCCGTGCTCGCGAGAAATCGTTTCGACCAGGCCCGATCGTGGCGCCGCCGGTGGCCACCGGGGCGATCGCCGGGGTGTTCATTCAGCAATCGACCGGTTACCCGCCGCTCGCGTATCGGTTAATCTTCGCCTTCATGGCAGCGGCACTGGCGATCTGCGCGGCGATCTGCTCGCGCGCGAAGGACTCGAGGCCTCGCGACGCGACGCGTGCGCCGGGCCCATGAGCGGGGTGGACCGATGAATCGCACGGCTCGAGCGGGCGCCACGAGCGCCCCGACCAGAAGCGCCCCGACCAGAAGCGCCCCGACCAGAAGCGCCCCGACCGGCGGCGCCCGGACCGGCGGCGCCCGGATCGAGGCCGCGGCGCGCTGGCTCGCGGAACAACACCTGGCGCGTCGCGAATTCACCGCTTTTCCCGAGCGCTTCGCACCGCGCGACCTGTCGCAAGCTTACGCCGTGCAGGACGCCTTCGTGCGGATCAAGTCACGCGCTTGCGGACCGGCGCGCGGCTGGAAGATCGCACTGTCGAACCCGTCGATGCAGGCCTTCGTCGGGCTCGACGCCCCGATCGCCGGGCGGCTGCTCGAGCGCCAGATCGTTCGCGAACCGGCGCGCACTTGCGCGAACCACTACGGGCGCCTGCTGGTCGAGTTCGAGGTGGCGGTACTGCTCGGGGCCGACCTGGGGCCCCGCGCACGGGAGCACACGCGCGAATCGGTCGCCGACGCGATCGCAGCCGTTCTTCCCGCGCTCGAGCTCGCCGATGATCGCGGCGCCGACTACTCGGGGCTGCACGCGCACGGATTGCAGATCGCGGCCGACAATGCCTGGAATGAAGGAGCGGTTCTCGGCCAGGCGCGGCGCGACTGGCGCACGCTCGACCTCGGGACGATTCGCGGCACGGTGTCGGTCGACACGCAAGCGGCCGGCAGCGGCTTCGGTCGCGACCTGATGGGCCACCCGCTCGACGCCCTGGCCTGGCTCGCCAACCACGTCCGTGCGCGAGGGCTGGTCATGCGCGCCGGCGAGATCGCGATCCTCGGCACGCTGGTCAGGACGATGTTTCCGCATTCCGGGCAATTGCTGAGCTTCGATCTCGACGGATTCGCACCGCTCGCGCTTTCGGTGACCTGATCGGTCGCGCGCCACGGCCCGATGATTCGGGCGTGGCACCGCGGGGCTCAGGCTGGGGCGTCGCCCGCCGGCTTGCGCCTGAGCACGAATTCCTCGGGGTTGAAGTCCGGCGCCACGACCCTGCGCGCGAGTTCTTCGAGCGCGCGATTGGAGTCGATGAAGAAGTTCTCCGCCCCCACCACCTCGTAGGTCCCGGTGGCGCGCAGCACTTCCAGGATTCGCGGCTCCAGACCGCTGAACGCGAGGTCGACACCGCCCAGCCGCAGGCGCTCGGCGAGGTGGCGAACGACCTCGTCGCCAGAGGCGTCGAGTTGCGTGATGCCGGTGCCCACGACGAGGATCTTCTGCACCTTCGGAAAACGCGCCGGGATGCCCAGCACCGTGTCCTCGAAGTACGACACGTTGCCAAAGTAGAGCTGGCCATCGAAGCGAAGCGCGACCACGTAGGACGACAGTTCGAGGTCGTGCTCGGCCGCGTCGCGCAGCGCCCCGCCGGCGTGGCGCCCGAGTATGTTCACGCGCGGTCTCATCGTGCGGTACATGAACGAGATGATCGAGAGTCCCACGCCGAGCAGGATTCCGAGATCGAGATTCGGCGCGAACAGCAGCGTGCCCACGAATGCTGCGGCACCCGCGACGCCATCGTGGCGATTCGCGCGCCAGGCGTGAATCTGCGACTTGAAGTCGATCAGCGACGAGACCGCGAGCATGATCACCGCCGCGAGCACCGCCTGCGGGAGGTGGTGCAGCAGCGGGGTGAGGAACAGCAGCACCAGCATGACGACCAGACCCGCGATCACCGACGAGAGCCCCGACTTGGCGCCCGAGCTGTAGTTGAGCGCCGTGCGCGAAAACGATCCGCTCGCCGGGTAGGACTGCGTGAAGCTCCCGACCAGGTTTGCCAGCCCCTGGCCGACCAGTTCCTGGTTCGGGTCGAGCCGCGCGCGCGTGCGGGTCGTGACCGCCTTGGCAACCGAGATCGTCTCCATGAATCCGACCAGCGAGATCACCAGCGCCGACGCGAGCAGCGTGGCAAAGGAATCGAGCGTCAGGCGTGGGATCTCCAGCGAGGGCAGACCCGAGGGAACCGCGCCCACCACCTCGCCGCCCGAACCGAGCGTGACCTTCTCTTGGCCGAGTTCGGACACGCGCCAGACGCGCTTTCTGGCGTGATCGGGGCCGTGCAGCACGAAGCCCTCGTCGGTGTGCGTGGCTTCGGCGAACGCGATTCGCGCGAGCAGGCGCCGGCGGCTCTCGACCTGACGGGCCAGCGCCTCGATGCGCAGGTCGAGCAGGTCGGCGCGGTACGCGAGCGACGCGAGTTCTTCGCGAAACGCGGCTTCGGATTTCATCCACTCGTCGCGCTGGATGCTCAATTCGCTGCGCCGCTTGCGCAACTCGCCCAGAGTCGCGCGTTCGCGCAGCAGCTCGCCGATCGCTTCGAGCGCCGCCGGGTCGTCGAGTTTCGCGTGCTCGACCGTACGCGTCGCCGAAAACTCTATGCCAACGCTCAGGAAGGTGCCGATCACGGTGACGAGCAGCACACCGGGCAGGCGCGGCGCCTTGTATCGCATCAACAGCAACGCGACCAGCGCCGCGACGCCGAACGCCATTGTCGGAAAGTGAACCTGCTCGAGCTGCACGAGCATCGCCCAGACGTCGCCGAAGAAAAACTGGCTGCGCGCGAGCGGCAGGCCGAGGATCTTGTTGAACTGCGACAACGCGATGATGATCGCGGCCGCAGCGGTGAATCCGCCCACGACCGGATGCGACAGCAGGTTCACCAGGGCGCCGAGTCGGAACACGCCCAGCGACAACTGCACGATTCCGACCAGCAGCGCGAGCGTGACCGCGTAGGCAACGTACTGCGCCGAGCCCGGCAGCGCGATGCCCGAGACCGTGGTCGCCGTCAGCAGCGAGATGACTGCGACCGGACCGGTCGCCACCTGCGCGCACGATCCCCACATCGCCGCGACGATCACCGGCAGGAACGCCGTGTAAAGACCATAGGCGGGAGGCAGTCCGGCGAGTTGCGCGTAGGCCATCGACTGCGGAACGAGCACGAGCGCGACCGTAATGCCGGCGATCAGGTCCGCGCGCCAGTGGACGCGGTTGTTCGGCTGCAGCCACGCGAGGAACGGGAAGTACCTCGTCAGCCTGGAATCGAGCCTGTCGTACAAGGCGGCGCTATTCGTTGGAGGGACGGCGGATCGCCCCCGATCGTATCAAAGCACCGATCGGCGCCCTGCGCGCAAGGGCTACCCCTGATGGGTATGCGAGCCCTCGCGCGCCGACAAGCCGGCGGCCCGCGTCGCGCAAATCGCACATCGCGCTAGAGAATCGCCGAGAGCAGCGTCGCGATGCCCAGAAACGACATGAACCCCGCGACGTCGGTCACCGTCGTCAGGATGATCGACGACGACTGCGCCGGATCCTGCCCGAAGCGGCGCAGCAGGATCGGCACGACTGCGCCCGCGAGTCCGGCGATGACCATCGCGAGCACCATCGACAGGCAGATCACCAGCACCATGCCGATCGACCGGCTCCAGAGGTACACGCCCAGACCACAGGTCGCCGCGATCGCAAGCCCGTTGAGAAAGCCGGCGCCAACCTCCTTGATCGCGACCCGCGGCCACTGGCGCAGCGAGATCTCGTTGAGAACGAGCCCGCGCATCGTGACCGCGAGCGCCTGCGCGCCCGCGTTGCCGGACTGCCCCGCGACCACCGGCAGCAGCACCGCGAGCGCGGTGAACTGCGCGATCGTGCTCTCGAACAGTCCCACGACCGCGGCTGCGAGGAACGCCGTGACCAGGTTGATCTGAAGCCACGGCAGGCGCTTGCGCACCGTGAACAGCGCCGGCGAGAGCGCGCGTTCGTCTCTGCTCGCACCCACCATCGCCTGGATGTCCGCCGAGGCGTCATCCTGCACGGCCTGCACCAGCGCGTCGTGCGAGATCGCTCCGAGCAGCCGCCCGTCGAGGTCGACCACCGCGAGTTCGGCCAGGCTGTGCTTCTCGAGCAGTTCGACGACGTCCTCCTGGGGGGCGGTCGGCTTGACCACGGCGCTCACCGGCCGCGCGATCTCGCGCAGCGCCTGGGCGGGCCGAGCCACGACCAGCGATGCCAGCGGCACGGCGCCGGTCAGCCTCGCCGCGTCGTCGGCCACGAACAGGCTGCGCGCATGGTGCCTGCCCGAGGCGCGCAACAGCTCGATCGCCTCGCCAACGGTCGCGGTCTCGCGCATGCTGGTGACCGCGGTGTCCATCAAGCGGCCGGCGCTGTTCGGGGGATGGCGCATCAAGTCCGATACCTCGGCGCGGACCGCACCCGGCAGTTGTGCAATCCAGCGCTCGCGCTCGGCCGGATCGAGCGCTCCGATCAGTCGCGCCGCGTCGGTCGCGAGCAGCGCGACCAGCAGCGCGAGCGCAGCAGCCTGCGGCAGGTGCCTGAAGATCTCCACCGCGCACGCGGGAGACAGCCGATCCCAAACCGGCACGACGACGTCGGCGGGCTGCGCCTGCAGGTGCCACGCCGCGCTTTCGCCGCTCATGCGCTCGAGGCGCGTCGCCGCGTCCGCGGGAAAGTCGAGCAGAAAGCGCCGGTTGAGCGCGAGCAGCGCGTGCTGCGCGCGCTCGTTCATCGCCGCGTCCCCGAGAACGCGCTCGCGTCGCGCTCGCGTGCGTCGCGCTCGCGTGGATGCGAGTCACCTGCGGCGAGCGATCTCGCGACGCCGCCCAATGCAGCCAGGAAGGCCCCGGCCAACTCGCCGGTGATCGTTGCCGGGCTCCTCGCCAGGGTCGCCGCCCCGCGTCGCGATTCGATCGCCTTGTCGAGACTGGCGCGGGTGAGCGCGCCACGAAACGACTGATCGGCTGAACTGACCGGCAGCACGCCGTAGCGACGCCACCCCTCGTGTCCAGCGGCAACGACGATCGACGCGCGAACCGAGAGCGGGACGAGCGCGCGATCGACCAGTTCAGCGACCGGGGTGTCATCGCGCGCACAGACCAGCCGCTCGACCGGAGCCGCGCCGACGAAGCGACCGTTGGCGGCGACCAGCATCACCAGTTGCGAAGTCGTCGCGTCGGGCGACCTGAACGCGCGCAGGCACTGCCCTACGCTGCGTTCGACCGGCACGGTTGCCGCGCCGGGATCGATCCACGCGCCCACGAGGCTCTCGTGGTACCGCAGCGCCGCGCGCAGCCGGCGCGCGGTGCGTGCCGAAAGCTCGACCAGCAGGGCCTCGCACCTGGCAGCCGGAAGCTGGCGCAGCAGGCGGATCGCGTCGCCCTCGTCCATCGCGCGCAACCACGCGGCGGCCGGGTCTTGCCCAGCCACCGTCAGGCAACGCACCGCGGGGCCGGACACCATCGTCGCCAGGACAGGCGCGGCGAGCCGTGCCGGCGCCTGCGACAGCGCATCGACCGCTTCTTCGGCCGGTAGGCCCTCGAGCACCTGCGCGGCTGCGCCCGGGCGCAGCTCGAAAAACGCCAGCGCGAGTTCGGCTGCGTCGGCGCGCTCGGCCTCGCTCACGGCGCGGCGGCCCCGTCCGCCTCGTGCGGCGCTACCGGCACCTCGCTCTCGTCGTCTTGCGCACCGGGGGTGGCGACCACCACGACCGACGCGATGAAACCCGAAGCCGGAATCACGACACGACCTTCCGGCGCGTCGATCGACACGTGACGCGTCCCGATCTCGAGCAAGCGCCCCGCATGCTCGCCAACCCGTATCGTCTGCCCCGGCTCGAAAGTCTGCTGGATCGAGCGCGCCGCGATCAGATCGCTGACGAGTTCACGCGCGCCCAGCCCGAACGCCAGCGCGAAGCTGGCGAGCACTGCGGCCAGCGCGATCGAAAGCACGGTCGTGAGGAAGCTGATATTGATGCCGAGCTGGCCCACGCCGACGATCAGCGCGGTCACGAAGATCGTCGCCTGCGCGATCCGGCTCAGCAAGCGCCCGTGCCCTGCGCTGGTTGGTGCGAGCGCGTCGCGCACCACGTCACGCGCCATCACGCTCGCGAGGTAGCCGGCCACGATTACCAGCAGCCCGAGCAGCAACGACGGGGCAAAGCCGATCGCGCGATCGAGCCAGGCGGAGATCGTCTCGAGCTCTAGCACGGCGAACGCCGCCAGGACGAAAGCGAACACGACGACCCAGAACAGCACCGTCGAAAACAGCCTCAGCAGCGCCTGCGCGAGCGGGTCGTGCCGCGCGCCCTCGCCGCTGGTTCGGCGCGCCAGGCGTGAGATCAGGGCGTTGCCCACGCGCAGCAGCGCGGCGCGCAGCGCGGCGGCGGCCAGCCAGCCCAGAACGAGCAACGCGACCGCCCCCAGAAGCCGAGGCAGAAGTTTCAGCGTCGTCTCGGTCGCGGCGCCGATCGACGCCTGCAAGGCCGCGACCCAGCGATCGAACCCCTGCATGGTCGGCCTCCATCGAGCCCCGCTCGGGGCGATGGCACGACTATACACAGCACGGCGCGCGGCTCGACGCCGCGCGGGACCTCGTTCAGCCGTCGGCCTGGCGCTGGTCGCCGCGCACCCGCGCCGCGCCGGTGCGCGCGTCGAACACGAGGCAGGTCGTCGTCGCATGCGCGTAGAGCCGGTCGTCGGGTCCGACGAGGCGCGCCTCGGCGATCGCGGTCTGGGCGCCGACATGCAGCGTGCGTCCCTCGGCGCGCACGCGCGGTACGCGCTCGCTCAGCGAGCGGATCATGTTGACCTTGAGTTCGAGCGTCGTATACGCCTTGCCGGCGGGCATCATCGAGTGCACCGCGCACCCGAGCGCCGAGTCGAGCAGCGTCGCGAACCAGCCGCCGTGCACCGAGCCCAGCGGGTTGTAGTGGCGCGCGAGCGGCTGGCCCTGGAAGACTGCTTCTCCGGGGCGCACGGCGATCAGGATGAAGTCGAGCGTCTTGCCGATCGGCGGGCCCGGCATCCGTCCATCGAACATCGCATCGAACAGTGCGATTCCCGGCTTGTCGGCGAACGCGGCAGGGTCGGCGGCGGCGCTCGCACCACCGCCCGCGCGCATCCGCTCGAGCACGAGACGCTCCTCTTCGAGCCACTGCCGCAGTCTGTCCTCGGTCATGTCCGGTCGCCTCGTTTCCGGTTTCACTTGTATCTGCAATTATTGCAGATACAATGAGTCCGATGCACGTCACCACCAGCAAGGCTGCAGCCGCGACGGCTTCGCAGCTGCGCGGCTGCACGAACCGCCGCGTGCGCCAGTTCGCGCGCCACCTTGGCCGATTCTACGACGCGCGACTCGCCGGCTGCGGCCTGAAGACCACCCAGTACTCGCTGCTCGCAACGCTGGCGCGACTCGAGCCGGTTCAGCAAGGGGAACTCGCGCGCGCGCTGTCGATGGACCCCTCGACCGTCACGCGCAACCTGCGGCCGCTGCGAGCCGCCGGCTGGATCTCGATCGGGCCCGGCCCTGATGCGCGCACTCGCCTGCTCACGCTCAGCGACAACGGTCGCCTCAAGTGCGACGAGGCGCGAGCGTACTGGAAGCGCGCGCAGCAGATGCTCAATCGCGCATTGGGCGCAGGGCGCGTCGCACGATTGCACGCACTGATCGACGCCTGCCAGACGACACTCGATCGGCTTGACCAAGAAGGCGATCCTGCCGGATGAGAACCGCCTCCACCGACGGACCGACGAACGCCGCGACGCGCGCGGCGCTTTGGGGACTGCTGTTGCCGGCGGCGGCGATCCTGATGATGACGATGGGCCCGCGCCAGGTGAGCGGACTGTTCGTCTCGCCGCTCAATACGACGACCGGAATCGGCATCGTCGGGATCAGCTTCGCGCTGGCGGTGGGCCAGTTCGTCTGGGGCGCTTCGCAGCCGCTGTTCGGCGCGCTGGCCGATCGCTTCGGCACGGTGCCCGTCCTCGTGGGCGGCGGCCTGCTCCTCGCGCTCGGAATGGGGGTCACTCCGCTGATCGACTCGCAGTGGGGACTTGTCGCGTCGATGGGCGTGCTGGTCGCCGCCGGCGCCGGCGCCGGAAGCTTCTCGGTATTGATCGGCGCGACGGCGCAGCGGCTTCCCGCCGAACAGCGTTCGTTCGCCGCCGGTTTCATCAACGCCGGCGGATCGCTCGGGCAGTTCGTCTTCGCACCCCTCACCGAACGCCTGATCGCGCTCGCCGGATGGGTCAACGCGATGTATACGCTCGCGCTCGTTTCGCTGCTCACCATACCGCTCGCGCTTCGCCTGCGCGCGCGGCGCAGGCCTGGCAACGACCATCACGGCGCCGCATCGAATACCACGTCGGGCGGCGGCGGTCATCCGCAGAGCGAGGGCGGCGCGGCCGCGACTTCCGCCTCTGCCGCCGGTGCAGTGCTCGCACCGCAGACCACGCTGCGCGCGCAGTTGCGTCTGGCGATTCGCGACCGAAGCTACCTCTGCCTGAACGCAGGGTTCTTCACCTGCGGCTTTCACATCGCGTTCCTGATCACGCATCTGCCCGGAGAGATCGCGCTGTGCAGCCTGCCCGCGAGCGTCGCCGGCGTGTCGATCGCGATCATCGGCCTGGCCAACATCGCCGGCAGCCTGGCCGCCGGCGCATTGGGATCACGCTACCGGATGAAGTACCTGTTGTTCTGGATGTACCTGTCGCGCGCGCTGATCGTGCTTGCCTACATGGCCGCGCCCAAGACCGCGATCACCTTCTACATCTTCGCGATCGGCCTCGGATTGACGTGGCTGGCGACCGTCCCTCCGACCGCGGGAATCGTCGGCAAGCTGTTCGGCGTGCGCTATCTCGCGACGCTTTTCGGACTCACGCTGGTCTCGCATCAGATCGGCGGTTTCTTCGGCGCGTGGCTGGGCGGCGTCGCCCTGGAATTCAGCGGCAACCTGAACTGGATGTGGATCGCAGACGCCGTGCTCGCGGCGCTCGCGGCAGTCGTGAACCTGCCGATTCGCGAGGACCGGCGGGTAGGGAGGCGGGATGCCAGCTGATCGGCGCCGGCCGCGAGCGGTCCGCGCATCCAGCGCACCGCAAGCGGTTCGGCGGAGCGGCCCCGGAGCCTCTCCGGTTCAGCGTCGATCGGCACCGGCGCGTGCCGTCGCCGCGCCGTTGCGGTCGCGCTTGGCGATCATGCTGGCGAGCGGCGTGTACGCGCCGCGGCGCTCGAGCTTTTCCAGGATCAGGCCCAGAGCGGCGTCAACGTGGTCGAGCTCGTCGTCGCTCAATCGCCCCAGGGCGTCGGGCAACAGACCCCGGGCCGGGCCCGGGAGTTCGCGCAGGAGCGACGCGCCGTCGTCGGTCAGGAACAGGCGCACCACGCGCTGGTCGCTGTCGATTCGCTCGCGCCGAATCAACCCGCGCTTTTGCATCTTGTCGAGCATGTTGCTGGTCGTCGAGGGATGGATCGCCATGGCCTTGCCGAGTTCGGAGACGATCATGCCTGGGCGCGTCGCGATCTCCGACAGGGCCCAAGCCTGCGAACCGCTGACCCCGGCACGTTCGGTCGTGCTCTGGAACTGCTCCTGGGCGGTCTTGATGATCTCGCGCAGCTTTTGCAGTGCGCCGTGCGCCTTCTTCTCGTGACCGGCGACGTCAGGGCGCTCGCCGCCACCCGCACCCTCGCCAGGGGGCGGTGTCTTGCGGGGCGTCGCCGTGCTCACTGGTTTGCTCCTTCCGGCCGTCGAGGGCCGCAGTCGTGGGGTCGCTCCGGCATCGGAGGCATCGCCATGCATGCTGGCAGGTTAATTATATCCCGCACAATTTCTTTGCACAAAAGTACCCTTGCAGGATAGTACGGCATCGGTACGCGCACCCGCGACCGAGGTCACCGCGCGATCGGCGGACATGCGCCGCAAACCGGTCGATGAGCGCACGCGGTTCGCGTTGCTCAGCGTGCAGCTCGCTGCTGCGCGGTGATTCGTGCCTGGTGCTGGCGTTCGCGCTCGGGCCAGCGGCTGGCGATGAACGCGAGCGTGGTCCAGATCTGCGCGTTGCTGAGCGTGCCCGCGTACGCAGGCATGTCGCTTTGGTAGCCCTCGGGCGCCGCCGGCGGCTTCAGTCCGTTCTTGGTGATCTCGAAGAGCACGTCGTCGGGATGGTGCCAGGTGTGACCCGATGCGTCGTGCGGGGGCGCGGGGAGCCTGCCGGAAGCCTTGCGCGTGCGCCAGTCGGCTTCGCCTTCCAGATTCACGCCGTGACAGGAGGCGCAATGGGTCGCGTAGAGCTTCTCGCCTTCGATCAACTGTTCCGGCGTGGCGCTGCCAAGCAACGGCAGTCGCGGTGAGAACGCGAACATGCTCCAGATCAGCCACGCGGGCAGTGCAACCGCGACGACGATCGCGACCAGGGTGAGTTGCCCGAAGGGCCTGCGCCGAGCGCTGTCCTGTTTCGCCTCGCCGTCCATCGCGATCGTCCCGGTGCGTCGTCAACCTTCGCGGCCGTCGACGCGCGCGCGCGACAGCCTTGGCCAGTAGACGACAATGTACAGGATGAACGCCGCGCTCCACGCCGCGGCCGCGAGCGTGAGCAGCGGCATTGCCTGCGAGGGCATCAGCGACGGTCCGAACACCCTCAGGAGCGCCGCCGACTGCACCAACGCGAACATCGTCGTTTCGGCCCGCCCTGCCAGCAGCATCCGCCCGGTATGCCCCAGCGCGGTGCGTGTGATCATGCCGATGATCAACCCACCGACCAGCCCTACGCCGAGCGCGTGCGCCACGAGCGAGGCCGCGACCCACCCGAGCGCGGCGGCCGCCATCAGCGCCAGCCCTATCGCGAGCCACGCGTACGACGCGTGAAGGATCCACACCAGCGGGTTGCGCCAGGTGGCGAGCGCTCCCCAGCCGACGAGACGCGTCGCCTGCGCGATCGATGCGACCGACGCGACCAGCGCGAGCGCAGCGCCGCCCACTCCCGCGAGATCGAGCGCGAAAGCGAGCACCACGGCGGCAAGCGCGAATTGATCCAGCCAGACCCGCCTGAACTGGCGCACGCCGCGAACCGCGTTGGCGGTGAACATCGGGATCACGCGACCGCCGATCACGATCGTCAGCGTGGCGATCAGGTACAGGCCGGCGCGCGACACCGCCGCGACGCCGGGAGCGTCGATCGAACCATTCGCCACGCCGTAGAACACCAGGTCGGTCGCGGCGAGCACGACGAAGAGCAGCCCGACGAAATAGTTCCGCCTGCTGCGCGCGCGCACGAGCACCGACAGCAGCGCGAACGCCACCAGCGAAAGAAACGCCAGTTCGACGACCAGCGCGAGCGTCACCGCGTCGGCCAGATACGCGATTCTCGCCGTCAACCACAGTGCGCAAAGGCCCGCCAGCCGCGCGCCGGTCGGAGTCGGCAGCCCGGTCCAGTTCCTGCCGGCGGTGAACAGGAAACCGGTGACCACCGCGACCGCGAAGCCGAACACCATCTCGTGCGCGTGCCAGAGCATCGGCGGCCAGGTCGTGGCGCGTTCGAAGCCAGCGTACAGGACGAGCCAAACCGGCACGGAGAAGGCCGCGAACGCGGCGGCCAGAAGGTAGAAAGGCCGAAAACCGAGCGACCAGAGCGCGAAGCGCAAATCGTCGTTCGGGGCACGGCCTGCGGGCGGGTCGATCTTGCGAGAAGGGGTCATCGTGCGCGCTTCAGGAACGGATGATCGAATGCTGGCCTGTCCGGACATTGCCCGCGCGCCGCGCGATCGCCGCGAGCATCGCGACGATCAGCGCGGCCACGGCGTTGTGCGCGGTAGCCGCCACCAGCGGAGTGTCGGAAAACGCGTTGGTCAGGCCGAGCGCAATCTGTGCGAACGCCGCCGTCGCGAGTGCGGCGCCGAGTACCGGCGCGCGCCTGCCCGAGGCGGCGAGAACCGCCAGAGTCAGCGCGGCAAACGCGAAGGCGAGAATGCGATGCGCCAGGTGCAGCGTCGCGGCGTCGAGGTCGACCGTCTCGCGCGCGGCGATCACCACGCCGATCAGCGCGATCGTGCCTGCCAGCCCGAGCGCGCCCCAGGCGAGGGTCGATCCGCGCGTGCGTCGCGCGCTGTTCGAGAGCGCCGGCGCGCGACCGGCGGCGATCCACGCGAGCGCCGCGCCCAGCGCGAATCCGCCGAGCACGTTGCCCGCGGTGACGGGCAGGGTCGCAAGCGCGGCGTAAAGCCCGATCCACGACAGCGCGAGCGTCAGCGCCACCGCCACGACGATCGCGCGACGGTCGCTGTTCGCGAGGCGCGACCAGCCGACGAAAGCGATCACGACGACCAGCACGCCGACCGTCGTGGCGCTCACCCGGTGCAGGGCGCGTGCGACGCTGACCTCGGCCGGCGCCTCGGCAGAGACAACGCGCTTGATCGCCTGCTGCACCGACTGGACCTGTCCTGCCGCGACCTCGTCGGTCGCGACGATCCGGCAATCGGCGCGCTGCGCGCACCCCAGCCCGGCCTGCCAATGCCGGATATACGCGCTCGCCGCAGTGATGCACACGGTGAGCAGGCAGGCGACGAGCGCGACGCGACGCATCACGCCCGCCGCGCGCGTGCGCCGATCAGGCTGACCAGAACGATCCAGGCGAAGGCCATGCCGCCGATGATCGCGACCAGTCCGCCCAGTCCCATCAAACCCATGCCCATCACTTCCTGGGTGCTGCGCAGAACCTGTCCGGCCCCGGCGACCTTGCGCTGGACGCCGTAGCCGCCCGACCACAGCAGGCCGAGGATGTGCATCAGCTGCCCGCCGCCATAGAGCAGCGGCTGAAGGCGTGCGAGGCGCCCCGACGGTGCGGCGAAGCCCAACCTGGGCAGCAACGCGTAGACGAGTCCCATCAGCGCCAGCGTGACGCCGACGATCGAGCCATGATAGTGCGCCGGAATCCGCACGTCCGAGCCCTGGATCAGGAAGCCGATGCCGCCGCCCACCGTGAACAGCACCAGCGAGGTCCACAGCGCCATGCGCAGCGGTCGCAGGTCCCGGCCATCGTCGTCGCCCACCGGCGCGTCCTTCGCGCCGAGCATCGCGGCTCCCACCGCGAGCACCATCGGAAGGATCGCTAGCCCGCCGCCGAAACGCATCAGCCAGGTCATCATCTTCTGGTGTTCGATCGAGACGATCGGCCAGGCGAAGTAGATCAGCGGCGCGACGAACACCGACACGAGTCCGATGCCGTAGATGATCACGACGACCCTGGCGCTGATCGCGAGGCGCGCCGCGCAAAGCGTCGCGAGCCAAGCCCACGCCACCAGCATCAGCAGCGTCCAGGTGAACTGGATCACGTGCCCCGGCCCCCAGAACAGCAGTTCGTAGTACTCCTTGCCCTCGAGCGTGCGCGGAACCTCGATCAGCGACCACGCCATCGCGAGCAGCGTGACCGCGGCCGACACCGCTGCCGCCTTGAGTCCGAAGCGTTGCGCGTCGGCGCCGTCGAGCGCGTAGCTCGCGCGCGCCGGCGCGACGAACGCGCGCACAGTGAGCAGCGCGAATCCAGCACCGAACACCGCCAGGCCGTAGAGAAATACCGGACTGTCGAGCACCGGAACGTAGTTCGACATGATCGGAATCGACGCGCCCACGAACGGCGAGACCGCGATCACCAGCGTACCGATCGCCGCCGCCCACAACGCGAACCATCCCAGCCCGAGCCAGCGCGACGACCCGTTGATCGTCCAGAGCATTCCGGCCATCGCGACGAACCACACCAGAACCGAGAGATCGACGTGCACCACCAGCGCGACGTGGAAGAAATCCGCGCCCGGAACGATCCCCGAGAGGTGCGGCGTGCGCGACAGCACCAGCAGCACGGAGAACACGCCCGAAGCGATCAGCGCGAGTACTCCGAGCACCATCCATCCGGCAGCGAGCGGACCCTGCGCGCTCATCTGCACCGGAAGATCGAAGCGCGTCTCGCGCGTGGCGTCGAACATGGCGCGCAGCCCGCCGCCCGAAGTCGAAACCGCTTCGCCCGGGCGCGACTTCATCGGACCGCCACCGCGCCGTCTGCCCGGGGCCTCATCGGAATACCACCCCTCCCTGATCGGCGATGATGTCGATCAGCACGACCTGTCCGGGAACGATGTTGACCTTGCGCTCGCCGTGGAAGGTGACCTCGTCGCTGCGAACGTCGTCGCGCACCTGTACCCGCAGCTGATGCTCCCCGGCCGGGATCGACAAGCGCCGGTAACCGGACGACGCGCCGTCGCGGCGCAACCCGGCGGGCGCGAACGATTCGTCGTAGAGCATGCGATCGTCGAGCTCGACCCTCACGCGCACCGGCGAGCGCTCTCGCGGGCAATCCAGGTCGGCGCGCAGTTGCCGCGGGATCTTCGCGAGTTCCTCGGCGCTGCGCTGGCGGCAGTCGGTGACGAACTTGCCAGGATGCGTGAACGAGAGCCTGAGCAGACCCTCGTCTGGCTGCAGGTGCTGATACGGCGGCCATACCGAGAACACCCCGATCGCGGTGGCGAACACGAGATAAAGAACCCCCTGCCCCACGAACCTGAAAACCTTCGAACCCGACATCTTCATCTCCCTGAAATCTGTACGGTCGCGCCCGCGGCGCGCGCTCTGGCACGCTCTACGGCGCCAAGCGTCGCGGCCTGCGCCGCAAGCGCCTCGCGCGTGCGCCCGATTGCCACGTCGAGGACGGAG
>JAHDXY010000034.1 GCA_023384005.1 Burkholderiaceae bacterium | reverse complement strand
ATCATCTGCGGCGGCACCAGGCGATCGTGTTCACCACACAGCAGCAGAACCCGCGCTCGGATCGAGGGCAGCACCGCCGTTCGGTCGAAGTCTACAGCGGCCCTCACCACCTTCGCGTACGAATCGGCGCGCAGCGCGCCGATGCTCGCGCACACGGATGCTCTAGCTGCGTCGCAGGCCTGCGGGCCCAGGAGTGCGTCGGCCAGCGCGGGCGCCATGTCCGCGAACGAGCGACCGTTCTGGACCGGCGTCAAGCGCAGCCGGACGAACTCCTCGCGCTGCTCGGGCGACAGCGCCTTGCCGAAGCTCGGGAAAGAGGCGGCGAGGGTCAACGACGCGATCCGCTGCGGGAAGCGGTCGGCGAAGTCCATCAGGATGCGCCCGCCCATCGACAGCCCGACCAGGTGGGCGCGCGCAACCTCGAGCCGATCGAGCAGCCGGCAGAGATCCGAACTGACGTCGGCGAAATCGAATGCTCCCTCGTAATCGTCCGAGTCGCCGTACCCGCGAGTGTCCCAGGCGACGGCGCGGAAATCCCGACCGAAGCGCTCGAGTTGTGCGGCCCAGTTCGAGCGATTGCCGCCGATGCCGTGCAGGAAAACGACGACCTCGCCTTTTCCCGCCTCCTCGTAGGCGATCCGCGGCGACCCCTGGACGACGTGCACGGTGGAGCGAGCGCTTTGCATGCGGCCGATTTCAACTCACGCCTTGCACTTTGGATACATACTAGTGGTTGTTTTGCTGAAACCGGTGGTTATATCGCGATGTTCGATGTCCGTGCCTTGCACCAGTTCGTTCGCGTCGTGTCGGCGGGCAGCTTCGCGCGCGCCGCCAGCGAGTTGGGCCTGACGCAACCGGCGCTGAGCAAGAGCGTTCGCAAGCTCGAGCGCGAGATGAAAGTTCGCCTCGTCGAGCGAACCGCGCGCGGAGTGACGCCGACCGAGTTCGGCGAGGCGCTGTTGTTGCGAGTGCGCCCGATCCTCTCGGAGCTGGCGGTGGCGCGAAAGGAGATCGAGGCGATGCGCGGCGGACCGGGCGGCGTCGTCAGCATCGGCGTCGCCCCGGCGGTCGCCGCGCATTTCATTCCCGGGGCGCTCGACCTGCTGGCGCAATCAGGGCAGGCGGCGATCCGGGCCCGTATCGTCGAAGGTCTCGCTGACTTCCTGATCGCCGAACTGCGAACCGGCAACATCCATTTCGCGCTTACGACGCTGCCGCAGGCCCACGAGGCCGACGACCTGAACGCAGAGCCGCTGTTCGCCGACGTCTTCGTTCCCTGCGCCGGTGCGACCCATCCGATGGCCAGGAGGCGGGCCCCCGATCCGGCTGAACTCGCGGCGTTCCCGTGGGTGCTGGCGCCGCGTCAGGGCGTCTTGCGACGGGAATTCAACGCCCGGTTTCGCGAGCGCAACCTGGTCGCTCCCGAGGCGATGGTCGAAACTGGCTCGGTGCTGCTCAGCCGCGAACTGATCCGGTGCAATCGCTTCCTGAGCTTCCTGCCGCGCGACCTGTTGAACGAGGATATCCGGCGCGGCGACGTCGCCGTGCTCTCGCTGCCCTGGCTGCGCTGGATACGCCAGGTGTGCCTGCTGACGCGCCGCGACCAGGTGCTGCCCGCCTCGTGCGTGCAGGCGCTCGCGGCGGTGCGCGAGGTGTCGCGCAAGCGCAAGGACGACTGATCCCGAATCGCTCCAGCCCGATCGGAATCGTGGTGTTCGACGGGTCGAAGGCGTACGCGGTCGGACCGAAGCGGTCAGTTGAACATGCGAGCGTATGACGCGATGTCGATCGCGTAGCAGGCGCACGACGCGGCCTCGAGCCCGGGGCGGTCGAGAACTTCGATGTTGCCGCGGCGATACCGGATCAGTTCGAGTTCGTGCAGCGACGTGGCGGCCTTGGTGACCCCGACGCGGCGCACGCCCAGCATTCGGGCCAGAACCTCGTGCGTGACGTGAAATGCGTCTGAATGAGCGCGGTCGCTGGTCATCAGGAGCAACCGAGCGAGTCGCGCCTCGACCACGTGAAAACGCGTGCACGCGGCCGCCTGCGCGAACTGCCCCATCAGTACGTAGAGGTAGCGATTGAGCACGCGCCGCAGCGCCGGGCCGCGCTCGAGTTCGCGGCGAAACGATGCGGTGTCCATCCGCAGCGACGAGCCCGTCGACTGGACGATGGCGCCTAGCGGCGAGACGCCGATCCCGAGGGCGAGCGAAATTCCGAGCATGCCTTCGTCGCCGATCAGACCGATCTCGAGACTGGAGTTGCCGATGCTCGAAGTTACCTGCGAGATCAGACCGGTCGTTGGGAAGTAGACGTCGTGGATCGGTTGCCCGATGTCCGACAGGATCTCGCCGCGCGTGAGCACGACCGCCGAGGAACTGGCCTGAAACCGTCGCGCATCCGCGCGGGGCAAGGCAGCCAAAAGGCGGTTGACGGCAGGGAGCGGCTTGTCGCGCAACACGCGAACTCCAGTAGCTTGAGAAATGCCCGCATGTTCCGCGGGCGCTGGTCGCGGTCCGCCGACGATGCGGGTACTCCGTGGGAAATCCCGCCGGACTCGACATCGCCCGCCGGACTCGACCTCGGCAGCTTGACCGTTGCCGCACCCGCTGTCTGCGCGCTGGCGCACATAGAGAGCGCCCTCGGGGCTCGACTACTCGACGCAATCTTCGATCGCGCGTCGCTATGTACGCAGCCGCACAGACGTGCAGGAAGTTTGTCGCGATGATGGCTGATGCGATCGATCCCGCGTGCCAAATCGGAGTTCTCGTTCAAGGTCATGCAGGCACGGATCGAAACACTGTCCGTCCTGCGTATCCCGCGGTCGGCAACCGAAGCGAAAACGAAACTGGAACGACGATGAAGAATTCACTGATCAGGAAAAAACTGGCGCTCGCGATTTCGTGCGCCCTGGCGCTGGGCTTCGGATCGGGCGCCGCAAGCGCGCAAGAAGATCCGATGCGGCTGGGCTACGTCCAGGACCCGCGCGGTTCGATCGTTACGAGCGGTTCGGGGCTCTGCTGGCAAACGGGGGCCGGCCCCAGTGCGCAGTCGACACTGGAGTGTGACCCGAACTACGTGATGAAACCCCTCGCCAGGGTCGAGCAACCCATGCCGCCGGTAGCTGCCGCAGCGCCGACCCCCGCGCCGATCGCAGCGCCGACCCCAGCGCCGACCCCAGCGCCGCAGCCGATCGCGCTTGTGCAGCCCGCTCCAGAGGTCGTCAGGCAGCGCGTGAGCTTCGATGCAGACGCACTGTTCGACTTCGACAAGTCGTTCCTGCGCCCTGCTGGACAGGTTGCACTGGACGAGTTCGTCGGCAAGCTCCATGACATCGAGTCGCAAACGATCACGACCGTCGGCCACGCTGATCGCCTGGGGTCAATCGGCTACAACCAGCGCTTGTCCGAGGAGCGAGTGGCAGCGGTCAAGGCCTACCTGGTCGGCAAAGGTGTCGATCCGGGTCGCATCCACACTGAAGGAATGGGCGAGTCGCAGCCGGTCACGAAATCCGGCGAATGCGTCGGGCCCAAGAGCGCCCGGCTGATCGCGTGTCTGCAGCCCGACCGGCGCGTCGACATCGAAGTGGTGGGCAGCAGGGTAGTCCGATAGTCGTCCGCCCGCATGCAGCAAAGAAGTCTCACCTGAATCCGGAGATTCAATCATGAAGAAAGCTGGCAAGTATCTTTCCGCACTTATTCTGGCCGCGACCCTGGTGTCCGTCGTGGGGTGTGCTTCCACGGCACGGCATGAGGGAACGGGCGAATACATCGACGACACGGTCCTGACCACGAAGGTCAAGGCGGCGGTGTTCAATGAGCCGACGCTGAAATCGGCCGAGATCAACGTCGAGACCTTCAAGGGCGTGGTTCAACTGAGCGGTTTCGTGAGCTCGCAGATGGCGGTCAACAAGGCGGTCGAGGTGGCGCGCGGCGTGAGCGGCGTGAAATCGGTCAAGAACGACATGCGGATCAAGTAGGCGCACGCGGGCCCGGTTGGTCAGCCGCTTTGTCGAGGCGACGATGAGCAGTCCGGGCCTCGCGGCCGCGGCTTCCGGGTCCGACGTTCCAATGGGCGGTTCGACTGCCCTGGATGCGGAGCCCGACGCCGCGATACCGACGGTGCGGCTGCAGGTTCCCAGGGGCGGCCTGGCTGTCATCGTCCTCGCGACGGTGGCGGTCGTCTTCGCGTTGGAGTGGGCGCAGAGTTTCGTCATTTCGTTGCTGCTCGGAATTCTCTTCGCCTACACGCTCAACCCGCTCGTGGCCTGGCTCGAGCGGATCAGGATCCCCCGAGTGGCCGGCTCCAGCGTAGTGATGACTGGCGTCGTCTGCGTGTTCGCCCTGGGCGCCTACTCGCTGCAGGGCCAGATGCAGACGATCCTCGATCGCTTGCCGGAGGCGGTGAGCAAGTTGTCCGCCAGTCTCGCCAGCCCGCGCGGCGGCCAGGCCAGCACGATGCAGAAGGTGCAAACCGCGGCCAGTGAGATCGAGAAGGCGACCAGCCAGGCGGCGGAAACGGATCCCAAGCCGAGCCAGCAGGCCACGCGCGTCGTCGTCGAGGCGCCGGCGTTCAAGCTCGGCAACTACCTCTGGGCGAACTCGCCCGGAGTCGCGGGTCTGCTCGGCCAGGCTGCGATGGTGGTCTTCCTGACCCTCTTTCTGCTGATATCGGGCGACACCTTCAAGAGAAAGCTCGTCAGGCTGACGGGGCCTTCACTGACGCATCGCAAGATCACTGTCCACGTACTCGACGACATCAACGAATCGATACAGCGCTACATGCTGATGCTGCTGGCAACCAACGTCCTGGTGGCGCTGCTCACCTGGATCGTGCTGCGCTTGATCGGGCTCGAAAATGCCGGCGCCTGGGCGGTCGGCGCGGGGTTGCTGCACCTGGTCCCGTACATCGGACCGGGTGTCGCCGCGGCAGGGATCGGACTGGCCGCGTTCCTGCAGTTCGAGGTCCTGTCGACGGCGCTGCTGGTTGCCGCGGCCTCGATGGCCGTCGCCACGGTGGTCGGGACCTTCGTCACGACCTGGATGACGGGGAGGATCGCAAGGATGAACACCGCGGCGGTGTTCGTCTCGCTGCTGTTCTGGGGGTGGTTGTGGGGTGTCTGGGGAATGCTGTTGAGCGCGCCGATCACCGTCATCGTGAAGGTCATCGCGCAGCGCGTGGAGCAACTCGAGCCGGTCGCCGAGTTGCTGGGCGACTGATTGCCGCGGCCAGCTATGCCGACCGGCTGGCCGCGCCTTGATCGAAGAACGCGTGGCCGCTGCGTCGCCGCTTGGCAAGGTACATCGCGAAGTCGGCGCTCCTGAGCAACTCGTCCGCGTTCGTGCCGTCGCCCGGGCAGGTCGCGATGCCGATACTCGGGCGCACGCAGATCGTCAGCGGCCCGATCCTCGACGGTGCCGACACGATGTCGAACAGCTTGCGGGCAAGAAGAATCAGCCGTTTCCGATCCATGCCATCGGCGAGCAGGCAGGCGAACTCGTCGCCACCAAGGCGGCTTACGACGTCTCCCGCGCGGACCGCCCCGCCCAGTCGCGCCGCGACGATCCTGAGCAGCTCGTCTCCGGCATCGTGACCGTGTGAATCGTTGATCTCCTTGAACCCGTCGAGGTCAAGGTATAGCACTGCGAGCAACGCTTTGCGGGGTTCCTCACGGGCCAGCGCCTGATCGAGCCGCTCGCGAAACGAGTCTCGATTCGGCAAGGAAGTCAGGCTGTCGTGCGAGGCCAGATGGCGGGCACGTCTTTCGCCTGCCCGGGTGCCTGCGAGTTCGGTGCGCGCATTCGCCAACGCCGCATGGACGCCACGCACCTCTCGTTGGAGCTGCCCATGCAGCTCGAACTCAGCCCTGAGTGCATCGCGCAGGCGGTCCAGGTCCGTCACGCACTCCAGCACGCTGGCCCGCACGAGGTGAGCGCTGTCATCGGCGTGTCGCCGCGACGTCGCGCCGACAGGCCCGCCGACGCTCAGTTTCAGACGTGCCCTGACCGCCATCAACAGGGCATCGCAATCCGCGGTCGCGCCCATCGGCGGAGCGTCTCGCTTCGTCGTGTCGGGGCCAAAGCGAGTTGCTCGCATCCCCGCCTTCGATTTCCCGTAGCCGTTCGCGAACATCCTCGATTCCCGCGACGACGCCCTCTCTTGTCCGATGTCTGGCGGATCCTGGCGTGTCGTGGTTCGCACGATGTGGCTCCTTGTTCAGCAAAGTGCCAGCGTATCGGTCAAGCGACTCAGTCGTCTGTGCGCGAACGAACAGTATCGGCGACCGGTGCTCGTATCTTCGTCGCGTGTCTGTGCGCAACCGGGAACTACGGCGTCACGTCGAGATATCACGGGTAGGGGATCGAGCCCGTCGACCCAAACGGCTTCGAAAGATGGCGCGGAAGAGCACGAAGATCGGTACCACTACAAGCAGGCCCGAGAGCCACATCCAGTGGATTCCGTACGCTCCCGCGTCGTCCCCCATCGCCGTGCTCTTCGCTGTCCACGACGGAGTGCCGTCGCCGAAGAGGAAGACGAGAAAGGCTGTTACGGCAAACACGAAGACCAAGGCTGTTCTGATTGCGGGGTTGATGACGGGACCTCGGATCACATGGCGGTTGAGGAGCAGTAGGAGCGCGACTTCGACGCGCTCAGGCTGAACGGAAGCGAAAGCGCTGTCTGTGCGGTACCGAACGGAACTCCGCTTTGAGCCCGGCCTTGGTGCCGATGCGATCGCCCAGCAGCGCGCGCAGGTCTTCGCGCTCGGGATGGCCGGAGACTCGACCGAAGTCGCGTGCGCAAGGAAGTAGCGTGCGCTGGCGAACAGACGCGGTGCGCGCAATCGCGCAAGCTGCCCCTTAGTTTCGAGTCAAAGGTGAATGCAATGCTGTATACGATCGCGGTTGTTCTTCTGGTTCTCTGGGTCCTCGGGCTCGTCAGTTCCTACACCATCGGGGGATTCATCCACATCCTCCTGGTGGTCGCAGTTGTCATGGTGCTGCTCAATGTCATCCGTGGCCGGCGCGCGTGACGGCGCCCGATGCGGACGACGATTGCTGCGCTGGCGATCACTCCGGCCACCCGGTACGTACGGGTCCGCACAGACAACGGCCGGAACCTGCGTCATCGTAGGCGCCCAGTCAGGAGAAAATGATGAACGCAGTTTTCAGAAGCTTCGTGGCAATGGCAGGCCTCGCGATTGCCACCCATGCCGTTGCGCAGGTGACGTTTTACGAGCGCGAAGGCTTCGAAGGCAGATCTTTCAGCACCGAACGACGGGTCGAACACCTGGATCGCTACGGATTCAACGACCGTGCCTCGTCGGTCGTGGTGACTCGCGATCGCTGGGAAGTCTGTGACGGCGCGCGATTCACCGGCCGCTGTGTCGTGCTTCGGCCAGGCAAGTATCCGTCGCTTGCCGCGATGGGACTGAACGATCGAGTCTCGTCGGTGCGCGATGTAAAGAAGAACGCGCGCGTCGAAGACTGGCGCTATGCGCCGGCGCCGATGGCCGCGCAGATCAGCTTCTACGAGCGCGAGCGCTTCGAGGGCAGAACCTTCAGTGCAGAGGAACAGGTCGTCAACTTCCGACGCAGCGGGTTCAACGACCGCGCTTCTTCGGTCGTGGTGTTGCGCGATCGCTGGGAAGTCTGTGACGGCGCGCGATTCACCGGGCGCTGTGTCGTGCTTCGACCAGGCAACTATCCGTCGCTTGCCGCGATGGGACTGAACGATCGAGTCTCGTCGGTGCGCGCGGTGCAAACAGGCGCGCGCATCGATGACCGGCGTTATGCGCCGGCGCCGCTGGCTGCGCAAATCACTTTCTACGAGCGCGAACGCTTCGAAGGCAGAGCCTACAGTTCGGAGGAACAGGTCGACAACTTCCAGCACAGCGGGTTCAACGACCGCGCTTCGTCGGCGGTGGTTCTCGGCGATCGCTGGGAGGTCTGCGAAGACGCGCAGTTCAAGGGCCGGTGTATCGTCCTGCGACCCGGCAGATACCCTTCGCTTGCCGCGATGGGATTGAACGACCGCGTTTCGTCGTTTCGCGAAGTCAGCGCGAACGCCCGTATCGACGAGAGCCGATACGCGCCTGCGCCAGCGGCGGCCTACGACTATCGTCGGCGCCAGAACGAGCGCCTATACGAGGTGCCCGTCAACTCGGTGCGCGCGGTGATCGGAACGCCCGAACAGCGTTGCTGGGTCGAGCAGGAGCAGGTCGCGCAGGAGCGCGGCAATGCCAGCGTTCCCGCGGCGATCGCCGGCGCGCTCATCGGCGGCATTCTCGGTCACCAGATCGGCGGCGGATCCGGCAAGGACATCGCCACTGTCGGCGGTGCGGTCGCGGGGGCCGCGGTGGGCGCCAATCTCGGTCGCGATAGTGGCGGGCTGCGAACACAGACTCGCGACGTACAGCGCTGTGAGAACGTGCCTGGTCAGGCGCGCGCCGAGTATTGGGAGGTCACCTACGAGTTCCGGGGACAGGAACATCGCGTGCAGATGGCCGATCGGCCCGGCCGCACGATAAGCGTCAACGAGAAAGGCGAGCCGCGCGCGTGAACGCCGCGAGGCGGTCGCGCTCGCGCGCGATGCGTCCGGCGTGAGATCTGTCCGCAACGACATGCGACTCAAGTGAAGCACGGCAGAACGCTCGCACGAGCGTTTGCCGTCCATGGCTCAACAACACGATTGAAGGAATAGCAATGGCTTCGAGAGAGGCATACCGGAAGAAGCTGGAAGCGAAGCTCGACGAGTGGGACGCAAAGCTCGATGTGCTCGCCGCGAAGGCCGGCAACGCGAGCGCGGATGCCCGGATCAGCTACGAGAACGAGCTGGCGGCGCTCAAGGTCAAACGGGCGGCAGCGCGCGAGAAGCTCGGGGAATTGGGCAAGCGCGGCGAGAACGCCTGGGAGGACATGAAGGGCGGAATGGAAAGCGCCTGGGACGAGATGGGCAAGGCGATCGACAAGGTCGCGGCTCGGTTCAAGTGAACGTGCCGCCGCCCGTTTCGGGCTTGCGCGGTCGCAATGGCAACAGATCGAGATGCGCAACCTAATTGCCTTCGTCCTGATGCTCTTGTCCTCGGCGACATCGGTGCTCGCCCAGGTGAGCATCGGAATCGGTCTGCCCGGGATGAGCATCGGGATCAACTTGCCGGTGTACCCGGAACTCGTCCGGGTGCCGGACCACCCTGTCTACTACGCGCCCGAGCTGAACACGAACTTGTTCTTCTACGACGGCCTGTACTGGGTCTATCGGGACGACAACTGGTACGCGAGTTCCTGGTACAACGGTCCGTGGGGGCAGGTGGGTCGAGACGCGGTGCCGCTCTATGTTCTGCGAATTCCGGTGCGCTACTACCGGCAGCCCCCGGCATATTTCCGAGGGTGGCGGCCGGACGCGCCGCCGCGCTGGGGCGAGCATTGGGGCGGTGACTGGGCGCGCAACCGCGGCGGCTGGGACCGGTGGAGCCGCGAGTCCGCTCCAGCGCTCGCGCCATTGCCGGTCTACCAGCGGGGTTATTCCGGAGAGCGGTATCCGCAACAGGTCGCGCAGCAGCACTCGGTCCGCGACCAGAACTACTACTACCAGCCGCGTGAGGCGATCGTCCTGCAGCACTTCCAGTCTCGCGGGAAGGTTGGTGGGCGAGGCCAGGACCGCGGCCAATGATGCCCCCGGTTCGTTTCGCCGACGGAGAACAGTGCCGCTGTCGACGAGGCGCTGAGCTCCAAAGGATCGTTCCGACTCGGAGCGCCATCAATGCCGGAACGATGGCGCCGGCGCTTGCCGCCAGACCCACGACAAGGACCTTCGGTATGTGGCTGGTCTCGACGGAGCGGTCGTGGCCTTGTCCTACAGACATGCGCAGATCCGGGCGCTAGTCTCGACGGGTCCTGTAGGCGAACGGGAGGCGCGCTACGAGGCCCTTCCCTTGATCCCGAGCCGGTAGCCATGCATCCACTGAAGACCTACATCGTCGAAGATAGCCGGGTGATTCGCGAGAGCCTGATCGCGACGCTTGAAGAACTCGGCCCGATCGAGGTGGTCGGCACCGCGGAGGACGAATCGACCGCGGTGCAGTGGCTCAGCACGCCGGGCAACCGCTTCGATCTGGTGATCGTCGACATCTTCCTGAAGGGCGGCTCCGGCTTGGGGGTGTTGCGGGCCGCGTATGCGGTACAGCAACCGCACAAGCGGGTCGTGCTGACCAACTACGCCACCCAGGACATGCGGCGCAAATGCCTGGAAGTGGGCGCCGACCGGGTGTTCGACAAGTCCCACGAGATCGACGCCCTGATCCTGTACTGCGGCGGGCTCGCGACCCCGGATACCGTGGACGGCGAAGCGAAATCGTGATTCAGGATCTATCGGAAGGCGCGCAGCGACGATGAAGCGGCGCGCCCGGGGTTGCGTACTTCTCGGGGCATGGCTCGTCGCGACCTGCGTGTGGGCCGGCCTCGCGCATGGACAGACGGCCGATCGTGCGGAGTCCGCGGCGCTTCGCGAGCGCTTCGCGGAGTTGCGTGCCAGCGCTGAGAGTCACTCCCTGCCGCAGTCGGTCTACCTGCGGTCGCGTGAAACCCCCGACATGCTCCAGGGAGACATCTACGCGCTCGTCGATCACGCCTACGGCGACGTGCGCCGCGTACTGTCGCGTGCGCAACCGTGGTGCAACATCCTGATCCTGCATCTGAACGTCAAGTATTGCGGTGCTTCGAGCACTGCGAGCCCCGACGCCTTGCGCGTGGGTGTTGGAAGCAAGACGGACCAGCCGCTCGCCGACGCATACTGGATGCGCTTCGCTTTCGACGTCGCGCGCGACAGCGACGGCTATCTGAGCGTTGTCTTGGGGGCGCCGGCCGGCCCGCTGAGCACACGCGACTACTTGATCAAGGTGCAGGCCGCGCCGCTGGACGATCGTCGCTCCCTGGTGCATGTGGCGTACACCTATTCGTACGGGCTGCTCGCGCGTTCCGCGATGGATGTCTACCTGGCTACGCTCGGTCGCGGCAAGGTGGGCTTCAGCGTCGTCGGGCGGGAGGCGGATGGTGGACCGATCTTCATCGGTGGAGTCCGGGGCGTGGTCGAGCGCAACACGATGCGCTATTTCCTGGCGATCGACGCCTATCTCGGAGCGTACGGACTGCCCGCGGCACAACGATCGAAAAAGAGCCTCGAGGACTGGTTTGCTGCCTCCGAGCGCCATCCGCGGCAACTGCGCGAGATCGACCGCAGCGCCTATCTGGAAATGAAAGGACGCGAAGTGCGTCGCCAGGAGTCCGAGCCGGCCCCGCCGCGCAAGGACTGAAGCCTGCTGCGGAACCGGAGGTGATGGTTCGTTTGCGTACAGACGGCACCCACGCCGGCTCGCTAGATTGAGACCTGGCCAAATAGGAGACCGTCATGCCATCAAACATCCGTTGCGATCCAAGTCTCTCCCGGCGGGAGACCGTCCGCGCCCTGGTCTGCTCCGGGTTGGTGGTCGGCGCCATGCTGGTTGCAGGCATGGCCGCGGGCGCAAGCGGCGATCTTTCGGCTGCGCAGTCGCGCTACGAGCAGGATCGCGCTGCCTGCATCAGCGGCCAGACCAACCAGGATCGCGCCACCTGCCTGCGGGAAGCCGGCGCCGCGCTGCAAGAGGCCAGGAAGGTCGGGTCCACCGGCAACGGCCTGGGCCTGGGCCCGGGCCAGTACAAGCAGAATCGGCTGCTGCGCTGCGATCGCCTTCCGGCGGCCGACCGCGAGGACTGCCTGCGCAGGATGAGTGGCGAGGGCAGCGTCAGCGGCAGCGCGGCAAGCGGAGGCATCTACCGGGAGCTTCGCGCGACCGTGCCGGCGAAGTAGGGAGACGCTCAGGAAGCACTGCCTCCGGGCGCTCACAGCCAGTATTTCCACGCGCGGGCGAACAACTCCTGGAGGCGCAGCGTGAGTGCGCGACGTTCCCACTGCTCCAGCGTGATCGCATCGGACGCGGCCAGATCCTTGTCGAACATCGCTTGCATCTGCTTGCCGAACTCCGCGCCCAGCACCACCGCGTTCAATTCATAGTTGTGCAGGAAGCTTCGCCAGTCGAGGTTGGTCGATCCGACCGTGGCCCACACGCCGTCGATCAGCGCGGTCTTGGAATGCAGGATCACCCCGCGCCGCTCGTGGATCTTTACGCCCCCTCGAAGCAATTGCGCGTAGTAGCCGCGTCCGGCGTGGAACACCAGCCAGGAGTCGGTCTCGCTGGGCAGGATCAGCGTCACGTCGACGCCGCGCCGGGCGGCGGCTTCGAGCGCGGCGAGCAGTTGTGGGTCGGGGACGAAATAGGCGTTGGTCAGGTACACGCTGGTCTCGGCGTTGCCGATGGCCGAGAGCAGCGTGGCGTAGATAAGGCTGTAGGGCTCGTCAGGTGAACTGCCGATCGCGCGCACCACTTCGCGGCCGATGCTTTCGAGGCGCGGGAAGAAGTTCTTCACCTGCAACGGCGGGCCCTTCTGGCTTTCCCAGGTCGCGAGGAACAGCTTCTGGAACTCGGCCACCACCGGCCCCTGCAACTGCAGGTCGGTATCGCGCCACGTCAGGCTTTCGTCGGGCCGGGCACGCGACGCGTGAAGCGGTGCGCTGCCGGAGTACACGCTGCTGATGTTGATGCCGCCCAGGAATGCCGTGTGCCCGTCGACGATCAGCAGCTTGCGGTGGTCGCGCTGGTTCAGGGCCCAGACCTTGCGAGCCACCAGCGGGTTCGCCGGGTTGAACTCGAGCACCGCGATGCCGCTGTCGGTGAGCTTTTTGAAGAAGGCCGCCGGTGTGCCGAGGGTACCGACGCTGTCACGGATTAGATTGACCTGCACGCCTTGCCGTTGCTTGTCGATCAGTGCCTGCGCGAACTGCTGGCCGACCTCGCCGTCGTCGAGGATGTAGGTCTCCAGGTTGATGTGGTCCCGGGCGGCCCGGATCGCCGCCAGCATCGACCGGTAGGTGGCCGGACCATCCTGGAGCAACCGCACCTGGTTGCCGGTGACCAGCGGACTGCCGACGATCGCCTCCTCGAGCGCAAGGTGGCGGTCGAGGAGGCTCGCGTTCTGGCCGCGCTTCTCCATGCGCTCGAGGATCGCCTTGCTCTGCCGTGCCGACAGCGGGCCACGCGCTCCGGTCAACTGCACCGCAGGGCCGGAGGGCCGGGCCAGGTCGGGCACGATGATCGGCAAGCTGCTGCAACCGGCAAAGCCGAGCGAACCCAACAGGCCAAACAGAAGCAAGACCAACAAGGTACGAAGACGCAGCACTTCGCACGAGGATTTCACGCCGGGATCCAAGCACTGAAGATCTGCACCATGGGCCGTTCAATTCCCGCTGCAAAGAAGGAGGCAGATTGCGTGGGGCTCGCTGCAGCGTCTGTGCGCTGGCGCACACTACGAGAGTGGGTACGGAAACTGGTTCACGCGTAGGACATCTACTACGTTCGATGGCGGCTCCGTCTGCTGTTCGCTGCGCAGCGCGGTATCCATACTCGAGTCAACCTCGCCAAACGAGTTGGGCAAGATCTGGCGCGCTCGCTCCCCCAAGGATTCGTCATGAAAGTACACGCTCTCCATCTTCGGGTTCTCGCCATTGTGGTCGCAGTCATCACGGTATCGGCATTCAGTGGCTGGGCCCGGGCGGACCCGCCGTCGCGCGTCGCGCGCCTCGGCTACGTCAACGGGGCGGTTAGTTTCTCGCCTGCCGGCGAAAGCGACTGGATGGATGCACGAATCAATCGCCCGCTGACCAATGGCGACCGTCTCTGGGCGGACGCCGGTGCAAGGGCTGAAATCCAGATCGGCGGCGCCGTGGTTCGCATGAACGCCAGCACCGCCGTATCCATTCTGAATCTCGACGACCGAATCACCCAGCTGCAATTGACGGAAGGCACCTTGAACGTCCGGGTGCGTCGACTCGAGCGCGGCCAGTCGTTCGAAGTGAACACGCCGAATCTCGCCTTCAGCCTTCGGCAGCCGGGCGAATACCGGATCGATGTCACTCCCGACGACGCTGCGACGACGATCGTCCTGCGCAAAGGCGAAGGCGAGGTGTACGGCGAAGGCGCCGCCTATGTGATCGACTCGCGGCGACCTTATCGTTTCACGGGGACGGACTTGCGCGAGCACCAGTACGGCGAGGCGCCGCGCCTCGACGAGTTCGATCGCTGGTCGAGTGATCGCGAGCGCCGCTACGAAAGCTCGGTCTCGGCCCGCTATGTATCTCAGGATGTGGTCGGATATCAGGATCTCGATGCGAACGGTACCTGGCGCGTCGACGCGACCTACGGCAACGTCTGGACCCCGAATCGCGTCGCCGCCGGCTGGGCGCCTTATCGCGACGGGCATTGGGCGTGGATCGACCCGTGGGGCTGGACCTGGGTGGATGATGCTCCCTGGGGTTTCGCCGTGTCGCACTACGGCCGTTGGGCGAACCTGGGCGGGACCTGGGGCTGGATTCCGGGGCCCGTGCGCAGCCGCGCCTACTACGCGCCGGCATTGGTCGTGTTCGTGGGCGGCGACAACTTCCGCCTGACGATCTCCAGCGGCAACGTCGGTGGCGTCGCGTGGTTCCCGCTTGGGCCGCGCGAGGTCTATCGACCAGCCTATCCGGTGAGCCGCGGCTATTTCGAGAATGTCAACGTCAGCAACACCGTGATCAACACGACGGTGATCAACAACTACTACGACAACTCGACGGTGCGCAATGTCGTGCACGCCAACCGGAAAGTGCCGGGAGCGATCGTCGCCATACCGGTGACGGCATTCGTGCAGTCGCAGCCGGTGTCGCGCTCGTCCGTGCGCGTATCCCGGGAAATGATCACCAGCGCGCCGGTCGCGATCGCACCGGCCGTGGCGCCGACAGAAAGGAGCGTGCGCGGCGCCGCTGAACAGGCCGACAAGAAACCGCCTTCGCGCGTGTTCGAGCGGCCCGTCGTCGCCCGCACCGCGCCACCGGCGGCACACGTCGGCTTCGCTGCGCAACAGCAACAGCTGACCGCGAAACCGGGCCGACCGCTCGACGAGGCGCAACGCAAAGAACTGAAGCCCGCCGCGGCTGCGCCGGCGCCCGTCGTGAAAGTGGTCGCCCCGACGCAGGAAGCGCCGCCGACCAAGCGTCCGCCGCCGGTGACAGCGAGCACCAGCCCGGGTGATGGACGCGGCAAATCGGATCAGGGAAGAACTCGTGCGGCGCCCGAAGCGCAAGCACAACCAGCGGAACAGCGTGGACCGGCGGCCGCGCCGGCGCCGGCCACCACGCCGCCGGCAGTTTCGCCGGCGCCAGCCACTCTCCCGCAAGCAGCGTCACCGGTGCCCGCGGCGCAGGCGCCCGAGCAGAGAGCCGGCCGCCGTGAGCAGCGTGGCAACCAGGAATCGCGCGAACAACGCGTGGCGCCATCGACATCGCAACGCACGACTGAGCCACCGACCGCGTCGCCGCAAGCGGCTCCCGCGGAACCGGTAAGACAAGCCCCGCCGCAGCGAAGCGCGCAGCCAGTGATGACCCCATCACCGCAGGTCGCTCCGACCGAGCGAGCTACTGCGCTCGAGCGTGCCGCTCCGCCTGGGCGGCCCGCACCGCCTGAGCGTGCCGCACCGCCTGAGCGTGCCGCACCGACTGAGCGTGCCGCACCGACTGAGCGTGCCGCTCCGCCCGACCGTGTCACTCAACCCGGGCGTGCTGCAACCGCCGAGCGGGGCACTCCGCCCGGGCCGGCCACGCCGACCGCGGACAGATCAAGAGGCAGAAAGAAAAGCAGCGAAGAGCTGAGGCGCGAAGAAGACGAGCGCAAGAAGAAGCATTAGTCCGTTCCCGTACCGTGTTGCGCCCGTTCTAGGTACGTGGGCTCAATGACCTTGAAACCCGTCGTGGCTCAACTGTCGCAAAGAGAGGTTCTCCCGTGAATGTCACTCTAGGTCTTGCTCCTCTGGTATCGCTGACTGCCGGGATTCTCATCCTGGTCATTCCGCGGCTGCTGAACTACTACATCGTCGCCATCTACCTGATCGTCATCGGATTGATCGGGATCTTCGGCGCCAACAAGCTTGTGCTTTGATCGCCGAACGGGATCTTCTACGAACGCGTGCCGAGCGCCTATTGAATCAGACCGTTCTTCAGCGCGTAGTAGGTCAGATCGCTGTTCGACTCGAGCTTTAGCTTGTGCATCACGCGCGTGCGATAGGTGCTGAGTGTCTTGACGCTGAGCGACATGCTCTGGGCCATGTGCCCGATGGTTTCTCCCCTGGCGAGGCGAAGGAACACCTGCAGTTCGCGCTTCGACAGGTATTCGTGAGGGGGCTTGTCGCCACCCCCGCCCAGGCCCTCGGCGAGTTGCTCGGCGACCCCCGCCGTGATGTATTTGCGTCCGCGGCACACGGTGCGGATCGCCTTGACGATCTCCTCGGGGTCGCAGTCCTTGTTGAGATAACCACTTGCGCCATGGCGCAGCAACGTGGTCGCGTAATGCGCTTCCGGAAACCCGCTCAGGATCAGCACCGGCAGATCTGGCGCGCGCGCCCTGATCGCGCTCAGCGCGTCGACGCCGCTCTGGCCCGGCATCGAAATGTCGAGCAGGATCACATCGACCTCGCCCTTGCGCACGATCTCGAGCGCCTCGCGGCCGTTGGCCGCCTCGGCGACGACGTTGAAGTCGATCTGGTCGGAAAAGAACTGGCGCAGCCCGGCGCGAACCATGGCATGGTCGTCGACAATGGCAATTCGAATCATGGTGTTGGGCAGCGCTCCGTAACCGATGATCCCATGTTTGACGGGTGAGGACTGAAGATGGATGTGATCACGGTCGCCAAACGCAGCCCCGTCGTCTTTTCGCTGGCTTGCGCGGCAGCGGTGGCGATGCTGTTCATCAGCGAAGGCTCGTACTGGCAGGCGGTCGGAACGCTGGACAAACTGGGCGCGATCGGGGCGGCGCGTACGCACATCCAGTCGCTGGAGCGCAACATCCTGGTTGTCGAGACTGCGCAGCGCGGCTACTTGCTGACCGGTCGAAAGGAGACCTTGCTGCCGTTTGAAAGAGCACGCACGGAAATCGACGAATCCTTCAAGTTCCTGCGCGAACACCATGCAGGGGACAGCAAGTACACGGAGCTGATCGGCAGCTTGCAGGCCTTGACCGAAAACAAGCTGTCGGAGCTCGCGCTGACGATCTCACAGCACGAGGAAGGGGTGCGCAAGGCGAGCACGGAAATCGTCCTGAGCGACTCAGGCAGGGGGCAAATGAGTGCGATCCGTGCGATCAGCGCCGAGTTGCTTGATCTCGAGGCGATCGAAGTCACAGCGGGTGGAAGCGATCTATACCAGACGTTGATGCTCAGCCGGATCGGCATGGCGACATTGAGCGCCATCAGCCTGCTGGCGTTGTACATGTACCTGCGGCAGACCTTCGCGCTCAAGCAGCAGCAGCAGGAAGCGCAACGTCTTGTGCGGGTCGAACGCGACCGGCTGGAGGTCGAGGTGAAGCAGCGCACCGCACAGCTGACCGAGCTGACCCACCACCTGCAAACCGCGCGCGAAGACGAGCGCAACCGTCTCGCACGCAACCTGCACGACGAGCTCGGTGCGTTGCTCACGTCGGCCAAGCTCGACGCCGCCCGGATCAAGTCCCGGATCACTGGGACGGCACCCGAGGCACTGGAGAGGCTCAGCCATCTGGTCGGCACGTTGAACAGCAGCATTGCGCTGGGGCGTCGCATCATCGAAGACCTGCGCCCGTCGACACTGAGCAATCTGGGGCTGGTCGATACGCTCGAGATCCTGGCGCGCGAGTTCGCCGAAGGCTCAGGGCTCCAGGTGCACTGCGCGCTGGCGCCGGTGAGGCTGAATGCGGACGCCGAACTGATGATCTATCGACTGGTGCAGGAAGCCATCACCAACATCTCCAAGTACGCGCGGGCGAGCCACGTCTGGATCGGTATGGCTGCACGCGACGGGCAGGTGGAGGTCACGGTTCGCGACGACGGCGTCGGGTTCGACACTGCCGCGAGCCGAAGTTCGGCGCATGGACTGCTCGGAATGCGTTTCCGCGTCGAAGCCGAAGGCGGAAGGCTGTCTGTCGTGTCCGCCCCAGGGCGGGGCACGCTGCTCGAGTTGAGGATGCCGGAGGTGGCGAGTAGGACTGCCTGACGCCGGGGATCCGGATTCAGTCGAGCCAGGCGGCGATTGAACCAATTGATTGCCAAGCGCTGCGCAACCCGAAGGCCGCGCAGCGGATCGGGATCAGCTTTCGCTCATTTGAGCCGCATGTCGTTCTTGACGGCGGTCACGCCGCGAACGCCGCGTGCCACCATGACCGCCCGATTGATGTCGGCCTGGGAGGAGACGAAGCCGGCGAGTTGCACCTCTCCCTTGAAGGTTTCGACGTTGATCTCGGCGACCTTCAGGGTTGGGTCATTGAAGATGGCCGTCTTCACCTTTGCGGTGATGACGCTGTCGTCGACGTACTCGCCGGTGCCCTCTCTCTGTGACGTGGACGCGCAACCCACGACGGACGAGAGCGTGACGGCAAGCAGTACCGCGGAAAGAACCTTGCTGATTTGTTTCATGGTTGATGCTCCAGATCTAAGGGGTAGGGTGGATCGATTCGGCAAGCTCGGGGAAACGGACTATTTCTTGTCGCCCTTGGCCGCGTCCTGGATGCTGTCGCCGGCTTTCTCGACTTGTTGCCCGACGCTCTGAACCGCCTTGTCGAGATCCTTTCCGGCGCGCTCCATGGGGCCTTCCTGTTTCTGGCAGGCGGAGAGCGCCGTAATCGAGATGGCGAGGATCGCGGCCGCGCCGAAGATCCGGGTTGGTTTCATGATCAGCGTTTGTCGACTTCGCGACCGATGAGTCCACCGACAGCCGCACCGCCAACCGTTCCGAGCGCGCTGCCGCCGGTAAGCACTGCGCCGCCGACGGCACCGACTCCGGCTCCGATCGCGGTGTTCTGATCCCGCGTCGACATACCTGAACAAGCGCCCACTCCAAGGAGCACCGCAACGGACACCGCACCGAATGTAGTTCTTAGCATCGTTCTCATGGAAAACCTCCGAACAACGAATTGGGTAACCGGGAACTTCTCACTTTGCTGACACGAGTATGGGAGCTTCGCCGCGCTGCGAACAGCGGACGGCACCGCCAATCGACGTAGTAGATGTCCTACGTGGGCGGCGCTGCGAGGTCGATCGGGTCGCGCCCCGTCGGGTCGTGCCCCGGGCACCCGGGCACCGAAGTACCGAACACACGCAACGCCAGGCAGGCCGGACCTTCTCCGACGCCTGGTGCCGTAGTGCCGGGTCGGAACTCAGCTGACGCGCACAGGGAGCAGGCGTTCGTATTCCTTCCTGACCACCGCGTAGCACTCGCAGGTGCGTTGCTCCAGCCGCGCCCGATCGAGCACCGTGATACGGCCGCGCCGGTAACGGATCATTCCCGCCTCCTGCAACTGACCGGCCGCCTCGGTGACGCCTTCGCGGCGCACGCCCAACATGTTGGCGATCAGCTCCTGCGTCATCACGATCTCGTCGGACTGCAGCCGGTCGAGGCTGAGCAGCAGCCAGCGGCACAACTGCTGGTCGAGCGAGTGGTGCCGGTTGCACACCGCCGTCTGGGTCATCTGCGTGATCAGCGCCTGCGTGTATCGAAGAAGCAGGTGCATGACGTGGCCGAAGCGGTTGAACTCCCGCATCATCAGGTCGGCCCTCAGGCGGAACCCCTCGCCGGCGCTCTGCACGACCGCGCGGCTCGGGGTCGACGCGCCACCCATGAACAGGGAGATACCGACGACGCCGTCGTTCCCGACGATGGCGATCTCGGCGGAGGCACCGTCCTCCAGCACGTAGAGCAGCGAGACGATCGCAGTGGTCGGAAAGTACACATGGGCCGGACTGCTGCCCGATTCGAAGATGGCCTTTCCCAGCGGCAGGCGCACGTGCTCGATCTGTGGCAGCCAGCGCGCGAATTCCTCATCGGGCAGCGCGGCGAGCAGAAGGTTCTTCCGGGGATCGGCGATCGAGGCCATGCGTATTGCTCCGGGTGGCGCTTTCACAGGCGATCGTGCTCGCCTCCTCGCGCCTGCAGGAACTGGTCGGTCAGCGCGCCGAAGAGCAATTCTAGAATGCGCGCTGCGGGGCCGTCCACGCCAGGCGGGTTGCGCGTCGCGACCGCGCGATGCCGCCAGCGCGCCGCTCTCAGGCCCCCAACGTCGCCACCCCGGTGCTGGCGCGCACCACCAACTCCACCGGCAGCGCCGCGGGCAGCGCGGGGCGCTCGCCGCGCAGCCGGGCGATCAGGTGGCGGCCCGCCGCCTCGCCGATCTGCCCGATCGGGAGATGCACGCTGGTCAGTGGCGGGTGCAGGTAGGCGGCGAACTCGTTGTCGTTGAAGCTCGCGATCGAGAGCGCTTGCGGCACCGGGATGCCCGCGCGGTCGAGCGCCGACAACGCGCCCGCCGCCAGGTAGTCGTTGCCGCAAACGACTGCGCTCACCGGCGCGCGCGCGCCGACGATCGCTTGCATCGCGTCGAAACCCTCGCGAAACCCGTACTCGGTCTCGATCAGCGCCTGTGGGCACAGGCTCATTCCGCGACGCGCGAGCGCCTCGACGATGCCTCGAAAGCGCTCGCGCGCGCGCTCGTTGTCGCTGGTGCTGCCGCCGATGAAGCCGACGTCGCGGTGGCCCAGATCGGCGAGGTGGTCGATCACGAGCGCGGCGGCCGCGCGCTCGTCGAAGCCGATGCAGTCGGCCTCGCGACTGTTTCTGGCCCACATCAGCACGAACGGGATCCGGTGCGCGTTCAGGATCGAGAAGGTCTGCGCCGACTGCTCGGCCCCGAGCAGCGCGACCGCGTCGACCCCGCGCTCGAGCAGGGTGCGAAGAATCGCCGGTTCGCGCGCGCTGCTGTGCTCGGGCGCGGAGAGCAGCAATGTGTAGCCCTCGGCAGCGAGCGTCGACTCCAGGCCCTGCACCATGGTCGGAAACGACGAGGTGCCAAAGCGCGGGACGATCGCGCCGATCGTGAGCGTGCGGCGCATCGCGAGCGCGCGCGCCGATCCGTTGGCGACGTAGCCGAGGCGCTCGGCGGCGGCGAGTACGCGCGCCCGCGTCGTGTCGCTGATCATGTCCGGGCGCGACAGCGCGCGCGAGACGGTGCCGCTGGAGACGCCGGCGAGTGCGGCGACGTCGGCGAGAGAGGCGGGGCGAACGGGCATCTCGTGGCGCGGTGGCAGTGGCGGGATCCTGCGATCTTAACCGCGTCTGCAAGCGAATGCACTTGCGGCGATCGGTCGCAACGCGGGCGCGCGGCATCGTCGCAGCGCCCGGGCAGTTTCCTACCTGCTGGCCAAGATCAGGCGGCGCTCGGGTGCTTGACCGTCGCCCGGTTTGCTCCTAGCATGCAAGCGCTTGCAGCGTCGTCGCCTGAAGTGACGAAATCGATCGAAACGACGCACGAGCGGAAGACGCGAGGCACGAGCAGGAACGCGTACCAGCGAAGAGGGGAGACAGCAAACTGACTACGACCAAGCGCGCCCTGGTGAACACGCTGCTCGAGTGCCGAGCGGATCACGCCTTCACCCTGCCGGGCCTCGGCATCACGTGGATGCTCGACGAGTTCTTCGAAGTTCGCGAGCGCTTCCGGCTGGTGCTCGCGCGCAGCGAGCAGATCGCTTCGGTGATGGCGCAGGTCTACGGCAAGCTCACGGGCCGCCCCGGGGTGTTCATGGCGCAGGGGCCTTTCGCCAGCACGACCGGGGCCTTCGGCATTCTCGAGGCGCAGTTCGCCGGCTCGCCGATGGTCGTGCTCACCGACACCTCGTGCTACGACGGCTTCGGCATGTACGGCGTCTACCAGACGATGACCGGAGATTACGGCGCCGCCGACGTGCGCACCGTGCTGCGGACGATGACCAAGTACACCGGCTACGCGACCGAGCCGCACGAGGCGGTCTACGGCCTGCAGATGGCGTTCAAGCACGCGCAGCTGCCGCGCATGGGCCCGGCGGCACTGGTGCTCAAGACGCCGATCATCCGACGCGAGATGCCCGATCAGAAGCGCGTCAACCTGTACGGGTCCGAGGGCTACCTGCGCCACACGCCGGCGCGGCCCGACGCCGCGGCGGTCGGGCAACTCGCGGCGATGATCGCGCAGGCCGAAACGCCGGTGATCGTGGCCGGGCAGGGCGCGCAGACGTCGCGCACGCGCGAGCTGCTGGGCGCGCTGGCCGCGCGCACCGGCGCCGCGGTGGCGACCAGCTACAACGGCAAGGGCGTGGTCGACGAGACCGCGGCCTACGCGGTCGGCATGCTCGGCACCTGGGGCGCGCGCAGCGCGAACCGCATGCTCGCGCGCGCCGACCTGGTGGTCGTGCTCGGCGCAAGCCTCGGCGCGGACTACCTGCGCTTTCGCGACGAGGGCCTGATCGATCCGGCGCGCCAGCGCATCGCGCAGGTCGACGTCGATCCGCGTCACGCCGGTTGGGTCTATCCGGTCGAACTGGCCGTGACCGGCGACGCCGGCGACGTGCTCGCGATGCTCGCCGCGCACGACCTGGGAGAGGCGCGGCGCGACGCGCGCCTCGCGACGATCGCCGCGAACAACCTCGAACACGGCTTCGGCGTGTTGCCCGCCGTGCTCGCCGGCCCCGGAATGCTGCATTTCGCCGACATCGTTCGCGTGCTCGACCGGTTGCTCACGCCGCAGGACATGCTCACGCTGGACGCGGGAAACAACCGGATCTGGGTCACGAGCAGCCTGCGACTGCGCACGCCGGGGCAACTGGTCGCGCCGGGCGGGATCGGCGGGATGGGTTGGGGACTTCCCGCCGCGGCTGCGGCGCGGCTCGTGCACCCCGGGCGCCACGTGATCTGCCTGATCGGCGACGGCGGGATCGCGATGACCCTGAGCGCGCTCGCGACCTGCGTGCAGGAGCGACTGCCGATCACGGTGATCGTCGCGAACAACCAGGGCCTCGGAATGGTGCGAGACAACATGAAGGAGCGGCGCATCGCCGTCGATTTCTCGCCGATGGACTTCGCGGCGATCGCGCGCGGGATGGGCTGCAACGGCGTACGCGTCGATCGTGCCGACATGCTCGGCGACGCGATCGCGCAATCGCGCGAGTCGATCCTGCGCGACGGGGACGCGGCGTTGCCGACCGTGATCGACGTCGCGATCGATCCTTCCGCGAGCCACCTGACGGTGTCGGACTACTGAGGATCGCCAGGCGAGATGAGCGCGGTCGCAACCAAAGACGTCATGCCGGTCGCCATCGTGACCGGCGGCAGCCGCAACATCGGCTGGGCGGTCGCGCAACGTTTCGCGGCGACGCACAGGGTCGTGATCGCGGACCTGCAGGCGCCCGCCGATCCGATGCCCGAGACGATGTCGTGGGTCGCCTGCGACGTGCGCGACTACGCTTCTTGCGAGGCGCTGCTCGCCGCCGCGGCAGCTCTGGGTCCGGTCGCGGCGCTCGTGCACTCGGCCGGCATCACGAAGCCGGCGGTGCCGATCGCCGAGCTCGAAGC
>JAHDXY010000430.1 GCA_023384005.1 Burkholderiaceae bacterium | reverse complement strand
GATCAGCAGCCCCGAGACGAGGATGATCGACAGCGAGTAGTTGCCGATGAAGTGGATCTGATCCACGACGAGCCGCGGGCGGCGCAAGGCCGCCACTCCGAGGGCGCAAAGCCGAAGGAAGAAGCGGGCGGCATAGCCTACGTAGGCGACCCGTTCGAGCAGCCAGCGCGCGGCGGAAACAGCCCCCGAGATCACCGGTCCACTCCGAGGTCCTCGGCCAGCGGCGCAGCCTGGTAGTGAAACGCGACCGGACCGTCGATACTGCCGTCGAGAAACTGGCGCACGTTGGCGTCGTCCGACCCGCGCATCTCGTCCGGGGTTCCGCCGGCGACAATGCGCCCCGAGGCGAGCAGGTAGACGAAGTCGGCGATTCCGAACACTTCCTTGATGTCGTGCGACACCAGTACCGAGGCGGTATCGAGCGCGTCGGTGAGCTTGCGAATCAGCGTGGCGACGGTGGCGAGTGCAACCGGGTCCAGGCCGGCGAAAGGCTCGTCGTACATGACCAGCGGCGGGTCGAGCGCGATCGCGCGGGCCAGCGCGACCCTGCGCGCCATCCCGCCCGAGAGCTGCGAGGTGCGAAACTGCGCCGCGCCGCGCAGGCCGACGGCGTTGAGCTTGAGCAGCACCATGTCGCGGATCAGCGCCTCTGGCAGCGCCGTGTGCTCGCGCAACGGGAAGGCGACGTTGTCGAACACCGTCAGGTCGGTGAACAGCGCGCCGAACTGGTAGAGCATTCCCATGCGCCGGCGCAGGAGGTAGAGCGCGTCATGGTCGAGCGCGTGCACGTCCTGCCCGTCAAACACGACGCGGCCCTGGCTCGGGCGCAACAACCCGCCGATCACCCGCAGGATGGTCGTCTTTCCCGAACCGGACCCGCCGATCAGGGCCACGACCTTGCCGCGGGGAAAGCGCATCGAGACCCCGTCGAGAATCAGGCGGTCACGGTAGGCGAAACGGATCTGGTCGAGCGAGAGGAAGTCTTCTTGGCTCAATGGCGCACGGTTGTTCTTGCATAACCAGCTATTTTAGCGCCCCGCGGCGATTCGTGCCGGGACGCCCGGCGAAGCCGCACGCTAGTCGCTCGCGAGTTGGTTCTCGGCGGTGTCGATCTGCTCCAGGGTTCCCGAAACCACCAGCGTGTCTCCGGAACGAACCGGGAAATCGCGCGGCGGATCGATCAGGCGCACGCCGCCGCGGACCACCGTCGTCACCCGCACGTCGCCGAGGTCGAGTTCGCCCAGTTCACGCCCGACTCCCGGGCTCTCGTCGGCCAGCGTGATCGCGCGCAAATGCAGCGGCGCGTCCTCGATCTCGTCCTCGTCGGTGTCGTCGGCCCCGTGAAAGAAACCCTGCAGCAGCGCGTAGCGACCGTCGCGCACCTTGCGCACGCGCCGCAGCACCCGGTTCAGAGGCAAGCCCACCAGCGCCAGCGCGTGCGAGGCGAGCATCAGGCTCCCCTCGAGAATCTCGGCCACGACCTCGGTCGCCCCGGCGGCGCGCAGTTTCTCTATGTCGGCTTCGTGGGCGGTGCGCACCAGGATCGGAAGCTGCGGCGCGAGGTCGCGCACCAGGTGAATGATGCGCATCGCGGTGTGCGTGTCGTCGAAGGTCACCGCGAGCGCGCTGGCGCGGTGGACACCGGCGGCGAGCAGAGTCTCGCGCCGCGCCGAGTCGCCGTAGACCACCGACTCGCCTGTCTCGGCGGCCTCGCGGACCCGGTCCGGGTCAAGGTCCAGGGCGATGAACGGCACTTTCTCGGCCTCGAGCACGTGGGCAAGCGCCTGCCCGCAGCGACCGTAGCCGCAGACGATCACGTGCTTCTCGCGCGCGAGGCTGTGGCTGGCGATCTTCTGAAGCTGCAGCGAACGCTGCAGCCACTCCTGGCTCGAGAGCCGCAGCGCGATCCGGTTGGCCTGTCCGATCAGAACAGGACTGGCGAGCATCGACAGCAGCATCGCCGCCAGCACCGGTTGCATTGTCGCGTCCGGCACCAGCCCGACCCCCGCGCCGAGCGCGAGCAGAACGAAACCGAACTCGCCTGCCTGCGCCAGCCAGACCGCCGTGCGGATCGCGGTTCCGGCGCCGGCCCCGAACACGCGCACCAGCACCAGTACGAGGGCGAACTTGAACAGCACCGGCACGGTCATGAAAGCGAGGACCTGCGGCCAGGACCCGGCCACCACCCGCAGATCGAGCAGCGTGCCGATCGACACGAAGAACAACCCGAGCAGGACGTCGCGAAAGGGCTTGATGTCCTCCTCGACCTGGTAGCGGTATGCGGTCTCGGAGATCAGCATCCCGGCGACGAACGCGCCGAGTTCCATCGACAGGCCCGCCTGCTTGGTGAGCCAGGCGAAGAGCAGCGTGGCGAGCAGCACGTTCAGCGTGAAGACCTCGTGCGAGCGCTGGCGCGCGACGACGTTGAACCAGCGCTTCATCAGCGGCGGCCCGAAACGAAGCAGCAGCACGAGCAACGCCACCGCCTTCACCAGTGCGAGCCCGACGGCCGCGACCCATGCGTCGCCGCCCGCGGCGAGCGCCGGGATCAGGATCAGCAGGGGGATCACCGCGAGATCCTGGAACAGCAGCACGCTGAATACGCGCCGGCCGTGCTCGGTCTCGAGTTCGCGCTTTTCAGAGAGCAACTTGATCAGCATCGCGGTCGAGGACATCGCTGCCGTGCCGCCGAGCACCAGCGCCACC
>JAHDXY010000033.1 GCA_023384005.1 Burkholderiaceae bacterium | reverse complement strand
TCGCGACCTCAACCTTGGCAAGGTTGCGCTCTACCAACTGAGCTATTCCCGCGTCGTACAGAAGCGGAATTATAGCGTGGGGTCTAGCACTGTCAAATTGCGTCGCGCAGGAACGGCCACGCGCGGCGCAGGTAGTAGATCATCGACGCGACGGTGAGCGCCGCCGCGATGTAGAGCAGCCACGTTCCGATCAACCGGCAGTCGATTCGGTCGAACAGTTTCGCGTCGTACAGAAGCATCGGGATCGCCACCATCTGCGCCGCGGTCTTGAACTTGCCGATCGAGTGCACCGCGACGCTTGCACGCGCGCCGATCTGCGCCATCCACTCGCGCAGCGACGAGATCGTGATTTCGCGTCCGATGATGATCAGCGCGACCACCGCCTCGACGCGCTGCAGTTCGACCAGCATCACCAGTGCCGCGCACACCAGAAGCTTGTCGGCGACCGGATCGAGGAATGCGCCAAACGGCGAGGTCTGTCCGAGCTTCCTCGCGAGCCAGCCATCGAACCAGTCGGTGATCGCGGCGGCGACGAACAGGACCGTGGCCGCGAAGTTGATCAGCGCGATCGGCAAGGGCAGGTAGAACAGCGACACCAGCAACGGAATCGCCAGCACGCGCAGCCAGGTGAGCAGGTTCGGCAGCGTCGTCACGACGATGGGGTAGTTGATTGAACGGTGCGCATCAGTGCAGTCGCCGGTAGATCTCCTCGGCCAGCTTGTGCGACACGCCTTCGACCGCCGCGAGATCCTCGACACTGGCGGCAATGATGCCACGCAAACCGCCGAATCGCGCGAGCAGGCGCTGGCGCTTGCGCGGCCCGACTCCGTCGATCTCCTCCAGTTTCGAGACGTTGCGCGCGCGCGCGCGGCGCATCCGCATTCCGGTAATCGCGAAGCGGTGCGCTTCGTCGCGTATCTGCGCGACGAGCATCAGCGCGGCGGAGTCGCGGCTCAGCGCGAGCGGCGCGCGCCCGTCGGCGAACACCAGCGTTTCCAGCCCGACCTTGCGCGCCTCGCCCTTTGCCACGCCGACCAGCGCCTGCGGGTCGAGGCCGAGTTCTACGAACACCTCGCGTGCGACCGCGACCTGTCCCGCACCGCCGTCGATCAGCACGAGCTCCGGCGCCACCGTTTCGGCCTCGGCGACCCTCGCGTATCGACGCGCCAGGACCTGGCGCATCGCCGCGTAGTCGTCTCCGCCGACGATGCCCTCGACGTTGAACCGTCGGTACTGCGAAGGCTGCATCGCGTGATGGGTGTAGACGACGCACGACGCCTGCGTCGCTTCGCCGGCGGTGTGGCTGACGTCGAAGCATTCGATGCGCAGCGCGTCGAGATCGGTGTCGCCCGCCAGCCCGAGCGCCTCTGCCAGCGCGCGGGTGCGCGCCTGCTGCGAGCCCTCCTCGGCAAGCAGCCTGGACAGCGCGAGCTCGCCGTTTTGCCGCGCCATGTCGAGCCAGGCGCGGCGCTGTGCGATCGGCCTGCCGACCCACTGCAGCTTCCCCCCCGCGCGCTCGCGCAGCCATTGCGCCAGCGCCCCCGAGCTCGCGTCTCGTGACGCGACGATCACCGGCGGCACGAAGCCATCGTCGTAGTGCTGCAGGCAAAACGCCTCCAGGACCTCGTCCTCGAAGCCCTCGTCGCCGGCGTCGATCTCGCCCGCATGCATCGGGAAGTACGCGCGGTCGCCGAGGTGCCGCCCGCCACGCACCATCGCGAGGTTCACGCAGGCGCGACCTCCGCGCACGACGACGGCGAGAACATCGGCGTCCACGTCGCTGCCCGCTTCCATCGCCTGTTGCTGCTGCAGGCTCGCCAATGCGCTGACCCTGTTGCGCAGCCGCGCCGCCTCCTCGAAGCGCAGCTCCTGCGCTTCGCGGTGCATCTGCTGCTCGAGTTCGCGGATGACGTCGCCCTGCTCTCCGCGCAGGAAGCGCACCGCGTCGCGCACGTCACGCGCGTAGTCGCTCTCGCTGATCGCGCCGACGCACGGCGCGGTGCAGCGCTCGATCTGGTGGAGCAGGCAGGGGCGAGACCGGTTGGCCAGCACGCCATCCTCGCAGGTGCGCAGACGAAACGCCTTTTGGAGCGTCTGCAGGCTCTGGCGTACCGACCAGGCGTTCGGATAGGGGCCGAAGTACTGGTTGCGCCGGTCGACGGTCCCGCGGTAGTAGGCGATGCGCGGGAAAGCGTGGTTCGTGATCCTGACGTAGGGGTAGGACTTGTCGTCGCGAAAGACTATGTTGTAGCGTGGGCGCAGCGCCTTGATCAGGTTGCTCTCGAGCAGCAGCGCCTCGGCCTCGGAACGCGTCACGGTGGTCTCGATCCGGCGGACCTTCGCCACCATCTGCGCGATGCGCGGCCCGACCGCATTCGACCTGAAGTAAGACGCGACCCTTTTGCGCAGGTCGCGCGCCTTTCCCACGTACATCACGGTGTCGCCTTCGCCGAGCATCCGGTAGATCCCCGGACGGTGCGGCAGCCGCGACAGGTAGGCCTTGAGGTCGAACCCTCGCGCCTCGCCCGCCGCCGGCGATCCCGGCTCGTTGGCGCTCATCGCATCGACTCAGCCGCGCGCGCGCACCCGCTGCAGGCGCTCGGGAAACGCACGCGACGCCTTCCAGCGCAGGCCGTCGAGCAAGGCATTGGCCATCGCCGGCTTGTTGCACACCAGCACCATGTCGCAGCCCGCCTCGAGCGCCGCGGCCCCGCGCTCGACGATTCCGCCGACCACGGCCGCACCCTCCATCGTCAGGTCGTCGCTAAACACGATTCCGCGAAAACCGAGCCTGCGCCGCAGGATCGTCTGCAGCCAGCGCCGCGAGAAACCGGCCGGCATCGGATCGACCTTCGGGTAGACGACATGCGCCGGCATCACCGCGGCGAGCGCCTCGCCCAGCCATGGGTAAGGTGCCGCGTCGTCGGCCAGGATCGCGGCGAGTTCGCGATCGTCGGTCGGCACCTCGGTGTGCGAGTCCGCGCGCGCGTAGCCGTGGCCGGGGAAGTGCTTCCCGCAATTGGCCATCCCGGCGAGCAGCAGCCCGTGGTTGATGCTCTTGGCGAGCAGCGTCACCACCCGCGGATCGCGGTGCAGCGAGCGGTCGCCGATCACGCCCGAGGGGCCGTGGTCGAGGTCGAGCACCGGCGCGAAGCTCAGGTCCACGCCCACTTCGCGCAACTCGGAGCCGATCGTGTGACCGATCTCGGTGGCGCGCTTGCAGGCCGCGAGCGGGTCGCGATCCCACAGCCTGCCGACGTCGCGCATCGGCTCGATCTTGCTGAAGCCATCGCGAAACCGTTGCACCCGCCCGCCCTCGTGATCGACGCAGATCAGCAGCGGCGGATGGCGCAGCGCGTGAATCTGGCGGCATAGCGCCGCGAGCTGCGCCCTGGACTCGAAGTTGCGCGCAAAGAGGATCACGCCGCCCACCAGCGGGTGGCTCAGGCGATCGATGTCCTCGCCGGCAAGCTCGGTGCCGCCGACATCGAGGATGACCGGTCCGGTCGTCGGGGGGTTCATTGCGGTTCTCCCAGTTCATTCCCGTGCTCGATGATCACGAAGGCCATCGCGCTGTCCGTTTCGTCGCTCAAAGACACGTGCGCCACCAGCCCGCGCGTGCGCAGATACGGCTCCAGCGCCTTGCGTGCGACCGCGACCGGTTTGCCGCGCTGATCGTTGAGGATCTGCAGCGAAAGCAGCGTCATCGGACCGCGCAGCCCCAGCCCGAGCGCCTTGGAGAAGGCCTCCTTGGCAGCAAAGCGCTTGGCGAGGTAGCGCGCCGCGTAGCCCGCGCCGTGCGCCCCTTTGCCGGCGCGGCGCCGGTACTCGGCGAGCTCCTGAGGGCCCAGCACGCGACGCGCGAATCGCTCGCCATACCGATCGAGCAGCGATTCGATGCGTCGCACCAGCACCACGTCGGTACCGATGCCGTAGATCACGCGGCGGCCCCCTCCCGGATCAGGCGCTTCATCTCGCGCACCGCGTCGCGCAGTCCCACGAACAGGGCGCGCGAGACGATCGCGTGACCGATGTGCAGCTCACGGACCCCGGCGAGGGCCGCCACCGGCTGTACGTTGAAGTAGTTCAGTGCGTGGCCCGCGTTGAAGCGCATTCCGGCAGCCAGGATCGCCGCCCCGGCGCTCCTGATCCGTTCGAGCTCGATCACCACCGCGGGCGACTGGGCGTCGCGGCCGCGCGAATGGAACGCATGCGCGTAGGGCCCCGTGTGCACCTCGCAGACCTTCGCGCCGACGCGCGCGGCTGCGTCGACCTGCCTGGGATCGGCGTCGATGAAGACGCTGGTCACGATCCCGGCGTCGGCAAGCCTCGCCACCACCTCCGCGATCCGCCCCTGCTGCGCGACGATGTCCAGCCCGCCTTCGGTGGTGACCTCGTGGCGTCCTTCGGGCACCAGCATCGCCATTTCCGGGGCGATTTCGCAGGCGATCGCGAGCATCTCGTCGGTGGCCGCCATTTCCAGGTTGAGCTTGATGTGGGTGAGTTCGCGCAACCGTCGCACGTCCAGGTCCTGTATGTGGCGGCGATCCTCGCGCAAGTGCACGGTGATGCCGTCGGCGCCGCCGAGGTGCGCCTCGACGGCTGCCCAGACCGGATCGGGTTCGTAGCTGCGCCGCGCCTGGCGCACGCTTGCAACGTGGTCGATATTGACGCCTAGTTCGATCATCGGATGGAGCGTTTCAGAGTTTTTGCAGGTCGACCAGGATCTGGCGCGTCTTCAGCACGACACCGTCGAGATGGTGTGCCAGGATCGCGCGGGTCAGGTATTTTGCCTGCGATCGGCCGTTCGCAGTATCGATTCGCCCCGCTCCGAGTCCGAGCAGCGTCGTGCCGCGCACGATGCTCCGGTCGTTCGCCCCACCCGCCCCGGGCTCCCCGGCCACCAGGACGAAGCCCTCGGCGGGCGACCAGTGATAGTCGCTGTTCGCCTCGATCGCGCGGCGGCTCGAGTCGCGCTGCAGGTCGGGCGCGTAGCCGATCTCGCGCAAGGTCCTCCACTCGAAGCGGCGCAAGGCCTCGTCGAACGGTGGTTCGCGGCACAACGCCGCGATCGCCTCGCTGTAGGCGTCGTACAGCGCCGGGTGCGAGTCCTCGCGCGGCAGCAATCGCACCAGCAGCTCGTTCAGGTAAAACGCATAGAGCAACGCGTCTCCCCGGGGCGACACTGCGCCTCCCGCCCATTCGGCGGCGGTGAGCGTGCGCAGCTCGCCGCGCCCAGAAAACGAGACGGTGAGCGCCTGGAATTGCAGCAGTACCGCGCGCAGCGCCGAGCGCGGCCGCCTGGCGCCTTTCGCGATCGCGGCAACGCGCCCGTAATCTCGCGTGAACAGGTCGACGACCAGGCTCGTTTCGCTATACGGCGTCGCGTGCAGCAGGAAAGCCGGTTCGTTGCTGACGCGTGTCATCCCGCAGGCTTACTCGTAGCCATAGGCGCGCAGGCTCTGCTCGTTGTCGGCCCAGCCGCTGCGCACCTTGACGAACAGCTCCAGATAGACTTTCGTACCGAGCATCCGCTCCAGATCGAGGCGCGCCTCGGTCGCGATACGCTTGATCCGCGCTCCGCCCGCTCCCACGACGATGCCTTTCTGGGCCTCGCGCTCGACCAGGATCGCCGCATGGATACGCCGCAACTTCGGCGTTTCCTCGTACTGCTCGATCTCCACCGTGCTGGCGTAGGGAAGTTCATCGCCGAGCAACCTGAACAGCTTCTCGCGGATCAGCTCGGCGGCGAGGAAACGTTCGCTGCGATCGGTAAGCGCATCGCGCTCGAACATCGCCTCGGCTTCGGGAAGCCGCTCGGCGCACAGTTCGGCGAGTCGCTCGACCTGGTGACCGTTTTGCGCGCTGATCGGCACGATCTCGGCGAAATCCCGTGAACGGCTGGCGCGCTCGATCACCGGCAGCAGCCGCGCCTTCTCCGCCACCCGGTCGACCTTGTTGAGCGCGAGCAACACCGGGCGGTCGGCGGGAAGCGCCCGCGCCAGCGACTCGTCGGCCGCGGTCCAGCCCGCCGCGTCGCAAACCATGACGACCACGTCGGCGTCCTCGGACACCTGCCGCGCCGTGCGGTTGAGCATCCGGTTCATGGCCCCCCTGGCGCTGGACTGCACCCCCGGGCTGTCGAGAATCAGCAATTGCGCGTCGTCGCGGCTGAGCACCCCCAGGATCCGGTGCCGGGTGGTTTGCGCCCGGTGCGAGGTGATCGACAGCTTGTGCCCGATCAGCCGGTTGACGAGCGTGGATTTGCCGACGTTCGGGCGGCCGACGATCGCGACATAGCCGCAGCGGTGGCGCCGCCCGCCGGCGGCGCGCTGCGCCCCTGCCTGGTCCATCAGGAGACTCGCGCGCCCGATCTGGCCGAGATGTCCGCTCGATCTTCGCGTGCGCCGCGCCCCGGACTCGCGGACGGCGAAGCGGCCGGGGTGCTGCGGGTGCGCCGCGCCGGCGCCGGAGCGAGAGCCTGCACCCGCTCCAGGGCGAGTTTCGCCGCAGCCTGCTCCGCCGTACGCCGGCTCGCGCCACTTCCGAGCACCTCGATGCCGAGCTTCGGGACGGCGCAGGCCACCTCGAACTGCTGATTGTGCGCGGCGCCGTGCGTCGCCACCACCGTGTAGACCGGCAGCGACTGCCTGCGCCCCTGCAAGTGCTCCTGCAGCAGGGTCTTGGCGTCCTTGCCCAGCGTCCTCGGGTCGACCGACTTGAGCACGGGCGCGTACAGCGCGCCGATCAGCGCTCGCGCCGCGTCGAATCCGGATTCGAGAAATACCGCGCCGAAGATCGCCTCCAGCGTGTCGGCCAGAATCGACGGGCGACGGAATCCGCCGCTCTTGAGTTCGCCCTCGCCCAGCAGCAGGTGCTGGCTCAACTCGAGGCGCTGCGCGATTTCGTAGAGCGATTGCTGACGGACCAGGTTCGCGCGCAGCCTGGACAGGTCGCCTTCGTCGATTCTGCCGAAGGTATCGAACAGCAAGGCCGCGACGACGCAGTTGAGCACGCTGTCGCCGAGGAATTCGAGGCGTTCGTTGTTGTGCTTTCCGTGACTGCGATGCGTGAGCGCCTGCGCCAGCAGCGCCGGGTTGCGAAACGCGTACCCGAGCTTTTGCTGAAGCGCCTCGAGACTCATGGGACCGGGCCTCTCACGGGGCGCTCGCCTGGTAATCGAGCACGAGGCTGGCGGGGCCGAACAACGCGACGCGCTTCTCATAGCGAAAACTCACGCGCACCGAGTTGCCGTCGCGCTCGATTTGCAGGTCCTTGGCGCCGATCGACACGATGTCATCGACCGCCGCGATACGGTCGAACGAGCGCCTGATCTCGATCGGGTTCGTCTCGCCGGAGGATGCGACCCGGTTGATCGCCCGCTTCGCGGCCATGTACTCGAGCGCCGAGGGCATGACGCGCATGCCGACCACGACCACCGTGACGGCCACGATCGCGAACAGCAGCATGCCGAGCAGGCTCAGCCCGCGCTGGGCGCGCGGCGCGTGAATCGAATCGAGTGTGTTCATCAATGAAACCGTCCGATGCGTTTGATGTCGCCGAAGTTCATCCAGATGAAGAACGCCTTTCCGACGATGTTGCGCTCGGGCACGAACCCCCAGTAGCGACTGTCGAGGCTATTCTCGCGGTTGTCGCCCATCACGAAGAAGTGACCAGGGGGCACGACGCAGCGCACTCCGTTGCTCAGATACTCGCAGCGATCCCGGTGGGGGAACGCGTCCACTGCCGAAATGAAAGACGGTTTTTCCAATTCTGTCAATATCTTATGATCCAAAGTTCCCAACTTCTCTGAATATTGTGTAGAGTAGCTCAGACGCTCCGCGTCGTAGTATTCGCCGGCCGGCTGGAGCGGCACCTCGCGGTCGTTGATCCGCAGGCGCTTGTCCAGGTACGAAACGGTGTCGCCCGGAAGAGCGACTACCCGTTTGATGTAGTCCATCGACGGATCGCGCGGAAACCTGAATACCATCACGTCGCCGCGCTGCGGCGAGCCGACGTCGAAGACCTTGGTGTGGGCGACCGGCAGGCGCACGCCGTAGCTGTACTTGTTGACCAGGATCAGGTCCCCGACGAGAAGGGTCGGAATCATCGAGCCGGAGGGGATCTTGAACGGCTCGACGACGAACGAGCGCAGCACGAACACGACCGCGATTACCGGAAACAGGCCGGCGGTGTATTCGAGCCACCAGGGTTGGCGCAGCGCCGATTCGACCACCGCATGGCGCGCCGCCGCCGGATCCGAAGCACGCTGGTGCGCGGGCAGGCTCGCCTGGGTGCGATCGAACTCGCTTGCCCGGCTCTCGGCCTCGCGGCGCCTGCCGGGGAGGAAGACGAAGCGCTCGGCGAGCCAGGCGGCGAGCGTGACGGCGAGCAGAAGCAGCAGGATCAGTGCGAAGTTCACGGAGGTACTCTCGTTCACGTTGGTTCTCGTCGGTTCAGCGATCGCCGACCTGCAACACCGCCAGGAAGGCCTCCTGGGGTATCTCCACCGTGCCGACCTGTTTCATCCGCTTCTTTCCGGCCTTCTGCTTCTCGAGCAGCTTCTTCTTTCTCGTGATGTCGCCACCGTAGCACTTGGCCAGGACGTTCTTGCGCAGCGCCTTGACGTTCTCGCGCGCGATGATGTGCGCGCCGATCGCGGCCTGGATCGCGACGTCGTACATCTGCCTCGGGATCAGTGCGCGCATCCGCGCCGCCACCTCCCTCCCCCGGCTCTGGGCCACGCTGCGATGCACGATCAGCGACAGTGCGTCGACCTTCTCGCTGTTGACCAGGATGTCGAGCTTGACCACGTCCGACGCGCGATACTCCTTGAACTCGTAGTCCATCGACGCGTAGCCGCGCGACGTGGACTTCAGCTTGTCGAAGAAATCGAGCACGATCTCGTTCATCGGCAGTTCGTAGGTGACGTGCACGTGCCGGCCGTGGTAGGCGAGGTTGGTTTGCACGCCACGCTTGCCGGTGCAAAGCGTGATCACGTTGCCGACGTACTCCTGCGGCACGAACACCGTGACGGTGACGATCGGCTCGCGGATCTCGGCGACCCTCGCCGGATCGGGAAGCTTGGCGGGGTTTTCGACCCGCAGCACCTCGCCGTCGTTCATCATGACCTCGTACACGACCGTTGGTGCGGTGGTGATCAGGTCCATGTCGAATTCGCGCTCGAGGCGCTCCTGCACGATGTCCATGTGCAGCAGCCCGAGGAACCCGCAGCGGAACCCGAACCCCAGCGCCTGCGAGACCTCGGGTTCGAACTGCAGCGACGCGTCGTTGAGTTGCAGCTTCTCCAGCGCCTCGCGCATGGCTTCGAACTGGTTCGCTTCGACCGGGTACAGCCCGGCGAACACCGAGGGCTTGATTTCCTTGAACCCGGGAAGCGGCAACGCGGCCGGTGCGTTGGCGTGCGTCACGGTATCGCCCACTCTCGCAGACTTGAGCTCCTTGATCCCGGAAATCACGAATCCGACCTGCCCGGCCGACAACTCCTCGCGCCGGACCGACTTCGGCGTGAAGATCCCGACCTGGTCGCAGCCGTGCATGGCCCCGGTGGCCATCAGCCGGATGCGGTCGCGCGGGCGCAGCGTGCCGCTGAATACGCGCACCAGCATCACCACGCCCACGTAGTTGTCGAACCAGGAATCGATCACCAGCGCCTGCAGCGGCGCCTCCGGGTCGCCCTTCGGCGCCGGGATCCTGTCGACGATCGCCTCGAGGATCTCGTCGATGCCCTGGCCGGTCTTGGCGCTGGCGCGAATCGCGTCGCTCGCGTCGATTCCGATCACGTCCTCGATCTCGCTCGCCGCCGTCGCCGGGTCGGCCGAGGGCAGGTCCATCTTGTTGAGTACCGGAACCACCTCGACGCCCAGGTCGATCGCCGTGTAGCAGTTGGCCACCGTCTGGGCTTCGACGCCCTGGGTCGCGTCGACCACCAGCACCGCGCCTTCGCAAGCCGACAGCGACCGGCTCACCTCGTACGAGAAGTCGACATGCCCCGGAGTGTCGATCATGTTGAGCATGTAGGTCTTGCCGTCGCGCGCGGTGAACTCCAGCGTCGCGGTCTGGGCCTTGATCGTGATGCCGCGCTCGCGCTCGAGGTCCATCGAGTCGAGCACCTGCTCGGCCATTTCGCGGTCGGACAAACCGCCGCAACGCTGGATGAGCCGGTCGGCGAGGGTCGACTTTCCGTGGTCGATGTGCGCGATGATCGAGAAGTTGCGGATCTGTTGCATAAACTCCGGCGCCGTCGTGGCGCGGCCCGTTTGCTGGTGGGCGGGTCGCGCGACGGCGCACTCGGCTCGGCGCTGGCGGGCGCCATTGGTTGCGGCGCGCTCGGGCGCCATGCGGGCGCGTCAAAGCGCCGGACGAGGCGCCCTCGGACGCCTTCCGGACGCATTTTACCGGATCGTCAGCGCGATGCCGGCGGAGCTGGGCGAATCGGAACGAACGACGCGCTGTCGCCCCTGCGAACCAGCAGGACGTGGGTCTTGCTGCGGTCGAGCCGGGCGACCAGCTCGTTGAACTGCCGCGTGCTGGTCACGTCCTGGTTGTTCAGCGACATCACCACATCGCCCGGGCGCAGGCCGGCGCGCGCGCCCGCCCCGTCGACCGAATCGACCACGACGCCGTTCTTGATCTTCAGCTGTGCCTTGCGATCGTCCGGAATGTCGGACACCGCCAACCCCAGCACGTTGGCCGCGGCGGGAGCGGGTATCGGCGCGTCGCCGCCCGGGCCCCGGTTCGCCCGAGGAGAGCGCTCGGCCTGCATTTCGGCGATCGTCACCTGCAGGTCGCGCGTCGCGCCCTTGCGCCAGACCTGCAGCGTCGCCGCAGACCCGGGCCGCGTCGCGCCGACGATGCGCGGCAGGTCGCTCGCCTTTTCGATCTGCTGGCCATTGAAGCGCAGGATGATGTCCCCTGCCTCCACTCCGCCGCGATCGGCCGGGCCTCCGCTCTCGACGCTGCGCACCAGCGCCCCAGTGGCCGCCGGCAGCCCGAGCGGCTCGGCCACGTCCTTGGTGACCTCGGCGATCCCCACCCCGATCCGCCCGCGCACCACACGTCCGGTGGCCTTGATCTGGTCGGCCACGCGCATCGCCTCGTCGATCGGGATCGCGAACGAGATGCCCATGAACCCGCCGGTGCGGCTGTAGATCTGGGAATTGATTCCGATCACCTCGCCGCGCATGTTGAGCAGCGGTCCGCCCGAGTTGCCCGGATTGACCGCGACGTCGGTCTGGATGAACGGAAGGTAGTCGCCGGTGTCGCGCCCTTTGGCCGAGACGATTCCGGCGGTGACGGTGTTCTCCAGGCCGAACGGCGAACCGATCGCCACCACCCATTCGCCCACGCGAATCCGGCGCGAATCCCCGATCGTGAGCTTGGGCAGATTGCCGGCTTCGATCTTGACCAGTGCGACGTCGGTGCGCCGGTCCGAGCCGATCAGCCGCCCCTTGAACTCGCGTTTGTCGGTGAGCGTGACGTAGATCTCGTCGGCGCCGTCGACGACGTGGTGATTCGTGAGTACGAAGCCGTCGCCCGAGACGATGAACCCCGATCCGACGCCACGCGGCACCTCCTCGCCGTTACCCCGCCCGCGAGGCCCGGGCTGCTGGCGGGGCGGGAAAAAGCGCCTGAAGAACTCGTAGAACGGATCGTTCTCGTCGATTCCCTCGGGCAGCTGGGGCGTTGCCTGTCCCTGGCGGGAACGCTCGACCGTCCTGATGTTGACGACTCCGGGTCCTGCCTTCTCCACCAGATCCGCGAAATCCGGAAGCTCGCGCGATTGCGCGGCGACGTACTGCGGCGCGGGTCCCGCCAGAAGCGCCAAGGCGAGCGCAACCATCGGCAAAACTCGTTTCATTGCTGCCTGACCTCTCAAGTCGAAAAATCCGTGCCGGCTCGGGGTGCTTGCGGTCTCCCCGGCCCAGCCTCCGAGTTTGGGCTGCTCCTGCCGTATTTCAAGATTCGCGACCGCGTTCCAGCCACCTGAGCCATCGGGCGAGCTGCGCCCAATCTCGGTCGCCGCAGCGGTCGCGGCCTGACAGCAGCAGCAGGCGCCGCGATCCGGACCTCGCCTCGATCCAGGCCAGGCCGGCAACGCTGCACCATCGTACCGCGTTCACGTCGGACTCGCCGGTGCCCGACGCGCTCTTCCAGGTGGCCGCGCCGTCCGGCCCGACCGACAGCGTTCCGCGATCGCCGCGACGCAGGCTGCGCACGAACGACCACGCGAGCCCGGCCAGCAGCGCGAACGCGGCCAACGCCGAGGCAGCCAGCGCGGTCGTCGCGGGCGATTGCAGCGATCGGTACACCAGCACGATGCTCGCCGCGGCCGATCCCGCCGCGAACAGGTACAGGCCCAGGACCGCCTTGCGCAGCCGTGGCGTCGGCCCGGTCTGCAAGTCGAAGGCGAGCGACATCGGCCGCCGATCGCGCTCAGACCCGGCGCATCACCAGCGTGCCGTTGGTGCCGCCGAAGCCGAACGAATTGGACAGAGCGATGTCGATGCGCATCTCGCGCGCCTGGTTGGCGCAGTAGTCGAGATCGCAGAGCTCGTCCTGGTTGAAGATGTTGATCGTGGGCGGCGAAACCTGGCGCTCGAGCGCGAGTGCGGTGAACACCGCTTCGACGCCGCCCGCCGCGCCCAGCAGGTGCCCGGTCATCGACTTGGTCGAGTTGACCACCACCTTCGCGGCGTGCTCGCCCAGCGCGCGCTTGATCGAGCGGGTTTCGGCGATGTCGCCCTGCGGCGTGGACGTCGCATGCGCGTTCAGGTACTGGATCTGGTCGGGACTGACCCCGGCCTTGCGCAGCGCATTGAGCATGCCGCGCGCCGGGCCTTCGCCGTCCTCGCTCGGGGCGCTCATGTGAAACGCGTCCGAGCTCATGCCGAAACCGATCAGCTCGCCGTAGATCCTCGCGCCGCGCTTGCGCGCTCGCTCGAACTCCTCGAGAACCAGTACTCCGGCACCCTCGCCCAGCACGAAGCCGTCCCGGTCCCTGTCGAAGGGCCGGCTGGACGTGGCCGGATCGTCGTTTCGCGTGGACAGCGCGCGCATCGACGCGAACCCGCCCACGCCAAGCGGCGAGACCGTCGCTTCGGCACCGCCGGCGAGCATGACGTCGGCGTCGCCATACTCGATCAGCCGCGCGGCTTCGCCGATCGAGTGCGTGCCGGTGGTGCAGGCCGAGACGATCGCGAAGGTCGGGCCCTTGAGCCCGAGCATGATCGACAGCTGCCCGGAAACCATGTTGATGATCGAACCGGGTACGAAGAACGGCGAGATGCGGCGCGGGCCCCGCTTGGCGTAGTCCGCGTGGTTCTCCTCGATCAGCGGCAGCCCCCCGATGCCCGAGCCGACGATCGCGCCGACCCGCTCGGCGTTGCTCTCGTCGATCACGATGCCGCTGTCACGCAGCGCGTCGACGCCGGCGGCGATGCCGTAGTGGATGAAGGTGTCGAAGTGCCGCGCCTCCTTGGCGGGCATATAGGCCGAGACGTCGAAGCCCTTCACCTCGCCGGCGATCTGCGCGCTGAATGCCGAAGCGTCGAAGCGCGTGATCCTGTCGATCCCGGATTTCCCGGCGACGAGGTTCGACCAGGCTGTCTCGATGTCGTTGCCCACTGGGCTGATCAAGCCCAGACCGGTGATCACGACGCGGCGGCGACTCACGGATTCCTCCAGGCGCCGGGCATCAGCCCTTGCTGTGCGAAGTGACGTAGTCGATCGCCTGCTGCACCGTGGTGATCTTCTCCGCTTCCTCGTCGGGGATCTCGGTTTCGAACGCGTCCTCCAGCGCCATGACCAGTTCGACCGTGTCGAGCGAATCGGCGCCCAGATCATCGACGAAGGACGACTCGTTCTTGATGTCGGCCTCGTTCACGCCGAGCTGTTCGGCGACGATCTTGCGCACACGCTGTTCGATGCTTTCCATTCCTGAGACTCCTCAATGCGGACATCGGCCCGGTGGCCGGCACCCATGGTTGTAATCCTTCTTCGCACGCGTTCGAAGCATTCGACGAGGCGACGGGCACGAATTTTATCAGCAGCAGCGGCCGCCGCGACCAAATGCCCGAGCGACTTAGGCGCAACGCCGCCTTCGATCACGGCGTCGCCCGGCACCCGGGGCGATGCTATTGCATGTACATCCCGCCATTGACGTGCAGTGTCGCACCGGTGACGTAGGCGGCCCGCGGGCTGGCGAGAAACGCCACCGCGGCCGCGACGTCCTCGGGTTGTCCGAAGCGGCCCAGCGGAATGGTGCGCACCAGCGCCGCGGTCTGCTCCTGGCTCAGCGCGCGCGTCATGTCGGTATCGATGAAGCCGGGGGCGACGCAGTTCACGGTGACGTTGCGGCTGCCCAGTTCGGCCGCCAGCGCACGGCTCATTCCGGCGACCCCCGCCTTTGCGGCGGCGTAGTTGGCCTGGCCGGCATTTCCGCTCGAACCGACCACCGAGGTGACGTTCACGATCCGGCCGTAACGCGCCTTCATCATCGCGCGCATCACCAGCCTCGACATCCGGAACACCGCGCCGAGGTTGGTCTGCAGGACCGCGTTCCAGTCCTCGTCCTTCATTCGCATCGCGAGGCCGTCGCGGGTGATTCCGGCGTTGTTCACGAGAATCGTCACCGCGCCCTCGGCAGACTGGATCGCCTCGACCAGTGCCTCGCAGCCTGGCGCGTCGAGTACGTCGAGCTTCGCGCCCCGGCCCTTGATCGCGCCCGAGACCAGGGCTTCGCTGATTGCGCCGGCCCCTTCGTCGCTGGTGGCCGTACCGATCACGGTCGCGCCCTGGCGCCCGAGTTCGAGCGCGATCGCGCGTCCGATTCCCCGCGACGCGCCCGTGACCAGCGCGACCTGGCCCTCAAGCGGCGCGGCCGCGATTGAAGGCGAGTCGGTCATTTCGTGCTCCCCTCGAGCGCGGCGGCGAGCGTGGCGGGATCGTAGACGGCGGCCACCGAGATGTCGCGATCGATCCGCCCGACCAATCCGCAGAGAACCTTTCCGGGTCCGAACTCGATCACCCGGGTCACGCCGAGATCGCGAAGCTTGCGCACGACCTCCACCCAGCGCACCGGCGAATACGACTGCCGGACCAGCGCGTCGGCGATGCGCGCGGGCTGCGTCTCGATCGCGGCGTCGACGTTGTTGACCAGCGGGACGCGCGGCGGGCGCAGCGCAATCCCGGACAGCGCCTGTGCCAGGCGCCGCCCGGCCGGCACGAGCAGCGACGAATGAAACGGCGCCGACACCGCCAGCAGCACCGCGCGCTTGGCGCCCAGCGCCCGGGCGTGCTGGCAGGCGCGTTCGACCGCGCCGGTGTGCCCGGCGATCACGACCTGCGAGGGCGCGTTGAAGTTGGCGGCCTCGACGACCTCGCCGGGATGTCCTTCGCGCGCCATCGCGCAGGCCCGGATCACCGATTCGTCGTCCAGTCCGAGAATCGCTGCCATCGTGCCCACGCCAACCGCTACCGCTTCCTGCATCGCGCTCGCGCGCAACCGCACCAGCGGCACCGCGTCGGCGAGATCGATCACCCCGGCGGCCACTAGCGCCGTGTACTCGCCAAGACTGTGCCCGGCGACCGCCGAGGGCTCGGCGCCGCCGGCGGCGCGCCAGGCGGCCAGACAGGCGTAGGACGCCACCAGCATCGCCGGCTGCGTGTTCACGGTGAGTCCGAGGACCTCGGCAGGTCCGTTCGCGATCATGCGCGACAATGGCTCTCCAAGCGCGGCGTCGGCCTGTTTCAGGACAGCCGCAACCGCTTCGTTGGCGGCGAACGCATCGAGCATTCCCACCGCCTGCGAGCCCTGCCCCGGAAAAACGAACGCCAGCGACATCAGGACATCCTCCGCTTCTCGGTGATTGCGCTGACCATCGGAACGCTCAGATGGCCGCGAGAACGGCTCCCCAGGTGAACCCGCCCCCGACGCCCTGCATCATCACCCGGTGACCGGAACGGACACGGCCGTCGCGGGTCGCGGTGTCGAGCGCGAGCGGCACCGACGCGGCCGAGGTATTGGCGTGCTGGTCGACGGTGATCACGACGCGCTCGGCTGGCAATCCGAGCTTGCGACCGGTCGCGTGCAGGATGCGCACGTTGGCCTGGTGCGGAATCAGCCAATCGATGTCGGCCAGCGTGAGGCCTGCGGCCTCGACCACCTCGCGTGCGACCGAATCGAGAACGCTCACCGCGAGCTTGAAGACGGCTGGCCCGTCCATCGTCAGGAACGGGTGGCCGGTGATCCCGCCGCCGCTCACGTGACCCGCAGTGCGCAGGATCTGCTCGTGGCGACCGTCGGCGTGCAGTTTCGACGCGAGGATTCCCGGGGCCGAATCGGCAGCGAGCACGACTGCGCCGGCGCCGTCTCCGAACAGCACGCAGGTGCCGCGATCGTTCCAGTCGAGGATGCGCGAGAACACCTCGGTACCGATCACCAGGGCGCGCGACGCCGCGCCGGTACGGATCATCGCGTCGGCGCACGCCAACGCGTAGACGAAGCCGCTGCACACCGCCTGTACGTCGAACGCCGGGCAGCCGGCGATCGCGAGCGATTTCTGGATCAGGCATGCAGTGCTGGGAAAGACATAGTCCGGCGTGGACGTCGCAACGATGATCAGGTCGATCGAAGCGGCTTCGATCCCGGCGGCGCCCAGCGCGGCCCTTGCAGCGTCGGCGCCCAGCATGCTGCTCGACACCTCGGGAGGCGCCAGATAGCGCTGCAGGATTCCGGTGCGCGCGACGATCCACTCCTCGGAGGTCTCGACGCCGCGTTGCGCGAGCTCGCGCACGAGTTCCGCATTGCTGACGAGCCGCTCAGGCAGCGCGCTTCCGGTGCCGATGATTCTGGCGTAACGCTGCATCCTGGTCTCCCGATGCCGGCGGCCTCAGGCCGCCGCCGCCTCGACCGCACCCGGCGCCGCGGTGTCGACCGACCTGGCCACCAGCGGCAAGGTTTGCGCGATACGCGAAATCAGGCCGTTGTGCGCGGCGTCGTAGGCACGCCTGAGCGCCGACTCGAAGGCGACCGGATCGGCGGCGCCGTGGCTCTTGATGACGATTCCCCGCAATCCAACCAGGCTCGCGCCGTTGTAGCGTCGGTGGTCGACCCGCCGGCGCAGCCGCCCCAGAACCGGGAGCGCGACGAAGGCGACCACGCGGGTGAACAGATTGCGCGTGAACTCCTCGCGGATGAACTCGGAGAGCATCCGCGCGAGACCCTCGGAGGTCTTGAGCGCGACGTTGCCAACGAAGCCGTCGCACACGACCACGTCGGTGGTGCCAGCGTAGATGTCCCCTCCCTCGACATTGCCGCGGAAGTTCAGCCCGCTGGCGCGCAGCAAATCGCCGGCCTGCTTGACGATGTCGTTGCCCTTGATCGCCTCCTCGCCGATGTTCAGCAGGCCCACGCTCGGGCGCTCGCGCCCCTCGAGCGCGGAGACCAGCGCCGCGCCCATGATCGCGAACTGAAGGTAGTGGGTTGGTTCGCAGTCGACGTTCGCTCCGAGGTCGAGCACGGTGGTGACGCCGCCGCGCTGATTCGGCAGCTGCGCGGCGATCGCCGGCCGATCGATCCCCTCGAGCATGCGCAGCACGAAACGGGCGATGGCCATCAGCGCCCCGGTATTGCCCGCGCTCACGCAGGCTTGCGCGTCGCCGGACTTGACCGCCTCGATCGCGATTCGCATCGAGGAATCACGCTTGCCGCGCAATGCGCTTGCCGGTGCCTCGTCCATCCCGACGACCTCGGTCGCGTTGCGTACCTCGACGCGCGGATGCTCCCCGGCCCCGGCGGCGGCGAGCGCAGCGCGAAGCTCGCTCTCGCGCCCGACCAGGAGCAGGCGTGCTTCGGTCACGTGCGACAGAAACGACAGGGCTGCCGGAACGGTGACCGGCAGTCCGTGGTCGCCGCCCATGCAATCGATCGCGATCCTGACGCTCATCGGCGCGGCGGATCGGACCAGCGAACTTACTCGTCGCCCTTGGTCTTGAGGACCTTCTTCCCGCGATAGAAACCGGTCGGACTGACGTGGTGGCGCAGGTGCGGCTCACCAGTGGTCGGTTCGACGGCGATCGGCGGGGTACCGAGCGAATCGTGGGCGCGATGCATCCCGCGCTTCGACGACGATTTCTTGTTCTGTTGGACGGCCATTTCGCGGCTCCGGAAAAAATCTGAATCTGCAATTATATCAAGGGATCGCCACGAAGCGCCCGGCCTTGTCCGGACAGCGCCGGTTCAGCCCTCTTTGCCGCCGCCGCGGATCCGTGCGAGCACCGCGAAAGGGTTCTCGCGCGGCGCGGCCGGATCGGCGCTTGCGGCGTCGCGGGCACCGGCATCGCCCGCGAGAGCGCACTTCGGGTGGCGTGGCGCGATCGGCAAGGCCAGGATCGCCTCGTCTTCGAGCAGCGCCAGCGCGTCAAAGCGCGCGCTGCCCACCAGCGCGTCGTGCTCGTCGACCTCGGCGTCTTCGCGAAGTGCCTGCGACTCGGTCGCGAACAGCCTGTACAGGCGCCGTTCGCGCAGTTCCACCGTCACCGGCCGCAGGCAGCGCACGCAGGCGAGTTGTGCCGTGCCTTCCAGTGAGAGTTCGAGGTAGTCGTCGTGCCCTCCCTCGTGACGTGCACGGCGCTCGCCGCGCAACTCCCAGCGCAACTCGCCGTGCTCGCCGGCGAGCAGGTCGCGCATCCTGTCGAACTCGCGCAGCGCGACCACGCCCATGAGGTTCGCCCCCCTGCGCGCGAACTCCGCGGTGTCGATCGTCGTCTGGCTCGGGCCGGTTCGGGACGCCATCCCGCTATCATAGCGGGCCGTGAAAGAAGACTCCCGCACTCCAGCGAAGGCAGCGCGCGCCGTCGTGCTCGCGTCGAGCTCGCGCTACAGGCGCGAACTCCTCGAACGCTTGGGGATGCCGTTCGCGGTGGACGTTCCTGCGATCGACGAAACCGCGTTGCCCGGTGAAACGCCTCGCGCGCTCGCGCTGCGGCTGGCGCTCGAAAAGGCGCGTGCGGTCGCGTCGCGACACCCGGACGCGGTCGTGATCGGCTCCGACCAGACCGCCACCGTCGACCAGCGCGACGCGATCGGGAAGCCGGGCAGCCATGCTGCGGCGCTGCGCCAGCTGAGCGACGCTTCGGGGCGCACGTTGAACTATCACACCGCGGTGGCGGTCGTGATCGCGGCCGAGGGCTTCGAGCGCGCACTGGTGGTCGATGCGCGGGTGAAGTTTCGCGATCTCGACCGGGCGACGATCGAGTCCTACCTGGCGCGCGAGCCGGCCTACGACTGCGCCGGCGCGGCCAAGGTCGAAGGGCTCGGAATCGCGCTGATCGAATCGCTCGACTGCCCGGACCCGACCGCGCTGGTCGGCCTGCCGCTGATCGCGCTGAGCGGCTTGCTCGCAGCGGCCGGTCGGCCGGTGCTGTGAGCGCCGGTACGCTGTTTCTGCTGCCTACCCCGCTGGGACCCGACGAGGACCCGGCGCGTACGCTGTCCGCGCGTGCGATCGAAGTCGCGGTCGGGCTCGACTACCTGATCGCGGAGAACCCGCGCAGCGCGCGCGCCGTGCTCGGGCGACTGGCGCTGCGCCGGCCGATCCAGCAGATCGAGATCAGGACCCTGAATCTGCGCACGCCAGGCGCTGAAGTTGCCGGGCTGCTCGATCCGATTCTGCAAGGGCGCGACGCGGGGTTGATGTCCGAAGCAGGCTGCCCCGGCGTCGCCGACCCCGGGGCCGAGCTGGTGTTGCTGGCGCACTCGCGCGGCGTGCGCGTCGTGCCCCTGGTCGGCCCCAGCGCGATCCTGCTCGCGCTGATGGGAAGCGGACTCACCGGGCAGCGCTTCGCCTTCGTCGGCTACGTGCCCGTCCCGGAAGCCGAACGCCGCGCACGGCTGGGCGAACTCGAGCGCCGCTCTCTCGCCGGGGACGAAACCCAGCTCCTGATCGAAACGCCGTACCGCAGCCAGGCGCTGTTCGAGGCGATGGTCGCGACGCTCGCTGACGACACGATGCTCACCGTCGCTGCCGAACTGACTCTCGCGGGAGAACGCCTGCAGACGCGGACGGTCGAGCAGTGGCGCGCGGCCCGGGCGACGCTCGCCCGCGCGCCCACCGTGTTCGCGCTGCTCGCGCGTGCGCGCCGCCGGTCGCGATAGCGGCCCGGCCCGGGGTTCTCAGCCGACTCAGCGGATGCGCAAGGCCTCGGTCGCCGCGCGCAACCCGCGCGACAACGATTCGCCCGCGCTCGCCCCGACGCGTTTCGCGACCCGTTCGGCCAGGCTGCGGTGCGGAGTGAAGTCGACGATGTCGTCGGCCTTGACCAGGTCGCGCGCGACGCTGCCCACACTTCCAAGCCCGTCCGCGAGTCCGATCTCGACGCTCCTGGCGCCGGTCCAGATCGTGCCCGAGAAGGTCTCGGGCGATTCCTTGAGCCGATCGCCACGCCCCTTCTTCACGACGGCTATGAACTGCCGATGGATCTCGTCGAGCATCGATTGCGCGTGCGCGCGGTGCGACTCGACCAGCGGCGAGAAGCTGTCGAGGAATCCCTTGTTCGCACCGGCAATGAGCAACCTGCGTTCGACGCCGAGCCGATCCATGATGTCGACGAAACCGAAGCCGTCGAGCAGCACGCCGATCGAGCCGACGAGACTCGCCTTGTCCACCAGGATCTGGTCGGCCGCGACGGCGACGTAGTACCCGCCCGACGCGCACACTTCCTCGACCACCGCGTAGACCAGAGTCTGCGGGTGTTTGCCGCGAAGCCGCCGGATCTCGTCGTGGATGATTCCTGCCTGAACAGGACTGCCTCCAGGGCTGTTGATCCTGAGCACGATGCCGGCCGTCCTTCGGTCCTCGAACGCCGCGCGCAGCGCGCCGTTGATCGCATCGGCCGAAGTCTCGCCTTCGGCCTCGATCACTCCGGCGATGTCGATCACCGCAGTGTGCCGTTCGGCGCCCGGTCCTCCCGGGATCCACAGGCCGAACCACACCGCGGCGAACAGCGCGACGAGGCTGAAACCGATCGCCTTGAAAAAGATCCCCCAGCGCCTCGCGCGACGTCGCTCGTCGAGCGCGGCGGCGACCAGGTCCTGAAGCACCTGCCGCTCCCAGCCGGCTGCCTCGGAGGATTTCCCCTCCTCGCGCACCGAGTCCAGCCGGGGTTCGCCCCGGATGTCGGCCGGCACCGTTGCTGTCAGGGGTACCCCACCCGGGCCCTGGCTGCGCTGTTCGTCCGGATCCTTGCCGGGCTGTTCGCTCTGTTCCATCACTCGTTCCCCGATTGCACCGCGACCCACACCGCTGCGTCGCACTCGATTACCCGCAGCGCCTGCAGCCGCCGCCCGACGCACGGACCCTCGATGCAGACGCCGTCATGCGCGCGATAGGTCGCACCGTGCGTTGCGCAGACCAAGTATAGGCCGCTGGCATCGAAGAACCGGCCCGGCTGCCAGTCCAGTTCGACCGGGATATGACGGCACTGATTCAGGTACGCGTGCACCTGCCCCGCGAAGCGAACCACGAAGGCCGCCTCGGGCGTGGCGCCCTCGAGTTCGAAGCGCACGCCGTCGCCCCCGTCGTCGAGCTGCGCCGATGCGCACACGGCCATCCAGCGCCATCCTTGCGGCAAGCCGGCCATCGTGCCGCACGTCGCGGCGGCGCGGTCGTTCACCCGGGCCCCGCGCCGCGTTCGTCCAGCGGATCGAGGCCCAATCGCGGCAGCAGCCAGCCGCGCAGCTGCGCGACGCTGGCGACCATCGCCAGCGGGTCGTGCGCGCCGAGCTCGTGATCGGGATGCGCACCATAGGTGACCGCGACCGCAGCCGCGCCCGCGCTCGCCGCCATGCGCAGGTCGTGGGTGGTATCGCCGATCATCAGCGTGCGCCCGAGCTCGATCCCGAGCTCGCCGCACAGGTCGCGCAGCATCCAGGGATCGGGTTTGGGCGCGCCCTCGTCGGCGCAACGCGTGGCGCGAAAGCGCCGCTCCCAGCCGGTCTGCGTCAGGGCACGGTCGAGGCCGGCGCGCGACTTCCCGGTCGCGATCGCGAGAATCGCGCCTCTCGAGTCGAGTTCGGCGAGCAGTTGGTCGATACCCTCGAACGGCAGCAGATGCGAGTCCGCGCGCAGGAAATGGTGGCGGTAGCGCTCGACGAAGGCCGGGATCTGCTCGCGCACGATGGCCGGCACCGCGTGGTGAACCGCATCGAGCAGGCCGAGCCCGATCACGTGGCTGGCCCGCTCGCGCGAGGGCACCGGCAGGCCGAGATCGGCGGCCGAGGACCGGATCGCTTCGGTGATCGCACCGGTGGAATCGATCAGGGTGCCGTCCCAGTCGAATACGACCAGGTCGAACTGCACCGACAATGCTTCAGACACCAGCTTCTCCCGATGTGATGCTGCGCCGGGTCAGCGAACGCGACCGGCCTCGATGAACGCGTCGAACTCGCCGGGCTGCGGCGCGACGAGTTCGAGCACGCGATTGGTCGAAGGATGACGGATTCGCAGCGACCTTGCGTGAAGATACATCCGGTCGTGCCCGGCCTTGCGCAGCGCCCGGTTCAGTTCGAAATTGCCGTACTTCTGGTCGCCCGCGATCGGAAAACCGGCGTGGGCCAGGTGGACGCGGATCTGGTGCGTGCGCCCGGTCTCGATCGATGCCTCGACCAGCGTGAAGGTCCCCAATGGCGGAAGCGTGAAATGCACCAGCCCCGTGACGCGGGTGAGCGCGTCCTGGCCATCGGCCTGTACCCTCACCCGGCGCTCGCCTTCGGCGCTCAGGTAGCGCTGCAAGGGCTGGTCGAAGGTCTTGGTCCGAAGCGGCCAGCGTCCGCGGACGATCGCGAGGTAGCGTTTGTCTACCTGGCGATCGCGCAACTGCCGGTGCACCGAAAGCAGCGCGCTGCGCTTGCGCGCGAGCACCAGCACGCCGGAGGTGTCGCGGTCGATCCGATGGGCGAGTTCCAGGAACTTGTGCTCGGACTCGGCCGCGCGAAGCTGCTCGACCGCCCCGTGCGCCACGCCGCTGCCGCCGTGGACCGCGACACCCGCGGGCTTGTCGATCACGAGCAGTTCGTCGTCCTCGAGAAGCACCGGGAAGCGCGCCGCTGGCGCGCGTCGCGCCGCGTCGCCTCGTCCGGCGTCGTGCGTGATCGGGGGCACCCTGACCGTGGCGCCGGCGACGAGGCGATCGTCTGCGCGGCAGCGCCGCCCGTCCACCCGTACCTGGCCGCTTCGGATCAGCTGGTAGAGGTGGCTGCGCGGCACCCCCTTGCAGTGCCGCGCCAGGAAATTGTCGAGCCGCTGCCCGGCGCCGCTGTCGTCGTCCACCGGCAACATCCGCACCGGTGAACGCTCGCCGGGCACCGTCGGTCGTGCAGGCGTCACCGCAGGTTTTGTCGCTAAGGCATTCATCTTGCTATACTTTATGCGCCGCCATCGATGGGCCGCAGGTTTCGATTGTATCGATCCCGGGTTCCCTTACGGCGACAAAAGAACATTGAACGCGGCTCCCGGTCCCTCGGGAGCGCGGAACAAGCGGATTCCGAGCCAGACTTTCCTGCAAGCCGGCGCCTCGCGGTGTCGGCTCCGATCAAAGAATGCACCGTTACCCAGCGCCCGTGGCGATC
>JAHDXY010000429.1 GCA_023384005.1 Burkholderiaceae bacterium | reverse complement strand
GGTTGCCGCCGATCGAGTAGCCGTCGCCGTCGCCGCCGGCCACCAGCACGGTGAGGTCCGGGCGCGCGATCTTCAGTCCGGTGCCGACCGCGAGCGAGCGCCCGTGCACGCCGTGGAATCCATAGCAAGACGTGTAGGCGGGAATGCGCGACGAGCAGCCGATCCCCGAGACCACCGCGATCTTGTTCGGATCGAGCTCCAGCTGTGCGAACGCCTTTGTCACCGACGACAGCACCGAGTAGTCGCCGCAGCCCGGACACCAGATCGGCTTGTAGTCCGACTTGAAGGTCGCCGCCGTCACCTTGGTGGCGACGACCGTGCTGGGGGGATGCGCGCTCATGACTGGCTCCATTCGGTGACGGCTCGATAGACCTCTGCCGGCCTGATCGGCAGGGGTCCGGGATGACAGAAGCTGCGAAGCTCGGCGTCGAAGTCGTAGACCGAGCGCAGGTAGCGCAGGAATTGCGCGCTGTGGTTCTGCTCTATGACCAGCACGCGGCGCGCGCCCGCGAGCACCTGCGCGAAGGCCTGCGGCCTGGCGGGCGAGAGCAATCGGATCGATACGAGCCTGGCGTCGAGCCCCTCGGCGGCGGCGCGCGCGAGTCCCTCGCGCACGGGTCCGGTGGCCGAGCCGAGCGTGACGACGACCAGGTCGCCCTCGCCTTCGACGTCGGCCCAGCGCGTGCCGTAGTCGGCGAGGTCGAGCTTTCGCTCGCGCTTGTCCAGTTGCCTCTTGTGATCGACCGACTGGCTCGACGGGATTCCGCGTTCGTTGTGCTCGAGGCCGTCGGCCGTGTACACCGTCCCGGGCGTGCCGGGAATCGCCATCGGCGACACGCCGTCGGGCGTGTCGGCGTAGCGCCGGTAGCCTTCGCTGTTCGCGGGCGCGGTCACGCGCCCCCCGACGTAAGCGAGATCGGCGGGGCGATCGATCACCGCGCGCGTCTGGCCGAAGAACTGGTCCGACAGCACGATCGCCGGCGCCTGCAGCGACTCGGCGAGGTGCACCGCCCACTGGGTCGCCGCCAGGCAATCGGCGATCGAGTTCGGGGCGATCACCAGGCGCGGCGCGTCCCCGTGCAGGCCGCTCGTCGCGATCGAGATGTCGCTCTGTTCGCTCTTGGCCGGGATGCCGGTGGAGGGCCCGCCACGCATCACGTCGACGATCACCACCGGCAGTTCGGCCGCGACCGCGAGTCCGATCGCCTCGGTCATCAGCGCGAGCCCGGGTCCTGCAGTGGCGGTGAGCGAGGCGAGGCCACCGTACGAGGCGCCCAGCGCCATGTTGATCGACGCGAGCTCATCCTCGGCCTGAACCAGCACGCCGCCGACCTTGGCGAGCGCGGGCGCCATCCACTCGAGCAACTCGGTGGCAGGGGTGATCGGGTAGGCGGCGACGAAACGCACCCCGCCGCGCACCGCACCGTAACCGGCGGCTTCGTTGCCGGTGATCAGCCAGCGACGCTTGCCCCCTGCGTCGGCGCCCGCGTCGGCGCTCTCGGCGGCGCTCTTGCCGCCGAGAGCGCGCGCCAGCCCTCCTGCGGCGAATCCGGCGTCGGACGCAGCGTCGCGACCCAGTCCGGCGACGCCCTGGCTCGCGTTCAACGCGGCGCCGCCCTTCTTCAGGGTGGCCGCGATCACCTCGTCGACCAGCTCCGGCGCGATTCCCAGCAGGTGCGCCCCCAGACCCAGCGCGACCATGTTCGGCCACCCGCCGGAGACCGACTTCGCGATCGCCTTGAACGCGATTGGAACGAATGCAGTCCCGGTGCGGGCGAACGCCTGCGGCAGCTCGCCCTCTTTCGGGTCGCCGAACACGACGCTTGCCGGATCGAGCGGAATCTCGTCGGCGAATCGCTGCAGGTTCATCCAGTCGACCGCGACCAGGTAATCGAAGCGATCGCCCATGCTCTCGATCGGCTCGCGCGAGAAGCGCAGCAGCGCGGCGGCCTCACCGCCGCGGATCTGCGGGCCGCTCGAGCGCACCATCAGACCATAGAGCCCGGCGCGCGCCGCCGCGTCGAGCAGCATCGTCCCGGCGGTCATCACGCCTGCTCCACCCGAGCCGGCGATCACCATCGAGACCTCGCCGCCCTGGTCGGCCGGTCGCCTGGGCGTCGCGGTCCGAGTCGCTGTCGTCACTTCGTCCATAGCTTCTAGCCTCGTGTGTGCCTGTCGCGCGTCAAGCATTCAAGACCGATTCACGACTTACTGCATCTGACCCGTTGACACGCTTTTCGTAAATCGGTACCGTAATACTAATTTCACCTGATTCAGCCGTCAAGAGACATCTGGAATCGGGCGGATCGAAAGCGGTCTTGCTGGCCGAATCGTCGAAGGAGCATCAAGTGATCGCACATCGCTGGTTGATGACCGGACCTGGGGCCCCGCTGGTGCGCGAGGCTTTCGACCCCTTCCCGCCGGGTCCTGGAGAAGTCGTCGTCCAGGTTGCCGGCTGCGGCGTCTGTCACACCGACCTCGGATACTACTTCGACGGCGTACGCACCAACCATGCGCTGCCGCTGACGCTCGGCCACGAGATCAGCGGGCGCGTCGTCGCGACCGGCGAAGGAGCCGACGCCTGGAAGGGCGTCGCGGTGATCGTCCCTGCCGTGATCCCCTGCGGCGAGTGCGGCCCCTGCAGCCGCGGCCGCCCGAATATCTGCCGCGCGCAGAAAATGCCTGGCAACGACATCCAGGGCGGGTTCGC
>JAHDXY010000032.1:14278-23765 GCA_023384005.1 Burkholderiaceae bacterium | reverse complement strand
ACTGCGGCCGCGACGACGAGGTCGGTCGACTGAGCCGAACCTTCCGCGACACCTTCGAGCGGCTGCGTACCGAGATGGAACGCGTGACGCTCACCGATTCGCGTCGCCGCGAGATGGTGGCGAGCGTCTCGCACGACCTTCGCACCCCGCTCACCGCGTTGCTCGGCCAGCTCGAGACGATCCGGATGAAGGGCGACACGCTGAGTCGCGAGCAGCAGTTGATGCTGTTCGAGCGCGCGGCGAACAACGCGCAGCACCTCAAGCGGCTGACCGACTCGCTGGCCGAACTCGCGCGCCTCGACAGCCCGGACTTCGAAACCCACCCGGAACCGATCGCGATCGGCGAGCTGGTCGACGACGTCGTTCAGCGTTTCGCCTCGAGCGCCGCCGACGCCGGGCTCGAGCTCGTGCTCGACTACCCCGATGGCCTGCCGCTCACGAGAGTCGACGCGGCGCTGGTCGAGCGCGCGCTGTCGAACCTGATCGACAACGCGTTGCGCGTCACGCCACGCGGCGGAAAGGTCGACGTCAGGGTGGTCGCCGACGCCGAGGGCGTGCGCGTGGAGGTAAGCGACACCGGCCCCGGAGTCGCCGAGGAGGACCAGGCGCGCGTATTCGACCGCTTCTACCAGACCTCCGGGCACCGCGAGCATCGCGGAAGTTCCGGACTGGGACTGGCGATCGTGCGCCGCGTCGCTGAACTGCACGGCGGCAAGGTCGGGCTGCGCAGCGAACCAGGCCGCGGCGCGACCTTCTTCATCGCGATCCCGCAGGCGGTCTGAACCGGCCCGGCGCGGGCACGCGTCTTCTTCGCCGGCATCGGCGACCGGTCCGCGCACGCGCGAGCCAGCACGCGCGAGCCAGCACACGCGAGCCAGCGCGCGAACCGGCGCGCGAGTGCTGGCTCGCGAATATAATGGTGGATTGCCCACAATCCACAGCGCGCGCTTCGCGGGCTCCAACAGATGAGTCAAGTCAAGAAAGTGGTGCTCGCCTATTCGGGCGGGCTCGACACCTCGGTCATCCTGAAGTGGCTGCAGGACGTCTACGGCTGCGAGGTCATCACATTCACCGCCGACATCGGCCAGGGCGAGGAGGTCGCGCCGGCACGCGAGAAAGCGAAGAAGTTCGGCGTGAGGAGCATCTACGTCGAAGACCTGCGCGAGGAGTTCGTCCGCGACTTCGTGTTCCCGATGTTTCGCGCCAACACCGTCTACGAGGGCGAATACCTGCTCGGCACCTCGATCGCGCGACCGCTGATCGCGAAGCGCCTGGTCGAGATCGCCAAGCGCGAGAAGGCCGACGCGATCTCGCACGGCGCCACGGGCAAGGGCAACGACCAGGTGCGCTTCGAACTCGGCGCCTACGCGCTGATGCCCAATGTGCGCATCATCGCGCCGTGGCGCGAGTGGGACCTGCTGTCGCGCGACAGGCTGCTCGCGTACGCCGACACGCACGGCAGTCCGGTCGACGACAAGCAGCGCAAGGGCGGCGCGCCGTTTTCGATGGACGCGAACCTGCTGCACATTTCCTACGAGGGCGGCATTCTCGAAGATCCGGCCGCCGAACCGCCGGCCAAGGGCATGTGGCGGCTGACCGTGCCGGTGGAAAAGGCGCCCAACAAGCCCGAGTACGTGGAGCTCGACTACGTTCGCGGCGACATCGTTGCGGTCAACGGCAAGAAGATGAAGGCCGCCGAAGTGCTCGCCGAATTGAACCGCCTCGCGGGCAAGCACGGCGTGGGCCGGCTCGACCTGGTCGAGAACCGCTACGTGGGCATGAAGAGCCGCGGCTGCTACGAAACCCCGGGCGGCACCGTGATGCTGCGCGCGCACCGCGCGATCGAGTCGCTCACGCTGGACCGCGAAGTCGCGCACCTGAAAGACGACCTGATGCCGCGCTACGCGAGCATGATCTACAACGGCTACTGGTGGAGCCCGGAGCGCGTCGCGCTGCAAACGCTGATCGACCACACGCAGGCAGGCGTGAACGGCAAGGTCGTGGTCAAGCTCTACAAGGGCAACGTGATCATCGCCGGGCGCAGTTCGGACGATTCGCTGTTCGACACGAAGATCGCCACCTTCGACGACGACGAGGGCGCCTACGACCAGGCCGACGCGGACGGGTTCATCAAGCTCAACGCGCTGCGCATGCGCATCGCGGCGAACAAGGCCGCCGCGGGCGCGAAGAAGCGCGGCCCGCGAAGCTGAGACAGGTGCGAGGGCGGCAGCCGTGCCGCTGATCGCGGTCGCCAACGGGCAGCTCGCCCACGGGCACTTCGCACTGCTCGATCACGTCGATTTCTCGCTCGAACGCGGCGAACGCGTCGCGCTGGTGGGGCGAAACGGCAGCGGCAAGTCGTCGCTGCTCAAGGCGCTCGCGGGCGACACGCAGCTTGACGACGGAGAGATCGTGCGCGAGTCCGGCGCGACGATTGCCTACGTCGCGCAGGAACCCGTGTTCGACGCGACGACCACCGTTTTCGACGCGGTCGCGGGTGGCCTCGGGGAAATCGTGCGCGTCATTGTCGAGTACGAACGCGCCGCCGCCGTCGTCGCGCACGGCGATCACGGTGTTGCCGCACTCGAGCGCATGGCCGAGCTGCAGCATCGCATCGACGCCGCCGACGCCTGGTCGCTCACGCACCGCATCGAGGGGGTGATCTCCCGGCTCTCGCTCGACGGCGAAGCCGCGATCGGGTCGCTCTCAGGAGGGACGCGCAAGCGCGTCGCTCTCGCGCGGGCACTGGTGCGCGAGCCCGACCTGCTGCTGCTCGATGAGCCGACCAACCACCTCGACATCGACTCGATCGCGTGGCTCGAGGAGCTTCTCGTCGCGTTTCACGGCGCCGTGCTGGTCGTCACCCACGATCGGCGCTTTCTCGACCGGGTGGCGACACGGGTGGTCGAGCTCGACCGCGGGCGCATGCGATCGTATCCGGGCAGCTATGCCGACTACCAGCGGCGCAAGGCCAGCGAACTGCAAGCCGAGGTGCTGGAGAACGCCCGTTTCGACAAGTTGCTCGCAGCCGAAGAAGTGTGGATCCGCAAGGGTGTCGAGGCGCGGCGAACCCGCGACGAGGGGCGAGTGCGACGCCTCGAGGCGCTGCGACTGGAACGTTCCCTGCGCCGGGATCGACTGGGAAGCGTGCGCCTGGAGATCGACTCGGGCGAGCGCTCAGGCAAGCTGGTCGCCGAGCTGGTCGAGGTAACGAAGCGCTTCGGCGATCGCGTCGTGGTGCGAGCGTTTTCCACGATCATCCAGCGCGGCGACCGGGTCGGGCTGATCGGCCCCAACGGCGCGGGCAAGACGACGCTGCTCAAGCTGCTGCTCGGCGAGATCGAACCCGACCTCGGCGAAGTGCGCCTGGGCACCGGTCGACTGGTTGCGTACTTCGACCAGCTGCGCGCCCAGCTCGACGACGACGCCACGGTTGCCGAGACGATCAGCCCGGGGTCGGAATACGTGGAGATCGGCAAGACCCGCACGCACGTGATGAGCTACCTCGGGCGCTTCCTGTTCGCCCCGGAGCGCGCCCGTTCGCCGGTGCGCTCGCTCTCGGGCGGCGAACGCAACCGGCTCTTGCTCGCGCGCCTGTTCGCGCGCCCGGCGAACCTGCTCGTGCTCGACGAGCCCACCAACGACCTCGACATCGACACGCTGGAGCTCCTGGAAGAACTGCTTGCCGAGTTCCAGGGCACCGTGCTGCTGGTGAGCCACGATCGCGCGTTCCTGGACAACGTCGTCACCCAGACGATCGCGTCGATGGGCGACGGACACTGGCGCGAATACGCGGGCGGCTACGACGACTACGAACGCGCGAACGCTCGTGCGTCGGGCGACGGCCGCGTTTCGGGCGAGAGCGCCGCGCCCGGGCAAAGGACGGCCGCGCGCGCAGACGCGTCGCCCCCCAGGCCGCGCCCGGCAGCGGCGAAGCTCTCGTACCGCGACCAGCGCGAACTCGAGGCGCTTCCCCGGCGCATCGCCGACCTCGAGCGCGAGCAGCAGGCGATCGGGACGACGCTCGCCGACCCGCAAGCCTATCGGGGCGCGGGCGTCGACCTGGAATCGCTCGGCGCGCGCTTCGCGCAGATCGAGTCCGAACTGACCGAGTGCCTGCATCGATGGGAAGATCTGGAATCGCGCGATGCACGCCCTGGCTAGGAATCCGCAAGGCGCGTCCGAGTATCATTGCTTCGCTGCGTTGTCCGAGCCGAGGCGCCAACCCCGCGTTCGCGGCTCGACGGCGGGCAGCGCGCCCCACGTAGCGCCACTACCGGGAACGAATGACTGACCTACCAAACCTGGCCGGCTCGGTCGACGTCGTCTTGGCGATCGTCGGCGCGTGGCTGGCGGTCGGGGCCGTCGGCGTCGTCTCGCTGCGCAAGCTCGAATTCGTTGCCAGGACGCTGTTCCCGCTGGGTGGCGTGTTCGGTCTTGCGCTATTTGCCGTCGGCGTCACGGCGATCGGCGCGCCGGCGCAGTCGATCGTACTTCCGATCGGGCTGCCCGATCTTCCGTTTCACTTTCGTCTCGATTCGCTCTCGGCGTTCTTCATCGCGACCATCGGCGCAGTGGCGGCCGGGGTTTCGGCGTTCGCTGCCGGTTACTTTCGCACCGGCGAAGGCACGGCGCCGGGCCTGCTGTGCCTTCAGTACCACCTGTTCCTCGCCAGCATGGTGCTCGTGGTCCTGGCCGACGACGCGTACGCGTTCATGGTGATGTGGGAGACGATGGCACTGTCGTCGTTTTTCCTCGTGATCACCAATCACCGCATCGACGAGATCCGGCGAGCCGGTTACCTGTACCTGCTGCTCGCGCACGTCGGCGCGATCGCGATCCTGCTTTGCTTCGGCGTCCTGCAGGCTGGCAGCGGCGACTACAGCTTCGCCGGCATGCGCGCGCAGGAGCTGAGCCCCGCGTGGTCATCGGCGGCGTTTCTGCTCGCGCTCCTCGGATTCGGCGCGAAAGCGGGGCTGGTGCCGATGCACGTCTGGCTCCCGGAGGCGCACCCGGCGGCGCCCTCGCCCGTGTCCGCGCTGATGAGCGCGGTGATGCTCAAGACCGCGGTCTACGGAATGCTGCGCGTGTCCTTCGATCTGCTTTCGATACAGCTGTGGTGGTGGGGCGTCGTGCTGCTGGCGGTGGGATTGTTCACGGCCGTCTACGGCGTCGTGTTCGCGGCCGTGCAAGTGGACATGAAGCGTCTGCTCGCTTATTCGTCGATCGAGAACATCGGGCTGGTGTTCGCCGGGATCGGGCTTGCGATCGTCTTCTGCGCATATCGGATGGGGGCGATGGCCGGACTCGCGCTCACCGCGATGCTCTACCAGGTCTTGAGCCACGCGTTCTTCAAGAGCCTGCTGTTCCTCGGAACCGGGTCGGTCATGCACGCGACCAATGAGCGAAGCCTGGGCCGGCTGGGAGGCCTGATCCGGTACATGCCCTGGGTCGCGTGGCTGTCTCTGGTCGGCGTTCTCGCGAGCGCCGGCCTGCCGCCGCTTGGAGGCTTCGTCGCCGAGTGGCTGTTGCTGCAGAGTTTCCTGTTCACTCCCGGACTGCCCAGCGCGTTCCTGAACATGCTGATTCCCGTGCTCGCGGCGCTGGTCGTTCTGGTCGCGGCGCTCGCTGGGTACACGATGGTGAAGTTCTTCGGCGTGGTGTTTCTGGGCCAGCCGCGCGAGGACGGGCTCTCGCGCGCGCGCGACGCGGGAGCGTGGGAGCGCGCCGGGATGCTCTGGCTGGTGGCCGGCTGCGCGGCGCTCGGACTGGCACCGACGCTGGTGATCGGCCTGATCGATCCGGTCACGCGCGAACTCGTTGCCGAGGGCATCGGCCCGGCGGTGGCTTCGAGCGGATGGCTCGTCGTGCCCGTGGCGTCCGAGCGCGCGAGCTACGGACCGTTGATCTTCCTGCTCGGCATACTGGCCAGTGTCGTGCTCGCGTTCCTGCTCGTGAGGCGCATCTATCACGCGCGTTCGCGCCGCGTGGCGCCCTGGGATTGCGGATATCCCTGGCAGAACGCGCGCATGCAGGACACGGCCGAAGGCTTCGGCCAGCCGATACGCCAGATCTTCGAGAAGATGTTTCGCATGCAACGGCACCTGCCCTCGCCTTTCGACACCAAGCCCCGCTATCGCGTCGTGATTACCGACAAGTTCTGGCACTGGCTCTACCTGCCGATCGCCACGCTCGTGAACCACGTATCGCGCATCGTGGGCATGCTGCAACGCGGGCGGATTTCGGTCTACCTGATGTACAGCTTCATCACGCTGATCGTCCTTCTCGTGGCGGTGACCCGATGAGCGTCGCGGCCTTCGTCTCGCAGTTCCTGGAGATCGTTTTCGCGCTGCTTCTGGCGCCGCTTCTCTCGGGCTGGGTGAACCAGTGCCGCGCCTGGCTGCAAAACCGCACCGGCCCGGGGCTGCTCCAGCCGTACCGCCTGCTGCACAAGCTGTTTCACAAGGAGTCCGTCCTGGCCGAGCACGCCTCGCCGCTGTTTCGCGCCGCGCCCTACCTGGTGTTTGGCTGCATGGTGCTCGCGTGCGCGATCATTCCGACCCTGTCGACCGACCTGCCGCTGGCGTCGGCAGCCGACGCGATCGCGCTCGTCGGCCTGTTCGCCCTGGCGCGCATGTTCATCTCGCTCGCGGCGATGGACGTCGGAACGGCGTTCGGATCGCTTGGCGCGAGACGCGAGATGCTGATCGGTTTTCTCGCCGAGCCAGCGTTGCTGATGGTCTTGTTCACCGCGGCGCTCACCTCGAACTCGACCTCGCTCGCCACGATCGTCGAACACATCGCCGCTCGCGAACTGGTGGTTTCCCCCAGCCTCGCGTTCGCAGGCGTGGCCTTCGCGATGGTGGCGCTGGCGGAGAACGCGCGCGTGCCGGTCGACAACCCCGCCACGCACCTCGAACTGACGATGATCCACGAGGCGCTCATCCTCGAGTACTCCGGGCGCCACCTCGCGCTGATCGAATGGGCCGCCAGCCTGAAGCTGTTCGCCTACTCGTGCATCGGGCTCGCTCTGTTCTTTCCCTGGGGCATCGCGTCGGCCGAGGCACCGAGCGCGCTGGCCCTGGCAGTGCCGGTGCTGGTGTTCAAGCTCGCGATCGGCGGCGCGGCGCTCGCGCTCGTCGAGACGCTGAGCGCCAAGATGCGCATTTTCAGGGTACCTGAGTTCCTCGGTACCGCATTCCTGATCGCGGTGATCGCGATGCTGATCCACATTCTTCTCGATACCTGAGATGAATGTTCTGTCGAATCACCTGATCGAGCTGTTCGCCTCGGTGCTGTTGCTGCTCGCCTTCGCGATGCTCTCGCAGCGTCGCGTCCTGTCGCTGATCAACCTCTACGCGCTGCAGGGCGTGATACTGGTTTGCGCGACCGCGGTCGTGGCGTACCTCACCGGGCAATCGCACCTGTACGCGTCGGCAGCGCTCACCCTGGCGCTCAAGGTCGTGTTGATCCCGGTGATGCTGCACCGGGTGATGCGACGCCTCGACGTGCGATGGGACGTGGAAACGCTGATCAACATCCCGACGACGATGCTGATCGGGATCGTCCTGGTCATGTTCGCGTTCTACCTCGCGTCGCCGATCACCGAACTCGCGCACACGATCGCGCGCGGCACGCTCGGCATCGCGCTCGCCTGCGTGCTGCTCTCGTTCCTGATGATGATCACCCGCTCCAAGGCCGTTCCGCAGGTGATCGGATTCCTGTCGATGGAAAACGGCCTGTTCTTCGCCGCCACGTCGGCAACCTACGGCATGCCGATGGTCGTCGAGCTGGGCATTGCGCTCGACGTGCTCGTCGGCGTGCTGATCCTGGGCGTGTTCCTGTTCCAGATCCGCGAGCAGTTCGACAGCCTCGACATTCGCCATCTCGAGCGGCTCAAGGACGACTGAGATGGAACCGCTGCTCGCAGTCCTGGGCATACCGCTTGCGGGCGCCGCCGTACTGGCTCTCACGGGCCATCGCAGCATCGCGCGCGACATCAATGCCGGCGCCAGTCTCGCGACCTTCCTCGCGAGTTGCCTGCTCGCGACGACGGTTGCATCCAGGGGGCCTTACCTGGTCTGGGCAGACGAGTTCTTCATCGACCCGCTCAACGTCTTCCTGGTCGTGCTCACTGCGTTCGTCGGCCTCACGACCGCCCTGTTCTCGCGCCCCTACATGCGTGTCGAGAGCGACAACGCGAAGATGACGCCGCCGCGCCTGCGCCTGTATCACTCGATGTACCAGTTGTTCACCTTCACGATGCTGCTCGCGCTCACCACCAACAACGTGGGGATTCTGTGGGTGGCGATGGAGGCCGCGACGCTGTCGACCGTGCTGCTGGTGAGCGTCTACCGCACCGCCGCCAGCCTGGAGGCCGCGTGGAAGTATTTCATTCTCTGCGGCGTAGGAATCGCGCAGGCGCTGTTCGGGACCGTGCTGCTGTACATGGCGTCGGAGAAGCTGATCAGCGCCGAGGCGGGCGCGCTGCTGTGGACCAATCTCGACGCGATCAAGGCCCAACTGGACCCAACCGTGATCACGCTGGCGTTCGCGTTCCTGTTCGTTGGATACGGCACGAAAGTCGGACTCGTGCCGCTGCACAACTGGCTGCCCGATGCGCACGCGGAGGGCCCGACACCGGTGTCGGCCGTGCTCTCGGGGCTGCTGCTCAACGTCGCGCTGTACGCACTGCTGCGCTTCAAGGTCCTCACCGACGGCGCGCTCGGGCCCGGGCTCGCCGGTCAGCTGATGATCGTATTTGGCCTGCTGTCGGTGCTCGCGGCGGCGTTCTTCCTCTCGCGCCAGCGCGACGTCAAGAGGATGTTCGCCTACTCGTCGATCGAACACATGGGGCTGATCACCTTCGCCTTCGGTATCGGCGGGCCGGTGGCGACCTTTGCCGGGTTGCTGCACATGACGGTGCACTCGCTGATCAAGTCGGCGATCTTCTTCGCGGTCGGGCACGCGACGCAGGTGGCCGGAACACAGGTCATGGAAGACATCCGGGGCTTGGTGAAGACGAGCCCCACGATCGGCTGGGGATTGATGCTGGGCTCGCTCGCGATACTTGGCATGCCGCCGTTCGGAGTGTTCGCGAGCGAATTCCTGATCCTCACCACCGCGATGCGCGAAGTCCCATGGTCGACGCCGCTGCTGTTGCTCGCGCTCGGCGTCGCGTTCGCCGCCGTGTTCGGCAAGGTCCTGCCGATGGTGTTCGGCGAGACCAACCTGAACTCGCCCGCGCACCCGCCGGCGCTGATCCCGGTGTTCGTCCATGTCGCACTGGGGTTGATGCTCGGGCTGTACGTCCCGCCTTTCCTCGCGCAGTGGTATCGCGAGGCCGCCAGAATGGTGGGAGGATAGCGGCATGCGGATCTGCGGCATCGACATCGAGGCAACGCCGCTCGTCGCGCCGCTGCCGATGCTGCGCGCGGCGGTCGATCGCGACCAGTGGTCGGTTGCGGCCCACGCCGCCGCCGAGTCG
>JAHDXY010000032.1:4823-14268 GCA_023384005.1 Burkholderiaceae bacterium | reverse complement strand
GGGCGTCTGGTCTCGGTCTGGGCGAGCGAACGCGCCGGCGGTTTCGCCGTGCACGCGGCGTACGCGATCGAACAAGGGCTGCTGTGGCTCGAGCTCGAGCTCGGCGGGCAAGAGCCAAGCTACCCCGACCTGTCGACCTTCTTCCCGCCTGCGGTGCGCATGCAGCGGGCGATCCGCGACCTGATCGGAATCGACGCCGACATCGCCAGCGACACGCGGCCCTGGCTCGATCACGGCGCGTGGGGCGCGACCCGGTGGCCGTTGAGGCGAAGCACGCCGCGCGCGGCGCCGTTCGCGGCCGCGCACCAGTGCGAACCCGGTGGCGTCGACTACCCGTTCGTCCAGATCGAAGGCGACGGGGTGCACGAGATCCCGGTCGGGCCGGTGCACGCCGGGATCATCGAGCCCGGGCACTTCCGTTTCTCGATCGTCGGCGAGAAGGTGCTGCGCCTGGAGCAGCGCCTGGGCTACGCGCACAAGGGGATCGAGAAGCGCTTCGAACAGCTCGCGCCGGCCGAGGGACAGCGGCTCGCCGCGCGCACGTCGGGCGACTCGACGGTGGCCTTCGGCTGGGCCTACTGCATGGCGTTCGAATCCTGCGCGGGCGCGAGCGTGCCGCCGCGTGCCGCCGCGCTGCGCGCGCTGATGCTAGAGCGCGAGCGCGTCGCGAACCATCTGGGCGATCTCGGGGCACTGGGCAACGACGCGGCGCTCGCGTTCGGCTTCGCCCAGTTCTCCCGTCTGCGCGAGGATTGGCTGCGCGCGTCGCAACAGGTGTTCGGCCACCGCCTGATGATGGACCTGGTCGTGCCCGGCGGCCTGAGTCGCGACGTGTCGCGCGAGCAACTCTCGGTGCTGCGCGCGCAGTGCGACGCGATCGCGCGCCAGGTCGGTACGCTGCGCGCAATCTACGACGAACACGCTGGCTTGCAGGACCGCTTCATGACCACCGGCACCGTCAGCGGCGCGCTCGCCGCAAAGCTCGGGCTGACAGGCCTCGCCGCGCGCGCCAGCGGCCGCGGATCGGACCTGCGTTGCGATCGGCGCTGGTGGCCCTACGACGCGCTGCAGGCGAAGGCGGCGAGCGATCCCCGCGGCGACGTCGCGGCGCGCGTCGCCGTGCGCTTCGACGAGGTCTTCGAGTCGTTGCGCCTGATTCGGGCGATCGTCGACCAGATGCCCGAGTCGGAGGTCTGCTCGCCGCTCGAGCTGCCCGCGGGCACCTTGCTCGGCGCGGGTTGGGTCGAGGGCTGGCGTGGCGAGGTCCTGGTCACGCTCGAGCTCGAGCCGCACGAGCACGGGCACCGGATCGCCCGCTGCCACTGCCACGATCCGTCGTGGCAGAACTGGCCGGTGCTGGAACACGCGGTCATCGGCGACATCGGTCCCGACTTCCCGCTCATCAACAAGTCCTTCAATCTCAGTTACTCGGGGCACGACCTCTGATGTTGAAGATGTTCAGGTCGATCGTGCGTGGCGGCATCGCCACCGAGGCGCCACCGGGCGAGTCGCACTTCGCGGTGCCCGACGAAGGCCGAATACGCAGCGAGCTGGTCGGAATCCTCGGTCGCGCGCTCGCGATCCGGCAGGTCGACGCGGGTTCGTGCAACGGTTGCGAACTCGAGATCCACGCGCTCGGCAATCCCTACTACAACATCGAGGGTCTTGGGATTCGCTTCGTCGCAAGCCCCAGGCACGCCGACATGCTGCTTGTCACCGGCCCCGTGTCGCGCAACATGGCTCGGGCGCTGCGTCGCACCTACGAGGCGACCCCCGAACCGCGCCTCGTCGTCGCCGTCGGCGAGTGCGGCTGCAACGGCGGCATTTTCGGCCAGAGCTACGCGAGTTGCGGCGCGGTCGCGAACGTGATTCCGGTCGACCTCGCGATTCCCGGCTGCCCGCCGACGCCGCGCGCGCTGCTCGAGGGCATCCTGGCAGCGGTCCGGCGCGTGCGGACCCCGGCGTGAACCCGGACACGCTTGCGGCGCCGGCCCGGATCGTCCCGATCGACCTTGGCGACGCGCGTCACGTAGCCGCTCTCGTGATGCTTGTCGACGAGTACGCGGCCGGTCCGACGGGTCGCGGCTATGGCCTCGATGCGAACGCGCGCGCCCGGCTTGCCCCGGTTCTTGCCGCCCGCTCGTCCTACGTCGGGTTTCTGGCCTTCGTGCACGAGCAGCCGGCGGGACTCGCCAACTGCTTCGAGGGCGTGTCCACGTTTCGCGCCGAGCCGCTTCTGAACATCCACGACATCGCGGTTTCGCCGCGGTTCCAGCGTCGCGGCGTGGGCCGCGCGCTGCTCGCCGCGGTGGAGCGCGAGGCGCGCGCGCGCGGCTGCTGCAAAATCACGCTCGAAGTGCTCGAGGGCAACGAGCGCGCGGTGCGAGCCTACCTCGCCGCCGGTTTCGAGCCCTGGGAGCTCGACCCGGCGATGGGCGCCGCGCGATTCTACGAGCGCAAGTTCTACTAAGGGGAAAACACGATGCCCACATTCGACGTCGTCTGCGAAGCCGACATGGTCGAGCTGCGAAATGCACTGGCCCAGGCCAACAAGGAAGTGACCAACCGCTACGACTTCAAGGGGTCGGACGCTAGGATCGAACAGAAGGAGCGCGAACTCACCGTCTTTGCCGACGACGAGTTCAAGCTCGGCCAGGTGCGCGACGTGCTCCTCGCCAAGTGCGCCAAGCGCGGCGTGGACGTGCGCTTCCTCGACTACGGCGATCCGCAGAAAATCGGCGGCGACAAGATGAAGCAGGCGGTCACGGTGCGCCACGGCGTGTCGGGCGACCTCGCGAAGAAGATCGTTCGCCTGATCAAGGACAGCAAGCTCAAGGTGCAGGCCAGCATCCAGGGCGACACCGTGCGCGTGTCGGGCGGCAAGCGCGACGACCTGCAGTCGGTGATCGCGCTGCTGAAGAAGGAGGTGACCGACGTGCCGCTGAACTACCAGAACTTCAGGGATTGAAGCAGCGCCGGCCCCTCGCCGCTAGGTCTTCGACGCGAGCGTCTTCAGCACCGCGGGAACCATTGGCGAGGTGAGCAGAAGCGTCGCGAAGCGCGCCGGATTGTCCTCGTAGACCGCGCGGTTCAACCGGTAGATCATGAACTCGCCCTTCGAGTGCCGCCCGTTCGGCGTAGAACAGGGGCTGAGCCAGCCGTCGACGGCCTGCGAGATATTTCCGACCTGCATCCGCGACTGGAATTCGAAGATCCAGTAGCCGGTCGTGGCATCGAAGGTGCCCGAGATCGCGGGGAGCGCGAGGCTCTTGGGGTTGCGCGTGCTGAGGTGTCCGATGAACAGGCCGAGCAGCAGCTGCGTCAGCATGACGTCGTCCAGCGCGTTCGCCGACGTCTTCGTCGGACCGACCTTTTGCGACACGTCGTAGATGAATCCGGGCTGGAATCCGGAGACCTTGGTGATTCGCGCCATCGCTGCCTCCAAGCTAGGTCACGCCGGTTGATCGATCCTCGCGTATGCCGAATGGTTGTGGATCGACTCGAAGTTCTCGGCCTCGACCGTAAACGACACGATCCGCGCGTCGTTCTTGAGCCGCCCGGCCACGTCGCGCACCAGGTCCTCGACGAACTTCGGGTTGTCGTAGGCGCGCTCGGTGATGTACTTCTCGTCGACCCGCTTGAGCAGGCCGAAGATCTCGCTCGACGCCTCCGCCTCGGCCACCCGGATCAGTTCCTCCGGGGCGACCGGCTCGCTCGCGCATACAGTGATCGTGACGTGCGATCGCTGGTTGTGCGCGCCGTAGTCGGCGACGCTCTTGCTGCACGGGCAAAGGCTCTTGACCGGGACCACCACCGACAGCGAGGTGCTCGCCGCGCCCGCGCCGCCGTCGATCGCGATGCGCACCTCGTAATCGAGCAGGCTGAGCACCTTCGAGACCGGCGCCGCCTTTTGCAGGAACAGCGTGAAGCCGAGCTCGATCCGCCCGCTGCGGGCCTCGAGCCGCTCGAGCATGTCCGCGTGCAGCGCCGCGATCGTGCCGGCGTCGAGCGCCGGCGCCGAGGGTGCGATCGCGCCCTCGAGCAGTTCGACGAAGCGCGACATGTGCGTTCCCTTCTGGCTCGCCGGCAGCGCGACATAGAGGCTGAACACCCCGACGCCCGGCTGGTCGACGCCGTCGGCGCCACGCCAGCGCAGCGGGTAGCGCAGATCCTTCACGCCGACACGCTGGATCGGCTGCTGTCGCACGTCGACGCTGCTCTGCACATCGGGCATCGGCGGGTCGACCAACGCGTTGGTGTCGCGGGTATTCATGCGCATTCCATTGTTTCCTGAATCCGGATTATGCCCCCGGACGGGGTATCCGCGGCACTGGCGGGGGTTCGCGGCCCGCGCCCCGCAGGGGCGCTTGCCGGCAAGGGCTCAGACCGAGCGCGTGATGCCGCCGTCGACCCGCAGGTTCTGCCCGGTGACATAGCACGCGCCCTGCGACAGCAGGAAGGCGACGGTGTGGGCGATCTCGTCCGCCGTCCCGTAGCGGCCCATCGGGATGCGCGCGCGGAGTTCCTCCTTCTCGGGCAGGCTGTCGATGAACCCGGGCAGGACGTTGTTGATCCGGATTCCGCTCGCGGCATAGCGATCCGCGTAAAGCTTCGTGAACGCCGCGAGCCCGGCGCGGAACACCGCCGAGGTGGGAAACTTCGGGTCCGGCTCGAAGGCGGCGAAGGTGGAGATGTTGACGACCGCGCCGCCGCCGGCGCGCTCCATCACCGGCGTCACCAGCCTGAGCACGCGGATCACGTTGAGCAGGTAGGTCTCCATCCCCAACTGCCAGTCGGCGTCGCTGATCCCGAGCAAGTCGCCCTTCGGACCGTGCCCGGCGCTGTTGACCAGCGCGTCGATGCGCCCGAAGCGATCGAGCGCGAGCTTGGCGATCCGCTCGAGGTCGGCCGGCTCGCGGTTCGATCCGGTGACGCCGACGCCACCGAGTTCGGCGGCCAGCGCCTCGCCGCGCCCCGACGAGGACAGGATCGCGATCCGATACCCGTCGGCTGCGAGACGACGCGCGATCGCCGCGCCCATCCCGCTTCCGGCAGCGGTGAGCAGCGCCACCTTCTGATCGGCTTTGTCATTGTTCTGGTTCATGATTGTTTCATCAGGGTGAGAACCGGCGTACCTGCGATGCGTTCGCCGAATCGCTCGCGAATCGCACTTTCGATGCCTTGGGCGTCGAGCCCGACCGAGCGCAGCAGTTGCGACTGCTCGCCGTGGTCGATGAAGCGGTCGGGCAGACCGAGCTGCAACAGTGGAACGACGATTCCGGCGGCACTGAGCGTTTCCGACACCGCGCTTCCCGCGCCGCCCATCACCACATGCTCCTCGACCGTGACCAGCGCACCGTGCGTGCGCGCCAGTTCGCGAACGAGTTCGGCATCGATGGGCTTGACCCAGCGCATGTTCGCCACGGTCGCGTTGATCGATTCGCCCGCCTCGATGCTCGGGGCGACCATCGTGCCGAATGCGAGGATCGCCACGCCGCGGCCTTGACGGCGAACTTCGCCGCGCCCGAAAGGCAGCGCCTCGAGGCTCGCGGCGGGCATCGCGCCGATCCCCGTACCGCGCGGATAGCGCACCGCGCTCGGGCCCTGATGCAGGAACGCCGTCGTGAGCATCGCGCGGCATTCGGCTTCGTCCGAGGGCGCGAGCACGACCATGTTCGGGATGCAGCGCAGGAACGCGAAGTCGTAGTTGCCCGCGTGCGTCGCGCCGTCTGCTCCGACCAGGCCCGCGCGATCGAGCGCGAAGGTGATCGGGAGGTTCTGCAGCGCGACGTCGTGGATCAGCTGGTCGTAGCCGCGCTGCAGGAAGGTGGAGTAGATCGCCACCACCGGCCTGAGCCCCTCGCAGGCCAGGCCCGCGGCGAAGGTGATCGCGTGCTGCTCGGCGATTCCGACATCGAAGTAGCGTCGCGGGAACCTCTGTTCGAACTCGACCAGACCAGAGCCCTCGCGCATCGCCGGGGTGACCGCCACAAGCCGCTCGTCGGCCGCGCCCATGTCGCAGACCCAATCCGAAAAGACCTTCGTGTAGGTGAGCTTTGCCGGCGACGACGACGGGCTGATGCCCACCGTGGGATCGAACTTCCCGGGTCCGTGGTAGAGCACCGGGTCGGCTTCGGCGCGCTTGTAGCCCTGCCCCTTCTTCGTGACCACGTGCAGGAACTGCGGGCCGCGCAGTTCGCGCATGTTCTGAAGGGTCGGCACCAGCGAATCGAGGTCGTGCCCGTCGATCGGGCCGACGTAGTTGAAGCCGAACTCCTCGAACATCGTTCCCGGCACGACCATGCCCTTGGCGTGCTCCTCGAGGCGGCGCGCCAGCTCCATCATCGGCGGCACCTTCGAGAGCACCGCCCGTCCGACGTCGCGGGCACGCACGTAGAACTGCCCGGACATCAGCCGCGCCAGGTAACGGTTGAGCGCGCCAACGGGCGGCGAAATCGACATGTCGTTGTCGTTGAGGATCACCAGCAGGTCGATCTCCGGCGTGACACCGGCGTTGTTCAGCGCCTCGAAGGCCATTCCCGCGCTCATCGCCCCGTCGCCGATCACCGCGACGTGGCGGCGACGGTTCGCGCCGTGGTTCTCGCGCTTGTTGCGCGACGCCACCGCCATGCCGAGCGCGGCCGATATCGAGGTCGACGAGTGCGCGGTGCCGAAAGTGTCGTATTCGGATTCCGACCTGCGCGGAAACCCCGAGATGCCGCCAAGCTGGCGCAGCGTGGACATCCTCGCGCGCCGGCCGGTCAGGATCTTGTGCGGATAGCTCTGGTGGCCTACATCCCACACCAGTCGATCGCGCGGCGTGTCGAAAACGAAGTGAAGCGCGATCGCGAGTTCCACCGTGCCGAGGTTCGACGAGAGGTGCCCGCCGGTGCGCGACACGGTGTCCAGCACGAAGGCTCGCAGTTCGACGGCGAGCTGCGCGAGCTGCTCGCGCCGCAGCGCGCGCAACTCGGCCGGCGAATCGATCCGCTCGAGCAGGGTCTGCTCGGCCACGGCCTATGCGCTCCGCCGCACGATCAGCTCGGCAAGCTCGCCCAGGCGCGCCGCGCGCGCACCGAGCGGTGCGATCGCGTCGCGCGCGCGCTCGCGCAGCGTCGCCGCGAGGCGCCGCGACTCGGCCACGCCCAGCAACGAAACGAAGGTGGGCTTGTTCAGCGCACTGTCCTTGCCAGCCGTCTTGCCGATCGTTGCCGAATCGCCCTCGACGTCGAGGATGTCGTCGATCACCTGGAACGCGAGCCCGACCGCCTGCGCGTACGCGTCGAGCGCGGCGAGCGACGCCGCGTCGATCCGCTCGCCGGCGAGCGCGCCCAGCCGCACGCTCGCGCGCAGCAAAGCCCCGGTCTTGCGCCGGTGCATGTCCTCGAGCGCGGCGACATCGGGCATGGTTCCCACGACCGAGAGGTCGATCGCCTGGCCGCCGGCCATGCCGCCGATGCCGGCGGCGCGCGCCAGCTCGGCCACCGTCACGTCGACCGCGCCGGCGCCCGGTGCGCCGCGCGCAGCGCCCGGGCCGGGTGCGGCGCGCGGCGCCGACCCCGCCAGTACACCCGCGCGCGCGATCGAGGCGAGCACCTCGAAGGCGAGCGCCTGCAGCGCGTCGCCCACCAGCATCGCGGTCGCTTCGCCGAACGCGACGTGCACGGACGGCTTGCCGCGTCGCAGCGCGTCGTCGTCCATGCACGGAAGGTCGTCGTGCACCAGCGAATAGGCATGGATGAACTCGACCGCGCAGGCCGGCGCATCGAGCACCGCGGCGTCGGCCCCCGACACCTCGCCCGCGGCGTGCACCAGCGCCGGGCGCACCCGCTTGCCGCCGTCGAGCACTGCGTAGCCCATCCCCCGGGCCAAGGCCGCGGGAACCGCGCCCGACCCCGCCAGCGCCGCGGCGAGCGCGAGCTCGGTGCGCGCGGCGATCGCGCGCATCCAGGCGTCGAAGCCGCGCTGCGAGCGCTGGCTCGGGTCATCGAGACGCGGTGCCTGCGCCGCTGCGGCTCCTGTGGCCACCGTTCCCGCGGCCACCGTTCCTGCCGCCACCGTTCCTGCCGCCACCGTTCCTGCCGCCACCGCTCCTGCCGCCACCGCTCCTGCCGACACCGTTCCTGCCGCCGCAGCCCCTGCCAGCGCCGCGGCGCAGAGCGACGATTCAGCGCGCTGCGTCATCGTCGCCGCCGTTGTCATCGTCATCGTCATCGTCATCGCCGTCGTCGCCACCGTCGTCGCCGTCCCCCTGCCCGGATCCCGCGCCGCGCGCGCCGCGCGCGTCGAAGGGCTTGAGCAGCTCGCCCTCGAGGACCGACACCTGCTGCTGCACGTCGGCGAGAACCTTGCGACAGTGCGCGACCAGTTCGGCACCGCGCTTGTACGCCGCGAGCGATTCCTCCAGAGCGAGCGTGCCGCCTTCCATCTTCGCGACCAGCTGCTCGAGCTCTTCGACCGCCTGCTCATAGGACAGCGCCGATGCCTGTTCGACCGCGCCCGCCGTGGCCGCCTTTTTCACCATGGTCAATTGCTCTCGTGGCCACGCAGTACGTGGCAAAACCTTGATTTTACTGCGATTCGGCGACCCGAAGCTCCTGGCAGGGGTATCCTCGGGGTGTCGTTCGATCGTCCGCGCCGAGCCGGTGGCGCACGCGATGCCCCGGCCGACCCGTTTGGGGTATGCTCGCGCCTCCTGTGCGCCTGCCAAACCGTGTCGCACGATGCATCGGCAGTGCACGCCGTGCAGGCTTGGTTCGGCTTTTCGACACTTGCTCGTTCGGGAGGTTCTGGGATGTCGGATCTGGGTCGGGATCGTCACGTCGCGCGCTCGCGCGCTCAGTTGCCCGTCTCGATGTACTTCGACGAGGCGTTGTACGCGCGCGAACAGCAGACGCTCTTTCGCCGCGGCCCGGGATACGTCGGGCACGGGCTGATGGTGCCGGAACAGGGCGACTACCACGCGCTCGCCGCCGAGAACGAAGGACGGGTGCTGGTGCGCTCGCAAGACGGGGTGGCGCTGCTGTCGAACGTCTGCCGGCACCGCCAGGCGGTCATGCTCAACGGGCGGGGCAACGCGTCGAACATCGTCTGCCCGGTCCACCGCTGGACCTACGACCTGCAGGGAAAACTGCTCGGTGCGCCGCACTTCGAGCCGCAGCCCTGCCTGGACCTGCGGCGAACCGCGCTGCAGGACTGGCGCGGAATGCTGTTCGAGGGCCCGCGCGATGTCGCGCGCGATCTCGCCGGGGTCGGGCTGCAGCGCGAGTTCGATTTCGACGGCTACATGCTCGATCACGTCGAGATCCACGAATGCGACTACAACTGGAAGACCTTCATCGAGGTCTACCTGGAGGATTACCACGTAGCGCCCTTCCACCCCGGGCTGGGCGGATTCGTGAGCTGCGACGACCTGCGCTGGGATTTCGGCGACTGGTACTCGGTG
>JAHDXY010000032.1:0-4813 GCA_023384005.1 Burkholderiaceae bacterium | reverse complement strand
TCGGGCCTCGCCAAGCCGGGAACGCCCGCGTACGCGCGCTGGCACGAACAGCTGATGCGCTACCGCGGCGGCAAGCAGCCCTCGCACGGGGCGATCTGGCTCACCTACTACCCGAACGTGATGCTCGAGTGGTATCCGCACGTCCTGGTCGCCTCGACGGTGATCCCGCGAGGCCCGCGACGCACGACCAACGTGGTCGAGTTCTACTATCCCGAGGAGATCGCCCTGTTCGAGCGCGAGTTCATCGAAGCCGAACGCGCGGCGTACATGGAAACCTGCATCGAGGACGATGAGATCGCGCTGCGCATGGACGCGGGGCGGCGGGTGCTCGCCGATCGCGGCGAGGACGACGCGGGCCCCTACCAGAGCCCGATGGAAGACGGGATGCAGCACTTCCACGAGTTCTACCGTCGCGAACTGGCGCTGGAGGCCGACTGATGCCGGCGACCGCGCTCGCGCGCTGGACGACGACGATCCAGCCCGAGGAACTCGCCACCGTGATCGACCACTGCGTCGTCGTCGACTGCCGCCACGACCTGTTCGACCTCGAGGCCGGACGTCGCGCCTATGCCGACGCGCACATCCCGGGCGCGCATTTCCTTCACCAGGACGAAGACCTCGCGGGCGCGACGAACGGGCGCAACGGACGCCACCCGCTGCCCGAACCCGCGGACCTGGCCGCGCGGCTGCGCGCGATCGGCCTGTGCCGCGACCAGCAGCTGGTCGCGTACGACGACCAGGGCGGGATGCTCGCCTCGAGGCTGTGGTGGCTCGCGCGCTGGATCGGACATTCGCGCGTAGCGGTGCTCGACGGCGGCATCGGCGCCTGGAAACGCGCCGGGTACCCGCTGTCGGGCGAAACCTCGAACCGCGCCGCCGGTGATTTCGCCGCCGCCGCGCCGCTGGCGCGCGCAGTGTCCGCAGCCGACCTTGCCGCCCACCTCGACGCCGCCGCTCGCGCAGCGCAAGGCGGCGCGCCAATCCTGCTCGACGCCCGGATTCCCGAGCGCTACGCCGGCGAGATCGAACCGCTGGACCCGGTCGCCGGCCACATCCCGGGAGCGCTGAACTGGCCGTTCCAGCGCAACCTGCGGCCCAACGGCCGGTTCAAGCCGGCCGAGGCCCTGCGCGAGCAATACACGAGCCTGCTCGGTGGCGCGCCCGCCGAACGGGTCGTGCACTACTGCGGGTCGGGCATCACTGCGTGCCACAACATGATCGCGATGGAACTCGCCGGCATGAGCGGAAGCGCCCTGTACCCCGGTTCGTGGAGCGAGTGGTGCGCCGATCCGTCGCGCCCGATCGCGACCGGATTCGAAGCCTCGGGGCGCTGAGCGCGGCGTCTGGCGGCGCAGCGCCCCTTCAGCGCGCCCCTTCAGTGCGCCCTCAGTGCGCCCTCAGTGCGCGTGCATGCCGCCGGTGATTAGCGCGACCAGCGCGATGCCGACCAGCATCAGCGTCAGCTGCAGTCCCGACTCGTTGCGGTGCGCGCGGCTTTGGCGATGCAGGTCGGGCACCAGGTCGGCGAGCGCGATGTAGACGAAGCTCGCCGCGGCGAACATCAGCACGTAGGGCAGGATCGCGTCGCGCTGCCCGAGCATCAGATAGCCGACGAGTCCGCCGAGCACCGCGGCCAGCCCGCTGAGCAGGTTGTAGACCAGCGCGCGGGCGCGCGAATAGCCTGCGTTCCTCAGTACGATGAAGTCGCCGATCTCCTGGGGGATCTCGTGCGCGGCCGCCGCGAACGCGGTCATCCAGCCGAGCCTGATGTCGGCGAGGAACGCGGCGGCGATGATGATTCCGTCGGCGAAGTTGTGGATGCCGTCGCCCACCAGGATGAGCATGCCCTGAGGTCCCGCTTCGTCGCTGTCGTGGCCGTGGCTGTGCCCATGCCCGTCGCCTTCGTAGTGGTGGCTGTGTCGAAAGATCGCGAGTTTCTCGAGCAGGAAGAACCCGACCAGCCCTGCCAGCAGCGTCGCGCTAAGCGCGTGCAGGTCGGCGCCCGATTCGATCGCCTCGGGCAACAGGTGCAGCACCGCCATGCCCAGCAGCAGCCCGGCCGAAAGGCTCACCAGCCGGTGCACGACGCCCGAGAGCACGGTGAGCGAAAGAACAGCGGCCGCGAGAACGCTCGCGGCGCCGGCGAGCAGCGTCGCCGCCATGATGTGCAGCAGCGTCATCGCGGGCGGCGGCGCGCTCTAATGCGCCTTCTCCCAGTTGGGTCCGGCGCCGACGTCGACTTCGAGCGCGACGCGCAACCGCGCCGCGCCGGCCATGAGCCGGCGCACGCCCTCGCGCACCGTGTCGAGCTCAGCCTGCGGCACCTCGAGCACCAGCTCGTCGTGCACCTGCATGATCAGGCGCGACTCCAGGCGCTCGCTCCTGATCCAGTCGTGCACCGCGATCATCGACAGCTTGATCAGGTCGGCCGCCGTTCCCTGCATCGGGGCGTTGATCGCGGCGCGCTCGGCGCCCTGGCGGCGCGGACCGTTCGGGCTTCGGATCTCGGCGAGCCAGAGCCTGCGGCCGAACACCGTTTCGACGTAGCCCTGCGCGCGCGCCAGTTCACGAGTCTCGTCCATGTAGCGGCGCACGCTCGGGTAGCGCTCGAAGTAGCGCTGGATGTAGTTCTTCGCCGCGTCGCGTTCGATCCCGAGCGCCGCGGCGAGGCCGAACGCGCTCATGCCGTAGATCAGCCCGAAGTTGATCACCTTGGCGTAGCGGCGCTGCTCGGCATTGACCTCGTCGACCTTCACTCCGAAGATCTCGGCGGCGGTCGCGCGGTGCACGTCGATGCCCTTCGCGAATGCGTCGAGCAGCGACTCGTCGCCCGAGATGTGCGCCATGATCCGCAGTTCGATCTGCGAGTAGTCGGCCGAGACGATCAGCCACCCCGGCGGCGCGACGAAGGCCTCGCGGATGCGCCGGCCCTGCGGCGTGCGCACCGGGATGTTCTGCAGGTTCGGATCGCTCGATGCGAGCCTGCCGGTGACCGCGACCGCCTGCGAATAGCTGGTGTGCACGCGCCCGGTGCGCGGATTGACCATGCGCGCGAGCTTGTCGGTGTAGGTGGACTTGAGCTTCGCCAGTCCGCGGTAGTCGAGCACGATGCGCGGCAGCGGGTAGTCCTGGGCGAGTTGCTCGAGCACCCCCTCGTCGGTGGACGGCGCGCCACCGGGGGTCTTTTTCACGACCGGCAAGCCGAGCTGTTCGAACAGGATCTCGCCGAGCTGCTTCGGCGAATTGAGGTTGAACGGCTGCCCGGCCGCCTCGTGCGCGCTCGCCTCGAGCACCATCAGCTCGCGACCGAGCTCCTCGGACTGCGCGGCGAGCAGTTCGGCGTCGACCAGCACGCCGTGGCGCTCCATTCTCTGCAGGACGATCGAGACCGGCATCTCGATCTCCCGGTAGATGCGCTCGAGAGCGGGCTCTGCCGAGATCCGCGGGTAGAGCCTGCGATGCAGGTGCATCGTGACCTCTGCGTCCTCGGCCGAGTATCGGGTGGCCTGGTCCAGCGCGACCTGTTCGAAGCCGATCTGTCCCACGCCCTTTCCGGCCACGCTGGCGTAGGGAATCGTTTCGCGTCCGAGGTGGCGGCGCGCGAGCGAGTCCATGTCGTGCGGTCGGTGCGCCTCGAGCACGTAGCTCTGGAGCAGCGTGTCGTGCTCGATTCCGCCGAGCACGATGCCGTGGTTCTCGAACACGTGCGCGTCGTACTTGAGGTTCTGCCCGACCTTGCGCTTGTCAGGACACTCGAGCCACGCGCGCATGCGCCCGAGGACGTGCTCGCGCGCCAGCTGCTCGGGCACACCCGCGTAGGCGTGCGCGACCGGGATGTAGCACCCGACGCCCGGCTCGACCGAGAGCGAGATCCCGACCAGTTCGGCGGCCATCGGGTCGAGCGAGGTGGTCTCGGTGTCGACCGCGGTAAGCGCCGCGCCGTCGACGCGCGCGAGCCAGGCGTCTAGTCCGTCGTCGGTGACGACCATCTCGTAGTGCGTCGCGATCGCGGCATCGGCCGGCGCCGGCGCGCCGGGGTTGGCCACTCCGACGCGCGCGCCTGCGGCGGCTTTCCTGCGCGGGCCCTGCGCGCCGCCGGAGTCGCCGTTTCCGTCGCCCTGGCCGTCTCCATCGCTCCCGCCCTCGCCGCCGTTGCCCTCGCCCGTTCCAGCACCACGATCGCCTTCGCCGGCGCGGCCGTTGCCGCCGCCAGCGGCGCGCGCGTCGCCGGACTCGATCTCGCGCAGCCAGCTGCGAAACCCGTAGCGCTCGAACAGCTCGCGAAGGTCGGCGACTCGCTCGTCGGCCAGCGCGAGCGAGCCGTCGATCGACTCGACATGCGGCGCGAGATCGCAATCGGCCTTCACCGTGACCAGCTTGCGTGCCGTGCCAAGCCACTCGCGTGCCTTGCGCAGGTTTTCGCCCACCACGCCGCCGATCGCGTCGGCATGTTCGAGCACGCCCTCGAGCGAACCGTATTGCTCGAGCCACTTCACCGCGGTCTTGGGCCCGACCTTCTCCACGCCAGGAACGTTGTCCACCGTGTCTCCGACCAGTGCGAGCCAGTCGACGATCCGCTCCGGCGGCACGCCGAACTTTTCGATCACCGCTTCGCGGTCGAGCCGCTCGGGCGGGCCGCCGCGCGGAGTCATCGTGTTGATCAGCGTGACGTTCCTGCTCACCAGCTGCGCGAGATCCTTGTCGCCCGTGGCGACGATCGTGCGCATTCCCCGGTAGCCGGCCTGCGTGGCGAGCGTCCCGATCACGTCGTCGGCCTCGATGCCCTCGATCATCACCAGCGGCCAGCCGAGCG
>JAHDXY010000031.1:18314-23902 GCA_023384005.1 Burkholderiaceae bacterium | reverse complement strand
GAGCATCGCCGCCTCGGCGGCGCTGAGTTCGGAGAGCGACTTTCCGAAGTAGACCAGCGCGGCCGAAGCGAAGCCGTAGGCGCGCTGCCCGAGGAAGATCTGGTTCACGTAGGCCTCGAGGATCTGCTCCTTGGTCAACGCCTGCTCGATGCGCAACGCGATCAGGATCTCGTAGATCTTGCGCGTGTAGGTCTTCTCGCTTGAGAGAAAGAAGTTGCGCGCGACCTGCATCGTGATCGTGCTCGCGCCCTGGTCGCGCCCTCCGGAGACGAGGTTGGTGAGCGCGGCGCGCGCGATTCCGACGAAGTCGACACCCGAATGCTCGAAGAAGCGTGAATCCTCGGCGGCGAGGATCGCGTCGCTCATCACCTTCGGAACCTGGTCGATTCGCACCACGCGGCGCCGCTCCTCGCCGAACTCGCCGATCAACTGCCCTTCGGACGAGTACACGCGCAACGGCACCTTGGGACGGTAGTCGACCAGCGCGTCGATCGACGGGAGCCGATCGTTGGCCAGAACTGCGGCCAGCGCCAGAAGCAGCGCCAGCGCGAGCGCACCGGCGATCGGCACCCCGACGACCGAGAGCAGGAGCGTAACGAGCGTGAAGCCCGCGCGCCTGGGCCGCGGGGAGTCTGGAGGTCTGGGTGCGTCGCGCATGGCAGCAAGATCGAGACGGGGCCTGTTGCCCGCTCCCCTGGCGCCCGACGGACCGGTTGCCAGTGGCAGTGGAAGTCTCGAAGTCCTCGGGGCCGAAGGGCTTTGCCCGGGCGACCGATTATACGATCCCTGCCGGCGTCGCGCGCATCGCGCGCCACGCACTGCGCCGCGTGCGCCCGGACCCCCCGCAATCGGGCCTCTTCGCACGAAAAACCGTGATTTCCTGCTCAGTGGTCGTCGAGGTGCGACAGATGGACGGCACCGGTACTGCCGTGTTTGTCAAAAAACTTTACAGTAGGCGAACATTGTTGCTAGCATCTCAAGTAACTTGTCGAAAGTCTCTGTAAATCCTTAAGCCGTAAGGATTTTTTGAGGCACAAGGGGTCAAGGTGGCGATCAGTTTACCGTTCCTTTCGCGGCGTGCATCGCCGCCCCTGCTCGGCATCGATCTCAGTTCCTCCTGCGTCAAGGTGGTGGAACTGGTCGCCGGGCAGAAACTTCCCGTCCGCCTGCAACGCTACGCGATCGAAGCGATCGAGCGTGGCGCGATCAGCGACGGAAACGTCGAGAACCCCGAGCAGGTGGCCGAGGCGTTGGGCCGTGCCTTGCGCCGGATGGGGACCCGCACCCGGGAAGCGGCGCTGGCGCTGCCGACCAGCGCGGTGATCACCAAGCGGATCACGCTGCCCGCCGGGCTCGGGGAAGAGGACTACGAAATCCAGGTCGAGGCCGAGGCAAGCCAGTACGTGCCCTTCGCGATCGACGAGGTCAACCTCGACTTCCAGGTGCTCGGCATGGCGGGAGCTTCGACCGAGGACGTCGACGTCCTGCTCGCGGCCGCCCGCAAGGAAAAAGTCGAGGATCGGGTCGCGGTGGTGGAGATGTGCGGACTCAGGGCGACCGTGATGGACGTCGAGTCGCACGCCGCGCGACTCGCCCTCGAGCATGTCACGGCGATGCTGCCCAACGAGGGGCAGGGACAGGTGATCGCGGTGTTCGACATCGGCAGCACGATGACCACGGTCGCGGTCGTGCTGAACGGGCAGACGATCTTCGAGCGCGAACAGGTCTTCGGCGGGCAACAGCTGACCCAGGACCTGGTGCGACTGTACGGCCTGACTCCCGAGGAGGCCGAGGTCAAGAAGAAGACCGGCGACCTTCCCGAGACCTTCCGTTCCGACGTGCTCCAGCCATTCGTCGATCAGGGTGCTGCCGAGGTGATGCGCGCGCTGCAGTTCTTCTTTACGTCCACTCCCTACGCGCGGGTCGACAGGATCTACCTCGCCGGCGGAAGCAGCGTCGTGTCCGGCCTGCTCGAGGAAATCGCCGAGCGCGCCCAGGTTCCCACCGAACTGATCAGTCCGTTCCAGGGGATGGAACTCGCCCAGGGCGTGCGCGAGAAGCAGTTGCGCGTCGACGCGCCGGGACTGCTCACCGCCTGTGGTCTCGCATTGCGGAGGTTCGACGCATGATTCGCATCAATCTTCTGCCGCATCGCGAGATGCGGCGAGAGCGCCGCAAGAAGGACTTCGTCGGACTGCTCGCGCTCACCGGCGCGGCCGGGGTGGCGATCGCGATCGCCGTGGCGGTCGCGATCGGCAACCAGATCGACGCGCAACTCGCACGCAACGCGTTCATCAAGGCCGAGAATGACAACCTGGACGCGCAGATCAAGGAAATCGCGCTGCTGCGCCAGGAGGTCGAAGCCTTGCGCGCACGCCAGCTCGCGGTCGAGAACCTGCAACGCGATCGAACGCTTCCGGTGCAGGTCATGGACGAACTGGTCAAGTTCACTCCCGAGGGTATCCAGCTTCGCAAGCTCAAGCAGGAAGGCAGGACGGTGACGCTGACCGGCATGTCGCAGTCCAACGAGAAGGTCTCGGTCCTGTTGCGCAGCCTGGGCCAGGAGATGCAGTCGCTCGAACGCCCGGAACTGATTGAAATCAAGGCCGCGACGCTGGGCAAGCCTGATGCGAAGGATGCGCGCCGGGTGTTCGAATTCTCTGTTCGCGCGACGATCAAGGCTCCTGCGGCAGCGGAGGCGCAGCCGCCAGCGCGCCCGGTCGCCGCCGGCGCGGCCTCGACCGCGGCCTCGACCGCGGCCGCGGCCGGCAGTCAGGCGCTCGCGTCTGCCACCCCAGTGAACAGGTGACCGCGATGGCCAGCCCAAAACTCCCCTCGATCGACCTCCAGGCGGTCTCGGCCCAGTTCCGTGGCCTGCAGGGCCGTCACCCCGGGCTGTGGCCTCGCGCTCCGCGGGTCGCGTTGCTCTTCGCGCTGCTGTTGTCCGTCCTCGGCGCCGGCTGGGCCGTGTACTGGCGCGGCCAGATCGAGGAGCTGGAAGTAGGACAGAACGCCGAAGCCCGGCTGCGCGCGCAGTACGTCGACAAGCTCACGCAGGCAGTGAACCTGGAGGCGCTGCGCAAGCAGAAGGACCAGGTTCTGGTGTACGTGAACCAGCTCGAGAAGCAGCTTCCCAGCAAAGCCGAGATGGACGCGCTGCTCTCGGACATTACGCGTGCCGGGATCGGCCGCGGTCTTGAGTTCGACCTGTTCAAGCCCGGACAGGTCGTGGCGCGGGAGTTCTACGCCGAACTGCCGATCGGGATCAGGCTCGTCGGTCAGTACAACGACCTCGGCGCGTTCACCAGCGAGGTCTCCAACCTCGCGAGGATCGTCACGCTCAACGACATCCAGCTCAGCTTCCAGGACAAGACGAACCTGATCACGATGGACTCGATCGCCAAGACCTTCAGGTACCTCGACAACGAGGAGATCGCGCAGGCGCGGCGCGAGGCTGCCAAGACCAGGGCCGGGCAACGCCCGGCGGCGCCTGGCGCGGCGGCGGGATCGGCAACCGGGGCGGCAACGGGGGCGGCAGCGAAATGAAGATCAACTCGATCGCGGTCGCGGCGTTCGCAACCGTCGCATTGTCCGGATGCGGCGACGACCAGCAGGAGATCCGCAGCTGGATGCTGTCCGAACGCGCCAAGGTGCCGCAGACGACGATGACGGTCGCGCCGCCCAAGCGCTTCGATCCGTTTCGATACGACCCGGGCGAGGTCGATCCGTTCTCGCCGACGCGCCTGATGGTCAAGGGCTTCGAAGCGCCGTCAGCCGGGCCCAGGCCAGACCTCGAGCGTCGTCGCGAGGCGCTCGAACGCTTTCCACTCGAGTCGATCCGGATGGTCGGGCATCTCGCCAACGGGCGAAGCAGTTTCGCGCTGTTGCAAGCCGAAACGATGGTGTACCAGGCTCGCGTCGGCGACTACGCCGGACAGAACTTCGGGCGGATCACGCGAGTGAGCGAAGCGGAAGTGGTGCTCAAGGAACTGGTGCGGGACGCTGCCGGTGACTGGGTTGAACGAAATACGTCGCTGCGGTTGCAGGAGAGCGCGAAATGACAAGGTCGGTCGATATGGGTGTCGTGATCGGGTGCGCCGCGCGGTGGGCGTTCGCGCTCGTGTTCGCGGCGGCGGCGGGAGCCGCTGCGGCACAGGGCAACGCGATCGAATCGGTTACGGCGGCGAGCCAGGGCGCGACCACGCTGGTGCGCATCAAGCTCGCCTCGCCGCTAAAGGAGCAGCCGCCGAGTTTCTCGGTCAGTTCGCCGGCGCGCGTCGCCGTCGACTTCACAGCGACCGAGAACAAGACGGGGCAGAGCACAATCGAGCTGTCGCAGGGCGACGTGCGATCGGTGTCGCTGGTGCAATCGGGCGGGCGCTCGCGCGTCGTGCTCAATCTTCGCAAACCCGCAACCTACACCACCTCTATCGAGGGCAACACGGTGATCGTCGCGCTCACCGCGATGGTCGAGTCCGCGGGCGCGACGCAACCCCTCGCGTACAGCTTCGCGCAGTCCGGGTCCAAGAGCACGCACGCGTTGCGCGACATCGACTTCCGCCGCGGCAGGGAAGGCGAAGGCCGCGTCGTCATCGACCTCTCGGACGCGGGAGTGGGTGTGAACGTACGCCAGCAGGGGCAGGCAGTGATCGTCGATTTCCTCGCCACGAAACTGCCCGACAACCTGCGCCGCCGGCTCGACGTGGGCGACTTCGGGACGCCGGTGCGCACGGTGCGCGCGACGCAGGATGGCGAGAACACCCGGATCGTGATCGAACCGCAGGGGCAGTGGGAGCACAACGCCTACCAGAGCGACACGCAGTTCGTGGTCGAGGTCAAGCCGGTGCGCGACGACCCGAACCGGCTCGCGACGCAGCAGGGTTATCGCGGCGAGCGCCTGTCGCTCAGTTTCCAGAATGTCGACGTTCGCGCGCTGTTGCAGGTGATCGCCGACTTCACAAACCTGAACATCGTCAGCAGCGACTCGGTCACCGGAAGCGTGACGCTGCGCCTGAAAGACGTGCCCTGGGATCAGGCGCTCGACATCGTGCTCCAGTCCAAGGGCCTGGACATGCGCAAGAACGGCAACGTGATCCTGGTCGCGCCCAGCACCGAGTTCGCGGCCAAGGAGAAGCTCGACCTCGAGACGCGGATGAAGATCTCCGAGATCGAGCAGTTGCGCACCGAGGTGTTCCAGCTCAACTACCAGAAGGCCGAGAATCTCGCGAAGCTGCTTTCCAACGAGAAGCAGCGCGTGCTCTCCAAGCGCGGCAGCGCGGTGTTCGACGCGCGCACGAACAAGATCTTCATCCAGGACACCGCCGCGAACCTCGAGGACGTACGCAAGCTGATCGCGCAGGTGGACGTGTCGGTGCGCCAGGTGCTGATCGAGGCGAGGATCGTCGAGGCCGACGACCGCTTCAGCCGCAACCTCGGCGCGCGGCTAGGCTTCAACGACACGCGCGCGACGGTCACGCGCCAGGTGGCGGTGACCGACCCGGCGAGCGGAGCGCTCACGTCGATGAACGTGCCGGTCTACGGCGCGGGAACCTCGCTGGTGGGCAACGCCTACGCGTCGATCTCGGGCA
>JAHDXY010000031.1:9295-18304 GCA_023384005.1 Burkholderiaceae bacterium | reverse complement strand
CTGCGCGGAGTCGCCGACGTATCGTCGCAGGCCGGGTCCGGGCTGAGCGGGCTGAACGCGGTCGGGATCGGGCGGCTCACCGCGCTCGACAACACCAACTTCGTCAACTTGCCCGCGCCGTCGATCAGCGGGTTCTCGCCGGCGACCTTCGCGATCAGCCTGTTCGGCTCGTCGCTCACGCGATTCCTCAACCTGGAGCTCTCGGCACTCGAAGCCGACCAGCGCGGCAAGGTGATCTCGAGCCCGCGCGTTCTCACCGCCGACCAGGCCAAGGCCACGATCGAGCAGGGCACCGAGCTGCCGTTCCAGCAGGCGACTTCGAGCGGTGCGACCTCGATCCAGTTCCGCAAGGCCAGCCTGCGGCTCGAGGTCACGCCGCAGATCACACCCGAAGGCAACGTGATCATGGAAGTCGCGGTGAACCGCGACGCGGTCGGACAACTCACGCCGGCCGGATACGCGATCGACACGCGCGCGGTTCGCACGCAGGTGCTGGTCGAGAACGGCGGCACCGTCGTGATCGGGGGAATCTACGAGCAGTTCGAACGCAACGCGGTGAACAAGGTGCCGCTACTGGGCGACATCCCGATCGTGGGTCACGCATTCAAGCAGACCACGAGGCGCAACGATCGCACCGAACTGCTGGTGTTCCTCACGCCGCGTGTAGTGACCGACACCGCGATGGCGCGCTGAGGGCGCCGCGACGCGGATCGATCGTGAGCGCATGCAAGAGCAAGAGCAAGAGCAAGAGCAAACCAACCGGGAACACGAGCCGCACGGCGGATCTGGAACAAGGGAACGTTAAATGACGACGTCTAGCCTCAAGGGAATCGTCGCGGCAGTAGCCGCGGTACTGGTCGCGACCCTCGCCGGATGCGGCGGCGGAGGCGCCGGCGGACAGGGCGCCACTGGCGGCGCGACCTCGACCGCCGTGCTCGAGATGACGACGAGCACGCCGACCCTGGGCACCGACGGAAAGACCACCGCGACGATCACCGCCTTCGCCAAGGACTCGTCGAATCGCGCGCTCGCCAACCAGCAGGTCGATTTCGCGACCACCGATTCGGGCGCGCAACTGCTGGTGGTCTCCGCGCGCACCGACGCCACCGGCGCGGCGAGCGCGACGCTGTCGGTCTCGGACCAGCGCAACCGCACGATCACAGTCACCGGCGCGAGCGGCGCCGCGACCAAATCGGTCAACGTGATGGTCGTCGGCACGACGCTCGCACTGAACGGGCCCGGCAACGCGATGGCCAATTCGCCGACCGAGTACACGCTGGCGTTGCGCGACTCCTCCGGCCAGCCGCTGGCTGGGCGTGCCGTTGCCGTGACCTCCTCGGCCGGCAACACGCTCAGTTCGGCGAGCGTGACGACCGACGTCGCCGGGCAGGCCAAGCTGCTGCTCACCGGGACGAAAGTCGGCTCCGACACGCTGACGGTCTCCGCGCTCGGCGCGAGCGCGTCGATCCAGGTCACGGTCGCGGCGAGCCAGCTCACCTTCTCGTCGCCTGCACCCGACCAGGAGATCACGGTCGCGGCGAACCAGAACGTCACCGTGCGCTACCTGCTCAACGGCCTGCCGCAGTCCGGGCAGACGATGCAGCTTTTCGCCACGCGCGGCACGATCACCCCTTCGAGCGGCACAACCGACGCGGCCGGGCAGGTGAGCGCATCGATCTCATCGCCCACGGCGGGCGTGAGCACGATCACCGCAACGGTCGGTGGCGTGATCGGCTCGCAGCGGGTCGAATTCGTGAGCCGCACCCCGGCGAAGATCACGCTGCAGTCGAGCCCGAGCAACGTCGGCGTGAACCTCTCGCCCTCCGGAACGAATTCGAGCCAGCTGATCGCGGTCGTGCGCGACGCGGCGGACAATCCGGTCAAGGGCAGGCTGATCAGCTTCTTCGCGGCCTCGGACCCGAGCAACGGGCGCATCGAGCCGGCGGTGGCGACCACCGACAGTGCGGGCGTCGCCATCGTGACCTTCTATCCCGGCGCGAACTCGACCGGAAACAACCAGATCGACATGCGCGCGACCAGCCCCGGCACCGGACTCGAGGGTCGAACCACGCTCACCGCGACCCGGCAGGAGCTGTTCGTGCGGATCGGCACGGGCAACGTGGTGGAACCGCTCACTCCGACCTCGCTCGGTTACCCGTGGTCAGCGGTGGTGAGCGACGCGAGCGGCAATCCGGTCGCGGGCGCGACGATCCAGGCGTCGCTGGTCGGTTCAGGGATGCGCAAGGGTCGCTACGTCTGGAGTGAACTGATCTGGGTCACCCGCGGCGAAGGCGGGGTCGGTTCGCCGATCGCGTGCCCGTCCGAAGATGCCAACGACAACCTGCGCCTGGACGTCGGCGAGGACGTCAACGGCAACGGAACCCTCGATCCGGGCAACTTCGCGGTCGCCGAGGTCACGTCGATCGACGGAAAGACCGACAGCACCGGGCTCGCGACCTTGCGCATCAATTACCCACGCAGCTTCGGCAACTGGGGCGAGGTCCGGCTGCGCGTCACGATCACCGCGATCGCCGGAACCGAAGGCACGGCGCAGGCGACCTTCCTGCTGCCCGCGCTGTCGGCCGATCTCACCTCCGAGACCGTGTCCCCGCCGGGCTACATCTCGCCGTTCGGCGAAGTCGCCGACTGCAGCAACCCGAACTGAGCGCCCCGGGGCCGCTTCGGCGGCCCCGCGCGACCGCCTGCGGCGGGTCGACGCGACCCGCCGGGCAGGCCTGCCAGCCTCCAGGCAAGGCCGCCCGAGACCCGCAGTAGCCTCCGATCCGCCTGTTCGCTGCCGCCCGCCGTCGGTCAGCGACGTGTTGCCGCTTCGGTCGCGCCGATCCAAATTGGCTCAGGGCATGAATCCCGTTGGGGCGAGAATACGAATGAATGCGCGCGGTTTCACGCTGATCGAACTCATCATCGCGGTGGCGATCGTCGGAATCCTTTCGACGATCGCGATCCCTTCGTACCAGAGCTACATCGTCCGCTCGCAGCTGATCGAGGCGACCAACGGCCTCGCCGACATGCGCGTGCGCATGGAGCAGTTCTACGCCGACAACCGCACCTACGCGGGCGGCGGCGGCTGCGGGATACCGGCGCCGGCGCTCGAGCGCTTCACGCTGGCCTGCGTCGCGGCCGGCAACGGCCAAGCGTACACGATCACCGCGACCGGCAGTGGCACGGTGAACGGTTTCGTGTACACGATCGACCAGGCCAACCAGCGCGCGACGGTCTCGTGGGGTGCCGGCTGGGGCGCGGTGCCGGCCGAGGGCGCCACGCGCTGGCTGACCCGCAAGGGATGATCGAAGGCCATGAGGTCGATTCGACTGCGCCTGCGGCGCTCCGCCGGGTTCTCGATCATCGAACTGGTGATCGTGATCCTGATCTTCGCCGGGTTGCTGCGCCTGTCGATGCCCTCGGCGGCGGCGTGGCTCGGCAACATCCGGCTGCGCACCGCAGCCGAAGCGGTCATTGACGGAGTCAACCTGGCGCGCGCCGAGGCGCTGCGTCGCAACTCGCGGGTGATGTTCACGCTGACCGACGCGTCCGGCTCCAGCGCGTGGCGGGTGTGCGCGGTCGATCCGGCAGGCGTTGACTGCGACCCCGCGGTGCCGCTGATCATGGTGCGTGACGGCGGCGAGGAAAGCGGCGCGACCCAGGTGGGCGCGTCGAACGACGCGACGAGCACGCTCGCTTCGGCGCTGGCCACCGGGCTCGCGCCGGCATCGGGTCTTCCGGCTTCGGTGACTTTCGACGGCCTGGGCCGCCCGGCGCAGGGGCTGGCGAACCTCGTTCGGGTCGACATGCGAAGCCTGACGATGGGCTCCCACGAGCGCCGCCTCGTCGTCGTGCTCGGCGCAGCGGGCAGTGCGCGGTTGTGCGATCCGGCCGCCGCCGCGGGCAATCCCCAGGCTTGCTGATGAAATCGCGCTTCTCGCCAATGGGGTTCACCGCGTCGCCGCGTTGCTCGCGGTCGCGTTCGCCCGCGCCCGGCCCCATGCATCGGCGAGCGCGCGCGGCCTCGCGCGCCGCCGAGCGCGGAGTCGTTTTGCTCGAAGCGCTGATCGCCATCGTCGTGTTCTCGATCGGCATCCTCGGCCTGGTGGGGATGCAGGCCCGCTCGGTTCAGATGCTCTCCGAGGCGACGCTGCGCTCGCAGGCCGCGCAGCACGCATCGGAACTGATCGCCGAGATGTGGACCACCGATCCTTCGCAGCGCGCGATCGTCTACTCCAGCGGAGGAGGGTCGGCGGTGCGCTACGACGAGTGGGCGGCACGCGTGCAGTACGGTTCGCGCGCCCTGCCCGGTGCGACCGACGCGCCGCCGGTCGTGGTCGTGAACACCGTGCAGACCGCGTTCTCGGCGGTCGGCGCGGGAAACTCGACCGCGTCGCAGGTGACCGTCACGATCTTCTGGCAGCCGCCCGGCGCGCCCGCCGCAAGCCAGTACACGACCACCGCGCTGATCCTGGAGCCGCAATCATGAGGCGAACGACGCGCGCGCGCCAGCAAACGCGTCGCGCAGCGGCCCTGCGCCGCCAGCGCGGACTGTCGATCGTCGAGCTGATGGTCGCGTCGGTGATCGCGATGGTCGCATCGATGGCGATCTTCCAGACCTATGCCAGCAACGAAGAGCGCAGGCGCACGACGACCAGCGGCGGCGAGGGACTGCAGGCGGGCCTTTTCGCGCTGGCGACGATCGAGCGCGCGATCATCAACGCCGGTTACAACCTGACCGTCGTGAGCGACCCCGGGTACACCTCGCCGGTGCGACTGGTCGATCCGGGCACTGCGCAGTTCACTCTGTCCACGAACAGCCCGCCGCGGCCCGAGTTCCACGTCGGCTGCATCGCCACGATCGGCGGCGTACCGACCCGGATCGCACCGCTGGTGGCCACTTCGGGCGGCGCCGGGCTCGCGTCGGACACTTTCACCGTCTTCTCCGGGAACAGCCCCAACGTTCCGGTGCCGGCGCCCGCCGAGACCGGTGGCCTCGCCGCCGGCGCGAGCACGATCCGCCTGCGCTCGACGCACGGCTTCGCGGTGGGGGACTGGGTACTGGTCTACGAGCAGAGTTCGGCGGTCAATGCGGGCACGACCCGTCCGCGCGCCTGCACGCTCGCGCGCGTGACCGGGCTTCCGGGCGCGCCGGCGATCAGCCCTGCCGACATCACGATCAGCGCGCCGACCGCGGCGACCTACGACGAACCGATGGTGATCAACCTCGGCGCCGCTCCGCTGCTCGAGCAGTACCGCGTCGATGCGGACAACCGGCTTGTCGTGCGCGACCTTCTCGCCAACACGCCGGAGCGGGTGGTCTCCGACAACATCATGTCGATGAAGCTGCAACTCGGCGTCGACGTCGGCAACGACGACGTGATCGACGCCTGGGTCGATCCGCCGGCCAACGCAGACGTGCTCGGCATTCCGTCGTATCCGCTTGCCCCGAACCAGATCAGCGTGCTTCCGGTCGTGGTCGGCACCCCTGGCGTGCACCAGATCAAGGCGATTCGCATCGGCCTGCTGGTGCGCAGCCCGCGCTTCGAGCGACCCGACCAGGCCGGCAACTGCTCGGTGTCCGGCGCGGGGCCGTTCCAGATCCTTCCGCAGATCGCCGGCGACGCCGCGCGGCGCCTGCCCGAGATTCCTGCGGCGGGCACCTACTCGCTCGCCGGCGACCAGCTCTGCTTCCGCTACAACACCGCGACTTCGCTGGCGCCGGTGCGCAACGTCATTCTCAGCGAGATGTGAGGCACCCGTGAGAGAGCGCACAGCAGCACCTGACTCGCGCCGCGCCCGGGTGTTCGGCAAGCGCGGCCTGCGCCGCCAGCGCGGCCTGTCGCTGATCTTCGCGCTGGTCGCACTGGTGGCGATGATCGCCGCATCGTTCGCCCTGTTCCGTTCCACCGACAGCGCGAACCTCGCGTCGACCAACTACCAGTTCCTGCGAAGCGCCGAGCAGAACACCGACCTCGCGCTGAACGACGCGCTGCTCGCCTATATGCAGTCGCATCCGAACGCCGGACTGAACATCCTCGACCGCAACAGCGACACGGCGGGCGTTTCCTACTACGCCGTGCAGCAGGCGCAGACTCCCGGGGGCATTCCGCAGGTGCTCGCCAACCTGCCGGCGCCCGCGTGGGACGGCGCGGGACCGGTGGCCTCCGGCTGGCCCGGCGAGCAGATCGATCCGCAGTCGCGCCAGTTGCGCCGCTACTTGGTCGAGCGGCTGTGCAGCGCGCCCGGGGCTGCTTCTCCTGCGACCTGCCGCCTCTACGAGTACCAGTTCCCGCGCACCTGCCAGAACAACTGCAGCGCGGGCAGTTCCGAGTGGCTTCCGTTCGTTCGCGTCACCGTCAGGATCGACGGACCGAAGAACGCCGTCGCCTACTCGCAGATCTTCATGAAGGGCGACTGAATTCGCCCGCACCAGGAGCCAACCATGGCGACGAAACCGGCGCGCGCGCGCAGAACCATTGCCCAGATCGTCCTCGCCGCCCATTTCTGGGCGCCGCTCGCGCCGGCCTTCGCGCAGACCGTGCCGGAGATCACCGACGAACCGCTGTACACCTACTCGGGCGTGCAGGCGAACCTGATGCTCACGGTCGACAACTCGGGGTCGATGGACTGGCAGTTCGCGCCGATGTACACCAGCTCGAACAAGACGAAGAAGTGCTTCACGAGCACGCTCTACAACCAGCTCTACTTCGACCCGGCCGAGACCTATACGCCGCCGATCAAGTCCGACGGCAGCCGTTATCCGGACTCGAACTTCACCTCGGCCTGGCTCGACGGCTTCAGGACCTCGGAGGGCACGCGCAACCTCTCGACCCAGTTCCCGGCCGCCAACAACTACGGCGACACCGCGCTCGGTTCCGCGAGCCGCAGCGCCTACTACCACGTGTACTCGGGTTCGGGCACCCCCGCCGAAGGGACCTGCTACTCGGACGCCAACTACACGCTGGTCGACGTGAACGCGGCCTCGAGCACGGTCAAGCAGAACTTCGCCAACTGGTTCAGCTACTACCGCACCCGGATGTACGCGCTCAAGACCTCGGTGGGCGAGGCGTTTCGCGTCGTCGACGAGGCGTTTCGCGTCGGCATCCACACGATCAACAACCCCTCGTCGACCGGAACCTCGGGGGGATTCCTCGCGCTGAACACCTTCAACCAGGCGCAGCGCGACGCGTTCTACACGGTGCTCTATCGCCAGCAGCCCTCGGGCAACACGCCGCTGCGCGAGGCGCAGCAGAGGATCGGCGAGTACTACCGTACCGGGGCGAACCCGGCCGGCAGCGGCGCGGTCCCCGACCCGATCCAGTTCACCTGCCAGCAGAACTATCACCTGCTCTCCACCGACGGACAGTGGAACGCGAGCGGCGCGAGCGGCTCGGTCGGATCGACCAATTACGACAATACGCTGCCGAACAATCCGGACCTCCTGAACGCGCTCGCCGCGCAGTTCGGCACCTCGTTCAGCGCCGGTTCGCCCTGGCCGCGTCCCTATCGCGAGAACCCATCGCAGAGCTCGACCAACACGCTGTCCGACCTCGCCGCCTACTACTGGATGACCGACCTGCGTCCGTCGATGACGAACAACGTGTTCACCTCGACCGCGAATCCGGCGAACTGGCAGCACATGGTCACCTACGGCCTGGCGTTCTCCGAGCAGGGCACGATCTCCTATCCGTCGGGGCTGAGCGCGATCATCGCCGGCACGGCCAACTGGCCCAAGCCCAGCTCCGACCAGCCGTCGACGATCGACGACCTCTGGCACGCGGCGCTGATCGGGCACGGGCAGTTCTTCAGCGTGTCCAGCCCGAAGGAGATGATGGTCGCGCTGGCGAGCGCGATCAGCGACATCCAGGCCCGCCAGGGTTCGAACTCGGGCTCGGTGCTCACCGGGAGCGACTTCGCGGTCGGCACGCCGATCGCGTTTCGTGCGCAGTACAAGTCGGGAGAGTGGACCGGCGACCTGCAGGCGCGCAGCGTCGACCCGGTGACCGGCGTGATCTCGGGCGCCGCGGTGTGGAAGTCGCAGGAGAAGCTCGACGCGCAGGTCCTGCCGAGCGGCTCCGGCGGAGGCTGGAGCACGAACCGGATGATCGTGACGCGCAGCGACTCGAGCATCTCGGGTGCGCCGGTCAGGTTCCGCGAACCCGGTTTCAGCGGTACCGGTGGCGCGCTCTCGAGCACGCAGCACGCGACGCTCGACCCGGTTCCGGCGCGCGCGACGCAGATCCTGCAGTACCTGCGCGGCGATCGCGCCAACGAGGACACGGCCTTCGAGATCAAGGAGTTCCGGCGGCGCCCCTTCGTGCTCGGCGACATCGTCAACTCAGAGCCGCGCTACGTCGCCGCGCCGGTCGAGCCCTACTCCGACGCCTACCACGCAGGGTATGCGTCGTTTCGCTCCGCGCAGCTGTCGCGCGAGCCGATGGTCTACGTCGGCGCCAACGACGGGATGCTGCACGCGATCAAGGGCACGGTGGGCGACGCGGACTCGGGCGCCGAGAAGTGGGCCTACGTGCCCAGCTTCATGTTTCGCAGCGGCGTCACCGGCCTTGGCGCGATGTCGTGGCGCACGAGCGACCCGGTTCCGAACAAGTTCTCGCACCGGTTCCGCGTCGACCAGACGCCGACCGTGCGTGACATCGACATCAGTCGCGTTCGCGGGGCGGCAGGCTCGGCCCAATGGCGCACCCTCCTGGTCGGCGGACTGAACAAGGGCGGCAAGGGTTACTACGCGCTCGACGTGACCAGCCCGCTCGCCGCGAGCGAGGACGACCTGCGCAGCAAGGTGCTTTGGGAGTTCGACGCAAGCCAGACCGGCGACACCACGCGGCTCGGTTATTCCTTCGGCCCGCCTATGGTGATGTTCACCAACTACGGCTGGGTCGTCGCGGTGACTTCGGGTTACCAGAACGCGACCGGAACCGGGCACATCTGGCTGCTCGACCCGCGCGACGGCGCCGTGATCAAGCGGCTCGACGTTCCGGACAA
>JAHDXY010000031.1:0-9285 GCA_023384005.1 Burkholderiaceae bacterium | reverse complement strand
AGCAACCCGGTCGGACTGGCGCACACCGAGGTGTTCTTCCAGAGCGACCGCGAAGCGCTGGTGCACCAGCTCTACGCGACCGACCTGCGCGGCAACGTCTGGCGTTTCGACCTCTCGGGCAGCGGCCCGGGTGCGTGGCCTACGGACGGCACGAAGATCGCGTCGGTCGGCGCGCCGATCACCTCGTCTCCGGCGATCGCGATCAACCCGCGCGACCGGTCCGAGCGCTGGGTCTACTTCGGCACCGGCCAATTGCTGGCCGTGGGCGACATGGGCACGATGACGACGCGCACCTTCTACGCGATCAAGGACGGCAGTGCGAGCACGCCGGCGACCTTCACCTCGCCGCTCAGCGCAAGCGACCTGGTCGCCGTGCTTCCCACCTCATTCGCGCCGCAAGGACCGGGCGTGAAGGGCTGGTACATGCAGATGTCCTCCGGCGGGCAGGTGGTGATCGCGCCGCACGTGGCGCGCGGCGTGGTGATGTGGGCGTCGACCACACCCACCACCGACGCGTGCAGCCCGGGTGCGAGCGCGCTGTTCTACGCCCGCGAGATGGGCGCAGCGACCAACCGCCTGGTCTCGGGAGCGCCGTACGTGCCGATCAACGCGCCGGTCACCAAGCTGCAGGTGGCGCAGAGCACGGCCACCGCCGGCAGCACCAGTTCGCAACGCAAGCAGATCCTGATCGCGTCGACCTCGGGCGCCGACATCCTGGTCGACGTGAACCTGCAGGTCGTGCTCACTGGCGGGCGGAGCAACTTCCGTTTCGTGACTGTGCGCTGACCGAGCCGGTACCGGACGGCGGGCTCGGCGCCCGCTGCTGCGGTCCGCGCGTTGCCGGGCAATCCCCGGCGGGGATCGCCCGGGTGCGGCTGCGTTAAGCTAGCCGCATGAGCGCCGCCTCCGCCATCGCGACTGGCTCCAGGACGTCGATTTTCCTCGTCGGCATGATGGGGTCGGGCAAGACCACGGTGGGCAAGCGTCTGGCGAAACGGCTCGGGCTCGAATTCATCGATGCCGACAAGGAGATCGAGGCGCGTTGCGGCGTGCCGGTTGCGACGATCTTCGAGGTCGAGGGCGAAGAGGGATTTCGCCGGCGCGAGGCGGCGCTGATCGACGAACTGACGCGACGTCCCGCGATCGTGCTCGCGACCGGCGGCGGTGCGGTGCTCGGCGAACCCAGTCGCCGTCATCTGCGCGAACGCGGTGTGGTCGTCTACCTGTGCGCGACCGCTCCCGACCTCTGGAACCGGTTGCGCGCCGACAAGGTCAGGCCCTTGCTGCGCGCCGCGAACCCGCGCGAACTCGTCTTCGACCTGGTCGCGTTTCGCGACCCCCTCTACCGCGAATGCGCCGATCTCGTGATCCTCACCGGTCGCCAGCCGGCGGCGCGCGTGGTGGCGCAAATCGTCGCCGCACTGCCGCCAGGCCTTCATGCGGCGGGCTAACCCATCGGGCGGATTTGATCACCGGGGCGTGGCGCGAATGACGCACTTCGGTGACCATAGTCGCGCGGTTGCGCCCGCGACGCGTTGCGAAGCGACGATTTCGGGTGAATATTACGGTCATAATGACCAGCTTGATCGAGCGGGGAGAGCACGATGGCGCAGGCCACGGATCGGGGTAACGGGGCGGGCCGCAGGCTTGCTGGCTGGTTCGCCGTTGTGGCGACGGCAGCGGCGATCGCCGCCTGCGGCGGCGGCGGAGATCTCGCCGGCAACCGGGTGACGCTCCCGGTCGGTGGCGCGCCCACCGGCGGCTCGGGCTCTGGCGGATCGGGCACCAGCGCAGACGGAACGATTACCCTGACCGTGGTCGACCAGGCCAGCGGGCTGACGCAGAACGCGATCTCGTTCACTGCGCTGGCAGTGGCCAAGGTCGTCGTCAAGGACGCGCAGGGCGTGCCGGTCGCCAATGCGGTCGTGAGTTTCGAGTCCTCCGACGAGGACGAGATCGTGTTTTCGCCGGCCGACACCGCGCTCACCGATTCTTCCGGCGCCGCCTCGGTCACGGTCAAGCCGGCGACGCTCACCACCGCCGGCGCGTACACGCTCACCGCCGTCGTCGAAGTAGCGCAGAAGCAGCTGCGCAGCTCGTTCAACGTCGCGGTCGGCGCGGCGAACGTGGGGCTGGGCACGCTGAGCGCGGGCCAGTCGCCGTTGTCGGCCTATGGCACGACGGTACTCTCGGTCCCCGTCACGGGGGTGCCGGCAGATACGCCGGTCACCGTGCGCTTCGCCTCCAGTTGCGCGGCGCAGAATCCGGCGAGAGCGACGATCGGCGCACTGGTGAGTTCGATCAGTGGCGTTGCCCGGACCACCTATGTCGACCGGGGCTGCGCCGGGACCGATCTGATCACCGCTACGGTCGAGGGAACGAGCGTCACGAAGACGGCGAGCCTGCAGGTGCTTGCCCCGGCGCTGGCGAATGTCCAGTTCGTGAGCGCGACGCCGCTGGTGATCGCGCTGCGCGGAACGGGTGGCGTGCAGGGACCCGGCACCGGCGTCGCGTTTCCCGAGATTTCCACGGTTCGCTTCCAGGTCGTCGATCAGGCGGGCAATCCGGTCATGGTACCGACCAACGTCACGCTGCGCCTGAGCAACGACACCGGGGCCTGCTCATCGACCAGGTCCCCGGACCTGTCATCAAGCAGACCGACGCGAACGGCATCGTCGAAGTCCAGGTGCGCTCCGGGACGCTGCCCACGCCGGTCTGGGTCATCGCGACGATCGCTACCGCCAACGCGACGCTCACGACCAACTCGGTGCAACTGGCCGTTTCAACCGGCCAGCCGATCCAGAACAGGTTCTCGGTCGCCGCGCCGTACTACAACATCGAGGGCTGGTCCTACGACGGCGAACCCGCGCATTTCCGGTTGCGCGCGGCGGACGTCTTCGGCAATCCGGTGCCGGACGGCACGGCGATCAGCTTCATCGCCAATGCGGGCAAGATCGACGCAAATTGCCAGACCGGAATCGACACCGGAAACGAGAGGCCGCTGCCGGGCGACGGCGATCCCGGGGAGTGCGGTGTCGAATTCGTCACGCTGGGCGTACGACCGGCGAACGGCCGATCGCAGATCATGGCCTACGCGATCGGCGAGGAAGCCTTCGTCGATACCAACGGCAACTTCCGCCACGATAGTGGCGAAGCCTTCTACGACCAGGGCTACCTGTTCCTGGACAAGTCGGAGAACGGGGCCTACGACATGGGCGAGGTTTTCGTTCCGTACGTGGGCGCGCAATCGAGCGCCTGCGCACCCAATCCGATCACCGCGAGCGTGCCCGAGACCTGCGACGGCGTGCGCGGGCTTGCACATGTTCGCGATCAGGCTCTGATCGTGTGGTCGGGTTCGTTCGGGTTCTTCCGCACTTCGCCCAGCGTCCCCAGTCCCAATGCCAGCAACGTCCCGACCAGCTACGCATTGAATACGTCCACGTGTACGGTCGTCATTCCTTTCTGGCTGCAGGATCTGAACGGCAATCCGATGCCTTTCGACACGGCGATCAGCGCACGCATCACGTCGATTCAGGGTGGCGCCCGGGAAGATTGGACCGCCGAAGTGCAAAACAGCAGAATCGGGAGCACGACCGCACTCGGCGGCACCTTGCATTCGGTCCTGGTGACCCGCACCACCGCGGGAGGTTGCGTCGGTGTCAGTGGTTCGGCCGAGATCAACGTGCGTACGCCGAAGAACAACGTGACGACGCTCGGGGTGACTTTCTGAGGTCGACCGCGACGGGAATGCACGAAGTAGAGGTTTCCCTCGGCGAGCGCAGCTACACGATCGCGATCGGTGAAGGCGCGCTCGCGCGCCGCGACCTGATCGCACCGATCGTCGCCGGCCGTTCGGTGGCGATCGTGAGCAACGAAACGGTGGCGCCGCTCTACGGCGCGCGGCTGCGTGCGACGCTCGAGCGCGACGCCGCGCGGGTGATCGAGGTGGTGCTGCCCGATGGCGAGTCGCACAAGGACTGGTCCACGCTCGAGCTCGTGTTCGACGCGCTGCTCGCGAACCGCTTCGATCGCGCTTCGGTGATCGTCGCGCTCGGCGGCGGCGTGGTCGGCGACATCGCCGGCTTCGCGGCCGCGACCTACCAGCGCGGCATCGATTTCGTGCAGGCGCCCACGACCCTTCTCGCGCAGGTCGACTCGTCGGTCGGCGGCAAGACCGGCATCAACCGCCCGATGGGCAAGAACATGGTCGGCGCCTTCCACCAGCCGCGGCTGGTGCTGGCCGACATCGGCTGCCTGCGCAGCCTGCCCGCGCGCGAGCTGAGCGCCGGGCTGGCCGAGGTGATCAAGCACGGCGCGATCGCCGACGCCGACTACCTCGCCGCGGTCGAACGCGACATCGCGCCGATTCGCGCCGGCGACAGCACCGCGCTGGCCGCCGCGGTCGCCGGTTCGTGCGAGATCAAGGCGCGCGTGGTCGCGCACGACGAGCGCGAAGCGGGCCTGCGCGCGATCCTGAACTTCGGACACACCTTCGGGCACGCGATCGAATCTGGGCTGGGTTACGGCGAATGGCTGCACGGCGAAGCGGTCGGCGCCGGGATGGTCATGGGCGCGGACCTGTCGCGCCGGCTCGGGATGATCGGCGGGGGCGAATTCGAGCGGCTTGTCGCGGCGATCGCCGCGGCCGGCCTGCCCCGCGCGGGGCCCGCCTGGAGCGCCGATCGCTACCTGGAGCTGATGAGCGTCGACAAGAAGGCCGAGCGTGGCACGCCGAAGTTCGTCCTGCTCGAGGCGATCGGCCTGGCCTGCGTGCGGCGCGTGCCGGAGGATGCGGTGCGCGCCACGCTCGCCGCGTGCGCGGTCGATGGCGTTGCCGCCTGACGACGCCGCCAGGCAACTCGCGCCGTACGCAGCGCGCTCGGCGACGAGCCGCGGGCGGCGCTTCGACGAACCCGATTCGCCCACGCGCAGCGCGTTCCAGCGCGACCGCGACCGGATCGTGCACTGCACCGCGTTTCGCCGGCTCGAGTACAAGACGCAGGTCTTCGTCAACCACGAGGGCGACCTGTTCCGCACGCGGCTCACGCACTCGATCGAGGTGGCGCAGATCGCGCGCTCGATCGCGCGCGGACTGGCGTTGAACGAGGACCTGATCGAGGCGATCTCGCTCGCGCACGACCTCGGGCACACGCCCTTCGGCCACGCCGGGCAGGACGCGCTCGACACGTGCATGCGCGCGCACGGCGGCTTCGAGCACAACCTGCAGTCGCTGCGCGTGGTCGACGAACTCGAGCAACGCTACGGCGGCTTCGACGGACTGAACCTGTGCTTCGAGACGCGCGAGGGCATCCTCAAGCACTGCGCACCGCAGCTCGCGCGCGGCCTGGGCGATGTCGGCGAGCGATTCCTCAGCGGGCGGCAACCATCGCTCGAAGCGCAGGTCGCCAACCTGGCCGACGCGATCGCCTACAACAACCACGACGTCGACGACGGGCTGCGTTCGGGACTGATCGCGATCGAGCAGTTGCTCGCGATCGACCTCTTCGCGCGCCAGATGCGCGAGGTGCGGCGCGAGCATCCCGCGATCGGCGAGCGCAGGCTCGTGAGCGAGACCACGCGCCGGATGATCAACGAGCTGGTCGTCGACCTGCTCGGCGAGACCGCGCGTCGAATCGCGTCTCACGCGCCCGATTCGGTCGACGCGGTGCGCGCGGCGCCTCCCTTGGCCGGGTTCTCCGAGCCGATGCGCGACGAGCAGGCGAAGCTCAAGCGCTTCCTCAACGTCGAGCTGTACCGCCATCCGAAGGTGAGCGCCGTGATGGACGACGCCAAGCGCGTCGTGACCTTGCTGTTCGAGGCCTTCGAACGCGACCCGGGAGCGCTGCCCGACGAGCACCGATTGCGCACCGAGTCGCTGGGCGCGCGGGCGATCGCCGACTATATTGCCGGGATGACCGATCGATTCGCGATCAAGGAGCTGGCCCGGCTCGGGCTGGGCGGGACCCTGGCGACACTGGAGCCAACTTGAACCAGTACCGACTCACAGGCCTGATGCTGAACTTCGCGCACGCGATCGACCACATGTTCCTGCTGATCTTCGCCACCGCCGTGGCGACGATCGCGGCCGATTTCGGTTTCGAACGCTGGGAGGACCTGATGCCCTACAGCGTTGGCGCGTTCTTCATGTTCGGCATCGGCGCGATGCCCGCGGGGCGGCTGGGCGACCTGTGGGGCCGGCGCCAGATGATGCTGCTGTTCTTCTTCGGGATGGGCGTGTCGTCGATCCTGGTGGGGTTGTCCACCGGGCCGTGGACGATCGCGGTTGCGCTCACGCTGCTCGGCGTCTTCTCGGCGATCTACCACCCGGTCGGCATCCCGATGCTGGTGCGCAATTCGCTGCGGCCCGGGATGACGATCGGGATCAACGGCCTCGCGGGCAATCTCGGCATCGCGGTCGCCGCGCTGGTCACCGGTTTCCTGGTCAAGCACCTGGGCTGGCGCGCCGCGTTCTTCGTTCCGGGGCTGGTGTCGATCGCCTGCGGAATCGTGTTCCTGCGCACGGCGGCGCGCGAGACCGAGGCGCCGGCGCGACGCAAGCCGGTGGACACGCCGGAGCCGGCGGCGTCGATGGCGCGCGTGCTCGCGGTGATGACGATGACCGCGGTCACCGGCGCCTTGCTGTTCAACTTCACCACCAACGGCAACGCGCAGCTGCTGCGCGAGCGCTTCGCCGGCATCATCGAAGACCCGGCGGTGCTCGGGTCGTTGCTCGCCGCGGCCTACGGCGTCGCGTCGGTCACGCAGGTGTTCGTGGGTCGGATGATCGATCGCTTTGCGCTCAAGCGCCTCTACATGTCGATCGTCGCGTTCCAGGCGCCGCTGTTCGCGCTCGCCGGCTACGCCGAGGGCTGGGCGCTGTTCGCGCTACTCACCGCGTTCATGGTCTCGGTGTTCGGCGCGATACCGTTCACCGACGCGATGATCTACCGCTATGTCGACGACAGCATGCGCTCGCGGGTGACCGGGATCCGCTTCGCGATCTCGTTCGGCGTCAGTTCGCTCGCGGTCTGGCTGCTCGGTCCGATGGTCAAGGCCGCGGGTTTCCACGTGCTGCTGTTCACGATGGCAGCCCTGTCGCTGGTGACGCTCGCGTTCATCACCCAGCTCCCGGAATTGCGCTCGCAGCCCGAGGCGCAGCGCGCCTAGCGCGGCGCATGCCGGGCGACGAATCCTGAGGCCGCGTGGCAGCGGCAATGGCCGCTGGCGCGGCGACCGGCACCACCGCGGCGACCACCGCCGCGGGTTCAAGGTAGGAGCACCGCCCGTCCGGGCATCCGCCCGGCGCTCAGGCGCTCGAGCGCGTCGTTGACCGACTCAAGCGGCATCGTCGTGACCGGCAGCGGCGGCACCGCGCCCTCGCGCGCGAGCGCGATCAGCTCGCGCAGTTCGTCGCAAGTGCCGACGTACGAACCGATCACGGTCGCGACCTTCAGCGGAAGCAGCGCCGGAGTGAGCGCGGTCGAACCGCCGATCATTCCCACCGAGATCAGCGTCCCGCCCTTGCGCAGCGCGCCCAGCCCGAACGCGAACGACTCGCCGGTGCCGACGAAGTCCACCGCCGCGATCACCCCGCCGCCGGTGGACTTGAGCAGCGTGCGCAGCGCGTCCCCGGCCGACGGGTCGATCGTGTCCGAGGCTCCGGCCTCTTTCGCCAGCGGCCACTTCGCGCGGTCGATCTCGGCGACGATCGGCGCCGTTCCGAGCAAGCGCCTGGCGAAACGAACGCCCGAGAGGCCGACGCCCCCGGCGCCGATCACCAGCACCTTCTCGTTGGCGCCGGGCCTGGGCACTTTCCCGAGCGCGGCATAGGCGGTCAGACCGGAACAGGCGTAGGTGGCCGCCTGCTCGGGGGCCAGGTCGCCGATCGGCACCAGGTAGCGCGCGTGCGGGACCATTACGTACTCGGCGAATCCGCCGTCGGCGTGCACGCCGAGGTTGCGCGGCGCCGAACACAGGTTCTCGCGGCCCGAGGCGCAAAACGCACACTCGCCGCAGCCGATCCACGGATAGACCACGACCACGTCGCCGATCGCGGCGCCGGTGGAAGTGGATCCGGTCGCCTCGACCGTCCCGGCGATCTCGTGGCCGAGCACGCGCGGCGCGGCGACGCCGCGCGCCATGTCGATCTTGCGGCCAGCGCCGGTGTCGATGAACCCCTCGTGCAGGAACACGTCGGAGTGGCAAACCCCGGCGGCGCGTACCCTGAGCAGGACCTCGTCGCCCTCGGGTTCGCGCATCGGCAGGCGCTCCTCGACCAGCGGTTCGCCATGGGTGACGACACGAAAGCAGCGACAGGTTCTTTGCATCTGGGTTCTCCGCACGATCCGAGGGTGGTTTCAAAAACGGCAAAACAGCCATTATACTGCAAGGTCCGACCAGAACTGCTCCGCTGCAGTGCCGCAACCACGATTTGACGCGGCCTGCGAGGTGAGTGATTACTGATGTACCGAGACCGTGATGGTATCCGGAGTGGATCGATGCAGCCAGACGACCGTTGCACCAGCGAAGCGCTGAGCGAGTTTTCACCCCCCGCCGCGCAGGGCCTCTACGACCCGGCCAACGAGCACGACGCCTGCGGCGTGGGTTTCGTCGCGCACATCAAGGGCCACAAGAGCCACCGGATCATCGAGCAGGGCCTGCAGATCCTCGTCAACCTCGACCACCGCGGCGCGGTCGGGGCCGATCCGCTGATGGGCGATGGCGCCGGGCTGCTGGCGCAGATCCCGGACCAGTTCTTCCGCGAGGAGATGTCGCGCCAGGGCGTCACGCTTCCGCCGGCCGGGGAGTACGGCGTGGGCATCGTCTTCCTGCCCAAGGAGCACGCGTCGCGCCTTGCATGCGAGCAGGTGCTCGAACGCGCGGTGCGCGGCGAGCGCCAGGTGGTGCTCGGCTGGCGCGACGTGCCGGTGGACAAGTCGATGCCGATGTCCCCCACGGTGCGCTCGAAGGAGCCGGTGATCCGCCAGATCTTCATCGGGCGCGGCGCCGACGTGATGGTGACCGACGCGCTCGAACGCAAGCTCTACGTGATCCGCAAGACCGCGAGCCACGCGGTGCAAAAACTCGCGCTCAAGCACGGCAAGGAGTACTTCGTGCCCTCGCTCTCGGCGCGAACGATCGTCTACAAGGGCCTGCTTCTCGCCGGCCAGGTCGGCCAGTACTACAAGGACCTGCAGGATCCGCGCTTCGTCTCCGCGCTCGCGCTGGTGCACCATCGTTTCTCGACAAACACCTTTCCCGAGTGGCCGCTCGCGCACCCCTACG
>JAHDXY010000428.1 GCA_023384005.1 Burkholderiaceae bacterium | reverse complement strand
ACACGCGCGCGCGCGGGCCGGTGCTCGATTCAGTGGCGTTTTATCGCGACTGCCGCGCGGTGCTCGCCCCGGCCGGCATCGTCGTGGTCAACCTGTTCGCGCGGCACACGTCGTTCGCGCCGAATCTCTCGCGAATCGGACGCGCCTTCGACGGCCGCGTACTGGCGATGTCGCCCACCGAAGCCGGCAACGTCGTCGCCTTCGCTTTCGCGGGGCCGCCGATCGCGATCTCGTGGCGCGCGCTGCGCGCACGAGCCCGCGAGCTGCGCGCGCGCGATGGACTCGACGCGCCGGGCTGGGTCGCGGCTCTGCGTGCCGCGAGCAAAGGTCAGCACCCCGTGCGGCAAGCAACGATGCTCGTCGTCTGATCGGGCCGATCGCTGCGCCGCGCGCGCGCGCCGCTGCGCCCGACCCGGGCAGCTAGCGCGAGAGCTGGCGCATCGCGCGTTCCAGCCCCTGCAGCGTCACCGGATACATCCGCGTGCGCATCAGTTGCCGGATCACCGCGATCGACTGGCGATACTCCCACACGCCCTCGGGCTCGGGATTGAGCCAGGCGAACTTCGGGAAGCGCTCGACCAGCCGCTGCAGCCACACGGCGCCAGCCTCTTCGTTGTTGTACTCGACCGAACCGCCGGGCTGGAGCACCTCGTAGGGGCTCATCGTCGCGTCGCCGACGAAGATCAGGCGGTAGTCGGCGTTGTACTTCCTCAGGATGTCCCAGGTGGCGAAGCGCTCGGCGTGGCGCCGCCGATTGTTCTTCCAGAGGTGGTCGTAGACGCAATTGTGGAAGTAGTAGAACTCGAGGTGCTTGAACTCGGTCTTGGCGGCGGAAAACAGCTCCTCGGTCTGCTTGATGTGATCGTCCATCGTGCCGCCGACATCGAGCAGCATCAGCACCTTGATCGTGTTGTGCCGCTCGGGGATCATCTTGATGTCGAGGTAGCCCGCGTTGCGCGCCGTTGAACTGATCGTGTCGTCCAGGTCCAGTTCCTCCTCGGCGCCTTCGCGGGCGAACTTGCGCAGCCGGCGCAGCGCGATCTTGATGTTGCGCGTGCCGAGTTCGACCTGATCGTCGTAGTCGCGATACGCGCGCTGCTCCCAGACCTTGACTGCCGTGCGATTGCCGGCCGAGGGCCCGCCCACGCGAATCCCCTCCGGGTTGAATCCGCCGTTGCCAAACGGCGAGGTGCCGTTGGTGCCGATCCACTTGCTGCCGCCCTCGTGGCGTTCCTTCTGCTCGTCGAGCAGTTCGCGCAGCCGCTCCATCAGCTTGTCGAGCCCGCCCATCGCCTCGATCGCTGCCTTCTCCTCGGCGCTGAACTCGCGCTGGAACTGGCGCTTGAGCCACTCGAGCGGCAACTCGAGCGCGTTCGACGGGATCGCCTTCACTCCCTTGAAGTAGGCGCCAAAGGCCTTGTCGAACTTGTCGAAATTGCGCTCGTCCTTGACCAGCGACGCGCGCGACAGGAAGTAGAACTCGTCGATCGACGGGCCGATCACGTGCTCCTGCATCGCCTCGAGCAGCAGAAGGTACTCGTTGATCGAGACCGGAAGCTTGGAATTGCGAAGGTGCAGGAAGAAATCGATCAGCACGTCGGACCCCCCGGCGCGAAGCGCGGCGCGCTCATCGCGCCCGATGCTCGCGCGGTCGAGCGAGCTGCCATTCGAGGTTGGCGCGCACCGCCGGCCACTCGCCGGCGATCACGCTGTAGACGACGGTATCGCGCAAGGTGCCGTTGGGCAACACCATGTGGTTGCGCAGGATTCCGTCGAGCTTGGCGCCAAGCCGCTCGATCGCCTGGCGGCTCTGCCGATTCATGAAGTGGGTGCGAAACTCGACCGCGTTGCAGGCGAGCGTGTCGAACGCGTGGCGCAACAGCATCAGCTTGCACTCGGTGTTGACCAGACTGCGCTGCGCGCGCTTGGCCAGCCACGTCGAGCCGATCTCCACGCGACGATTCGCGGCGTCGACGTTCATGTAGGTCGTCATTCCCACCAGTTCGCCGCTCGAGTTCTCGCGAACCGCGAAGGGGAGCATCGTTGCGGCGCTTTGCAGCCCGAGCCGGCGACGGATCTCGGTGCCGACCGCCTGCGGGCTCGGCACCGAGGTGTACCAGAGTTGAGAGAGCTCGCCGTCGGCGGCAGCGACGGCGAGCGCCGCCTCGTGCGCCTGGGCCAGCGGCTCGAGCGTCGCGTGTTCTCCGCCCAGCGTGACGGCCTGCAACCAGGTCATGATCGTGCGCCCCTTTTCGCCGGCGAAACGACGTGCGCCCCGCTCAGCGGTTGTGACGCGCCATGAAGATCAGGCGCTCGAACAGGTGCACGTCCTGCTCGTTCTTCAGCAGCGCCCCGTGCAGCGGCGGAATCACCTGCTTGGCATCCTGCGAGCGCAGGGCCTCGGGCGGGATGTCCTCCGCGAGCAGCAGCTTGAGCCAGTCGAGCAGCTCCGAAGTGGAGGGTTTCTTCTTCAGCCCGGGCATCTCGCGGATCTGGTAGAAAGCGTCCATTGCTTCCTTCAGGAGCGCCTTCTTGAGCCTGGGGAAATGCACGTCGACGATCGCCTGCATCGTGTCGCGGTCGGGAAACCTGATGTAGTGGAAGAAGCAGCGGCGCAGGAACGCGTCGGGAAGCTCCTTTTCGTTGTTCGAGGTGATCATCACTACCGGTCGATGGCGCGCGCGGACCAGCTCGCGCGTCTCGTAGACGTAGAACTCCATCCGGTCGAGCTCGCGCAGCAGGTCGTTG
>JAHDXY010000427.1 GCA_023384005.1 Burkholderiaceae bacterium | reverse complement strand
AACGCGACGCCGTTCAGTGCGGAGAATACGTCGACCAACGAATTCGAGGGCTTCGATGTCGACATCGGCCGCTATGTCGCCGCGAAGCTGGTTGGACAGGGCGTGAAGGTTCAGCTGCAAGGGGTGACCAAGGCCACCCGCGTCCCGATGATCCAGGGCGGAGAAATCGACCTCCTGCTCGCGACGCTCACCATCACCGAGGAACGCAAGCAGATCGTCGACTTCTCCCGACCGTACTACCCCTCACCTACCGGCGTAATGGTTCTGGACGACTCACCGATCCGAAGCGTCATGGATTTGAAGGGGAAGACCAACTGCAATCCGCAGGGCTCAGCCGCTTGGGACTTCTTCAAGATGGCCCTGGAGGCGAATGAGGCCACACGTGACGTTGCGAAGGACCTGAAGGTCACGCAGCTGCCGTCACCGACGGACTGCCTGCTCGCCCTGCGTCAGAAGCGCGGCGTCGACTTCGTGGCGAGCGACTACGCGACACTGGCCGGGCAAGCGGCTCAGGCGCCGGGGCTGCGCATGCTCAAGGAGTTGTTCGGCGAGGAACTCAACAGCTTCGGCATTGCCATGGCCAAGGGGCAGCCGGAGTTGCTCGCCGCCGTGGATGCGGCGGTCTGCGCATCCTTCGAGGACGGCGCCTGGATGAAGATCTACTCGAAGTGGTTCAAGGGCGATCCCCCTGCGGGCTGGCCGCAGAAGTGCTGAGCTTCGATTGCGGCACGGCTGACCCGGTACAGGGCTGCGCAGGTGGAGCACGTCCTCGAGCACCGCGAACAACTGCTGCAAGGGATGGCCGTCACGATTGAGACGGCGCTGGCCATCTTGGCGTTGTGCACGCTTCTGGGGTTTCTCGTTGCGGGCGCGCGGCTGGTACCCGTCACGAAGGCAGTTGCGTTCGCATACACTGAATTCTTCCAGAACATCCCCTACCCCATTCTCGTATTTTTCATGTACTACGCTCTGCCCGAGGCCGGCGTGACCCTGGATCCGATCATGGCCACGATCCTCGGGGTCAGCTTGTACAGCTCGGCCTATGTGGCTGAAGCGCTGCGTTCGGGCGTGCTCGCGGTCCCCAAGGGCCATCTGGATGCGGGATACGCAACGGGATTGAGCCGGTTCCAGGTCATACGCTCGATCGTGCTGAAACAGGCCGTTGTCTATGCCCTGCCGTCCCTGACGAACCAGTGGTGCCGCGCTCTGCGCAACGTTTCCGTGATGGCCATCATCGGCGGGCAGGAGATCCTCTTCGAGGCCTCGCAACTGGCGGACCGGACCTTCGAAGTGATCGCCTTCTACACCATCGCCGGTGTGGCGTACTGGTTGTTGTCGATCCCCATCACGGCGCTTAGCGGCCTTGCCGAGCGCATATCACTGCGGCGACGCACCGGCGCGACCTGGCGCTGGCGCTGGCCTGCCATGCCGCGTGGCAGGGGGTCCGGCACGTGACCCGCGAAGGATGGGCAGCGCTGCTCGCGCCCGACAACCTGTCCTTCCTCCTGCGAGGGTTGCTGGTGACGATGGAGTTGCTGCTCATCGTCGGCGTCTTGAGTATTTCGCTGGGCGCCCTTGTGGCAGCGTACCGCGCGCTGGCCCACGGCGCTTGGCGCTGGCCGGCGGACCTCTACGTTGCCGCCTTCCGCAACTTCCCCGTGCTGGTCGTCATGCTGTTCATCCGGTTCGGACTACCGTTGCTGGGCGTCAGCGTGAACTCGTCGATGGCAGCGGCCGTGCTCGCGTTTACCCTGTACAGCGCGGCGATGATCGCCGAGGTGTTCCGAGGCGCCATCAACAGCGTGAGCCATGGACAGCTCGAGGCGGTGCTCTCCAGCGGCTGCAGTCGCTGGTTCGGCTTCACGCGGGTCGTCTTCCCCCAGGCCCTGCGCTATTCGTATCCGGGCCTCGCGGGCCAGATGATCATCTTGCTGCAGGGCACCTCCCTGGTCACGATGATCGGGCTGGCGGACCTCCTGCATAACGCGACGGTCATCTATGCTCGCGCGCTCAACCCGTTGGAGACACTGACTCTGGTGGGCCTGACCTACTATCTGATGTGCACTCTCTTGGCGCGGCTGCGCGATCGGCTCGAGCGGCGTGCCCGCATCCGATAGCCCCGACACCATGTTTCACGTTCAGGAATCAAGCGTGACTACTCCACACGACGCCGGCTCCCCGCTCGACAAGCGCCAGCGGCTGGATTTCCGCAACGAGGGGCTGGTGCCTCCGACCGCGCAGATGTGGGAAGCTATGCAGCGTGCCGCCTCCACCCTCGAGATGGCGTTCTCGGGAGCGGATGCGACGGTGCGCGAGCTCGAAGCGGTCGGGGCCGAACTGACCGGCCAAGAGGCGGGATACCTGGTCCCGTCCACGACGGCCGGCACGGCCGCCACCTTGCTGTCGTGGGACCTGCGTGGAAAGCGAGTCATCGCTGAGCAACGCTCGCACCTGTGGTGGATGCAAGCTTTCCACCACACCGTCTATGGGTCGAGCATTCCGATCGCTTTGCCAGGCGACAAGTTCGGAGCCATCGATCCGGACGTGATCCGCCAGGAAGCGCAGCGCTCGGCCTACGGGATGCGCCTCGAGACGGCTGTTGTTTGCGTGGAGAACACGCACACGGTATGTGGGGGCACTGTACTCACGCCGCGGTACATGCAGCAAGTGGCAGCGGTGGCCAAGGAGTTCGGAGCGCGCCTCTTCGTCGACGGCGCGCGCATCTTCGATGCGGCCGTGTCCCAGGGCGTAACAGTGGCAGAACTGACCGCCCAGGCCGATGCCGTGGTGGTGTCGCT
>JAHDXY010000426.1 GCA_023384005.1 Burkholderiaceae bacterium | reverse complement strand
TCGTCGCTGGCGAAAAAGAGGATCGCCCCGGGGAGGTCGTCGGGGCGGCCGATCCGCCCGAGCGGAATCGCGCGCTCGAAGGCCGCGATCAGCTTCTCGGGGTTGTTCGCACCCTGCTTCACGCCATCGAGAAGCGCTGTGTCGGTGGGGCCGGGGCACACGACGTTGACCGTGATGCCGTGGCGCGCGTGCTCGCGCGCGATCGTCTTGGAGAACGCCACCAGCCCGCCCTTGCACGCAGCGTACACCGCCTCTCCCGACGATCCCACCCGTGCAGCGTCGGACGCGATATTGACGATCGCCCCGCGCCTGCGCTCGACCATACCCGGCAGGATCGCATGGTGCATGTGCAGCGCGCCGGTCAGGTTGATGGCGATCAGCCTGTCCCACTGCGCCGGCTCGGTGGTCGTGAACGGCTTGAACACGTCCCAGCCGGCGTTGTTGACCAGGACGTCGATCGGCCCGAGCGAGCGCTGGAGCGCGACGATCGCCGCGTCGACGCTGGCGCGATCAGTGATGTCGCAGCGAACCGCCTCGGCCTGCCCGCCTTCGGCACGGATCCCGGCTTCGACCGCCGTCGCTGCCTCCTCGTCCAGGTCGAGGACGGCGACGCGCGAACCCGCGCGCGCGAAACGTCGACAGGTCGCCCCGCCAATTCCGCCCCCGCCCCCGGTCACGACGACCGTCTTCCCCTCGAGTCCCCTCATCCTTACCTCGTCGATTCAGTGCCCGGCCCAGGCTGCGGCGGCCACGGTACGATTCATGAAATTATGTCAATGTCTTTACATATATTAGAGAAAGTGAGAAGTTCTGGCAAGTGCCGAAAGGATTGGGGAAAACGTGAATATCTCTGACAAGCTGGACAAGAACACGAGAATGGCGCTTGCCAATCGCCTCTTCTTCTGTTTATACAAATGCGCCAATATGTTGCATAAAACCGGGACACGTGCGGTGGAGGCCGAAGGACTCACGACCCAGCAATGGGCGGTTCTGGGCGCATTGTCGCATCCGAAGGCGAGCGAGGGAATGAGCATGGGCGATCTGGCGCGCTACCTGCTCGTGAGCCGCCAGAACCTGTCGGGTCTCGTGAGCAGAATGGAGCGCGACGGGCATCTGAGTACCGCGCCGGACGGGCGCGACCGGCGCTCGCGCCTGGTCAGGATGACCGACTCCGGCCGGCACGTCTGGTGGACGCTCGCGCAGCCGAAGATCAACGCCTACTACGAGCGGGTGCTGGCGGATTTCTCGATCAACGACATGACGCACTCGCTGCACTATCTGCTGAAGATGCTCGAGAACATGCGCAGCCTCGACGCCGAGCCCCACTCGCGCGGCGACGCGCCGTCCGCGCCGCGCTGAGCCGTGCGCGCCGCGCTGAGCCGTGCGCGCCGCGCTGGGCCGTCCGCGCCGCGCTGGGCCGTGCGCGCCGCGTTTGACGCGCGCGCGTCGTTTCGCGAGCCGTTTCCTCCGGCACGCCGTTTCGCTCTCGCGCGCCCTCGCGCGCGTCGCTCAGCCTTTGAGCACAGCGCGGACCCGATCGAGTCTGATCCGGTCGGCCCGCCCCGACGACGCGACGACCCGCGCCGCATCGAGCGCGAGTTCGCGCTCGCCGCGTGCGACGAAGGTCTCCATCAGCTGGATCAGCATTTCGACTGAGAGCTCGGCGCGCGTCCGGCGGTAGGCCTCGGCCAGCTCGCCGAGAGCCTCGTTCGCGAGGCGTGCGTCGTCCCCCGACGACTCGCGGCGGAACTTCGCGAGCAGTGCGGCGACACCGGCATCGGGGTCTTCAGCCTGCGTGCGGCACATCGCGCTGGCGATCTTCTCGGCGCGCAGATGCTTGCCGCGCGCGGAGAGCACGTCGACGAGGCTGACGTAGTCGCTGGCGCGCGCGAGTTCGGAGTCCTGCACGCGCTCCATCACGCGATCGAGCACCTTTTCGGCGAGCCGCAGGTTCCCCCCGCGCACCGCTGCCTCTCCCGTGCTGCGCATGCGCCTGAGGCTGAAACCGGTGCGCTCGTTGGCCTCCTGAAGGAGGCGAAGCGCCACCGAGAACTCGCCGCGCTGGCTTTCGATACCGGCGAGCGTGTCGTATGAGGCGATGAAGTCCGGTCGCTCTCCCATCAGACGCTCGAGAAGGTCGCGCGCTTCGGTCGTTCGTCCCCTGTCCTGGCGGATCCGCGCCTCGGCAAGTTGCATCCAGGGGGCCTGCAGGGCGGCGCGTGCTTCGCCCAGCACCGTTTCCGCGTCGTCGAGCAGTTTGCGCTGCAGCAAGTCCTCGCAGACCGCCCGGTAGCCGGCGGCGCGCAATTCCAGCGAATCGGCCTCGAACAGCCGGCACACAGCCAGCGCGGTCCGCCAATCGTCGTTTTCCAGGGCCTCGATCATCGGGCGCAGGCGGTCCTTGTAGGCGACGAGTTGCAGCAGCCGCAGCCGCACCTGGCTGGCCGTCAGTGGCTTGATCAGGCACATGTCGGGGCCGTGCGACGCGATCCCCGCGATCGTGCGCGGAGCGCGGTCTGCGGCGACGGCGACCAGCGCGGACGAATGCGACACGAGCCGATCCTCGCGGATTTTCTCCAGCAGCAACTGCGAATCGTAGACGTCGCCGGCGATGTGGCCGATCATGACCACGTCGAAACGCCGCGCGCGCAGCTTCTCGATCACAGCGGCGCCGCTACCGAGCACCTCGATCTCGTCCGCCCCTAGCATGATGAGCGACGAGCGCAGCAGGTCGCGGGCACGACTGGCCGTCTCGGCGACCAGCGCGCGTCGCCCCAGCAGCGGCGCCCTGCCACCGATTCCCCTATGCT
>JAHDXY010000425.1 GCA_023384005.1 Burkholderiaceae bacterium | reverse complement strand
CGGCTTCCGGGTCGTACTTGGGCGGCTTGAGCCTGGGGCTCGTGCCGAAGAATTTCTCCGGGAGCAGTTGCCCGGCCGGTTCGGCGACCTTCTCCATGATCCGGTCGACAATCGCTTCACGGTTGATCGCGACCGAGATCGCCTGGCGAACGCGTGCGTCGCGAAGCGGATTGGCCTCCATCGGCTGGCCGTCCCTGGTGCGAACGAAGGGCGAATTCTTCTCGCGCCCGCTGTCCATGTGGAGGTAGATCACGCGATTGGAGGTGGCCTGCGAGACCGCCAGCGACTTGTTCGCCTTGATCCGCTCGATGTCGGCCGTGGGCACGTTCTCGATCATGTGCACGTCGCCCGAGAGCAGCGCGGCCACGCGCGCCGCCGAGTTGGTGATCATGCGCAGCTGCACGCTGGTCCATGCCGTCTTGGGGCCCCAGTAGCCGTCGTTTCGCTTGAGCACGAGGCGGTCGCCCGAGCGGTACTCGGAGAAGCGAAACGGCCCGGTGCCGATCATCGCCTTGCCCGAATTGAAATCGTCGGTGCTCGCGGTCTCCGCGATTGCCTTGGGCAGGATGTACACCGACGTGAGGTCGTTGGGCAGCAGCGGGTGCGGCGCCGCCGTCTTCATGATCAGCGTGTGCGGGTCCGGCGCCTGGATGTCGACGATCGGCTTGGTGAAGGTCGCGAACGACGAGGGGCTGCGCGGCACGTTGGGCACGCGCTTGAAGGTCGCGATCACGTCCTGCGCGGTGAAGGGCTTGCCGTCGTGGAACTTGACGTTCTTGCGCAGCTTCACCTCCCAGGTGGTGTCGTTGATCGCGCGCCACGATTCGGCCAGCGAGGGCTTGACGTTCATGCTCTCGTCGTTGTCGGTGAGCGCGTCGAATACGTGCTGCGCCGCCGCATTGTTCGGCGTGAGGTTGTGGAAGTGCGGGTCGAGCGACGTGAGCGGGGTGGCCAGGCCGACGATCAGTTCGCTCGCCTGGGCGCTCGCCGCGGAAATCGCGAGCCCCAGGGCGAGCGCGGCGGTCGCTGCCACTCTTGCAAGGCGCGTGTTGGGCATCATTTGTCTCCTCGGAATCCGGTTCCTGTATTTGGTCTCGGTATGGTAGCGCACTGGCGCCCCGATTAAGATGTCCGGTCGCCCTTGCCCGGAATCCGCATCATGGAAATTTTCGACTACGACAACATCCTGCTGCTGCCGCGTCGCTGCGCAGTCGAGAGCCGCCGCGAATGCGACCCGTCGGTCGAGTTCGGCGGACGGCGTTTCAGGCTGCCGGTGGTGCCGGCGAACATGCGCACGGTGGTCGACGAGTCGATCTGCGAGCAGCTCGCGCGCGACGGATACTTCTACATCCACCACCGCTTCGACGTGGACAACGTCGCGTTCGCGCGCGCGATGCGAGACAAGGGCCTGTTCGTATCGATCACGCTCGGCGTGAAGCAGGCCGACTACGCCACGCTCGACGAGCTCGCTCGCAGCGGCCTGGGAGCGGACTACGTGACGATCGACGTCGCGCACGGCCATGCCGATTCGGTGAAGAACGTGATCCGCGCGATCAAGGAAAAGCTTCCCGAATCCTTCGTGATCGGCGGCAACGTCGGCGCGCCCGAGGGGGTGATGGACCTCGAGCGCTGGGGAGCCGATGCGACCAAGGTCGGGATCGGTCCGGGAAAGGTCTGCATCACGCGGATGAAGACCGGATTCGGCACCGGCGGCTGGCAGCTTTCCGCGTTGAAGTGGTGCGCGCGCGTGGCGACCAAGCCGGTGATCGCCGACGGCGGAATCCGCGAGCACGGCGACATCGCGAAGTCGGTGCGCTTCGGCGCGACGATGGTGATGGTCGGCTCGATGTTCGCCGGCCACGAGGAGTCCCCGGGCCAGACCGTCGAGGTCGACGGCAAGCTGTACAAGGAATACTACGGTTCGGCGTCCGAGTTCAACAAGGCCCAGCGCAGCTTTGTCGAGGGCAAGCGCATCCTCGAACCGATCAAGGGCCGCCTCGCCGATACGCTGCGCGAGATGGAGGAAGACCTGCAGAGTTCGATCTCGTATGCGGGCGGCACGCGGTTGGGCGATCTTCGCAGGGTGAACTACGTGATCCTCGGCAAGGACAACGCCGCCGAGTACCTGATCTAGTGCAGCCGTGAAGCCCTCGATTCCCGACCAGTCCCCCGCCATCCACGGCTACGGCGCCGCCGGCGCGAAACCGATCGAGTCCGAGAGCGACGCGATCGCGCGCTTCGCCACGCTGCGCCTCGCGCGCGACGGCGCGAACGCGCGCGTGGCGCGCATCACCTTCACGCGCGCGCACAAGCTCAACGCGATCACCGGCGACACTCCCGCAGAGATCCGTCGCGCGGTCGAGATCGCCAACGCCGACGACAGCGTCCACGCGATCGTCGTCGAAGGCGAGGGCGAGGCGTTCTGCGCCGGTTACGACATCTCGCTGTTCGGCGAGGCGCAGGGCGAGCATCCGTGCAAGCAGGAGAAGTACCCGTGGGACCCGATGCTCGACTACCGGTTCATGCGCCAGTGCACCGACGACTTCATGAGCCTTTGGCGCTCTCACAAACCGACGATCGCGCGCGTGCAGCGCTACGCGATCGCCGGCGGATCGGATATCGCCAACTGCTGTGACCTGATCGTGATGGACGAGGCCGCGCGGATCGGCTACATGCCGGTGCGCGTCTGGGGCTGCCCGACCACGGCGATGTGGACCTACAAGCTCGGACCGGTGCGGGCCAAGCAGCTGATGCTCACCGGCGAGCTGATCGACGGCGTCACGGCGAAGAACTGGGGGCTGGTCAACGACG
>JAHDXY010000030.1 GCA_023384005.1 Burkholderiaceae bacterium | reverse complement strand
TCGTCGAGCTGTGGAGACGAGACGCCGAGGTCGAGCAGCACACCGTCGACCGCATCGATACCGCGGGCGTCGAGGATCTCTGCGAGCCGGGAGAACTGCGCGTGCTCGACCAAAATCCGTTCATCTCCCGTCGCCTCCCGCCAGCGCCGACCCGCCTCGACCGCCTGCGGGTCGCGATCGAGCGCCAGCAAACGCCCCCGCGGACCGAGCCGCTTCAAAATCGCCGCACTGTGACCGCCCCGGCCGAAGGTGCCGTCGACGATCACCGCGTCGGGCCGGATCCCCAGCGCATCCACCGCCTCGTCGAGCATCACCGGCCGATGCTCGCGTCGGGCGCCCTTCTCGCCCAAGGTCTTCCCTAGAACGAGAAATTCGCCAATGATTCGGGCATGCCGCCTTCGATCGCAGCCTTGTCGTGCACCGCCAGCGCAGCCGCGTCCCAGAGCTCGAAGTGGCTTCCCATCCCCATCAGCATCACCTGCTTGTCCAGCGCCGCGACCTGTCTGAGCTCCGGCGCAACGAGAATCCGTCCGGCCGAGTCCATCTCCACGTCCACCGCGCTGCCGAGGAAGATCCGTTGCCACGGGCGCGCCGATATCGGCAGCGCGGCGATGCGCTCGCGGTGCACTTCCCAGACCTGTCGCGGAAACATCAGCAGGCAACCGTCGGGATGGCGGGTGAGCGTGAGCCGGCCCTCGCCCTGCAGCAGCAGGGCGTCACGGTGCCGCGCCGGGACCGTGAGACGGCCCTTGGCGTCGAGCGACAGCGCGGAACTCCCCTGGAACATGCTGTTCGAACCGGTTCGGGATCGGCGCAGGCGAACAGCGAGCGACGCGCTGTGAACCCACAATTCACCACTTTTTCACACAAGTTCCCACTGTAGCGAAAAGGGGGATCCCGGGTCAAGCGAGAAACGCGGTTTTTCCAGTGCCGACAAGCACTTATGGACGCGATTTCAGGCGCGGGGCGACGCAGTCGAAGTGGGAGCGGACCTGTAGGCCGGATTCTGTCGGCCGGTTTCCCGGCCTGACGGTCATTCCTCTGGGCGCGCGGTTACCCGTACGCTCAAGCCACCAACCCGCACGCTCGGGCGGGCCGCCCTCACCGGCGCGAAGCCGGATCGCGTGCCTATTCGGTGTTGCTCCGGGTGGGGTTTGGCGTGCCGTTCGTGTCGCCACGAACGCGGTGAGCTCTTACCTCACCATTTCACCCTTGCCCGACACCAGCTCGTGCCGACGACGCTTGCGCGCGATCCGCACTCGCCGGGTGCCGTCGGCGGTTTGCTTTCTGTTCCACTTTCCGTCGCCTTGGGTCTTTCGACTTGCTGCGCCTGGCCGTTGACCAGCACCCTGCCCTGCGGAGTCCGGACCTTCCTCCAGCGATCGAGTCGCCAGCGACCGTCCAGCCCGCTCCCGGGGGAATTCTACCGCGGGATGCGCCGCGTCGGGGCGGCACGCCGCCGGTTGCGCCGCCGGTTGCGCTATTTCAGCGCGATCGCCTTCGGGTTGTCCTCGACGTAAGCGCGCACGATCGACTCGAAGTCCTTGTCCGGCGTGAACCCCAGCGCGGTCGCGCGCGAGGTATCGAACCGTGCGGCCCAGGTGCTCACCAGCCGGCGCACGCGTTCGTCGGCTTCGTCGCGCACCAGGCGCAGCGCCGCCCCTCCGCCGACCGCGCGCAGCGCCTGGAGTTCGTCGTGCATCGACACGACCAGCCCCGGCAGGTTCAGCGAGCGGTTCCAGCCCCAGTCGCTCGGAGCGAGGTCGAGCGCGTGCAGGAACATCGACACCGCCGCACGCGGCGAGACGACCCACATCTCGGTCTCGCGCTGCACCGGCAGGATCGCCTCGTGTCCGGCGAGCGGCTCGCGGATGATTCCCGACGCGAAACCCGACGCGGCGCCGTTCGGCGCGCCCGGGCGCACGACGACGGTGGGCACGCGCACGCTGCGCCCGTCGATGAAACCCTTGCGGGTGAAGTCGTGCACCAGCAGCTCGCCGATCAGCTTCTGCACCCCGTACGAGCCTTGAGGCGCCGGCGTGGTCGCGTCGGTCACGATCGGTGGAAGGTCTCCGCCGAACACCGCGATCGAGCTGGAGAACAGCACCCGGGGCTGGTTCCCCGCGGCTCGACACGCGTCGAGCAGGTAACGGGTTCCGTCGAGGTTGACGCGCATCCCCAGATCGAAGTCGGCCTCGGCAGTGCCGCTCACCACCGCAGCGAGGTGCACGACGACGCCGGTGTCGCGCCCGACGAGCGACGACACGGTGGCCGGGTCCGAGATGCTGCCCGCGACGTTGCGCACGCGCGGATCGACCGTCGTGCCCTCGACCTGGTCGAAGCAGACGATCCGCGCGAACTCGCGCTGTTCGCCGTCGATGCCGACCGTGCCGCGCTCGAGCAGCCTGCGAAGCAGTTGCTGGCCCAGGAATCCGGCTCCGCCGGTGATCAGGATGTCCATCGTCTTACTTTGGCGTCGCCCTGTTGCTCGTGATCATGACTTCCGACCCCTTCTCGCCCTTGCTGACGATGATCTGGATCGTGCTCTTCGCCTTGTCGTCGAGGAGCATCAGCGTGATGCTGTCGTTCGCCGCCATGTCCATCATCTGCTTGCCGGCCGACGCCGACTTGAGCTGCTCGCGATAGAAGCTCGCGATCTTGTCGACCGGGTCGGGGCTGTGCAGCACGATGGCATAGGACGAGGCGCCCGGCCCGACGACTTTCGTCGCCTGGCCCTCTCCAGCCCTGGCGCCCGGATAGAACGGCACGCCGAGGTCCTCGGCGCTCACCGCGGCCGAGGCGATTTCCATCTTCTGGGTCGCGCCCGACGCGTCGGTGGTCGTGATGCTGAGCGAATTGTTCGACAGGTCGACCTTGGCCTTGGCGCCGTCCTTGGACATCGCCGATTCGATCGCCTTCTCCGCGGCGCGCTCGGGCGACTTGCCGCAAGCGCCAAGAACCGCTGCGAGAGCGGCTGCGACGATCCACCCACGCGTTGCCATGGCGACCCCCACTGCGGATGACTGGAAACGGGAACTCTATTGGGCCGCTGCGCTCTTGGCAAGAATCGCGCCCGGCCCGTGCCGCGCGCGCGCGCTGCGGAACACGCCCGCGTCGTCGTAGAAGGCGGGGTTCTCGTTTTGCGGCCACCAGCCCGGAACGCCGAGAACCGGCAACGGCGCGAAGCTGCCCGGGCGCAGCGCGCTCGCGTCGATCGCCGCGGCGAGGATCCGGTCAGCGTCGCTGGTTTCGGGATCGGCATCGATCACCCAGGCTTGCGCGCAGATCGACTTGTAGGGCGCGCGCAGCTTGTCGAACAACGCGTGCCCGAACACCACGACGCGCGCCGCTCCCCGGAAAGCCGCGCGGCCCTGCACGAACAGCTCTTTCCAGCGCATCGCGCACAACGAGGCTCGCACCGTCGGGTCGCGCGTGAGGACGACCGCGCCGCTCTCGTCGAACAGCGTGGCCGCATCGCGCACGACGCCGCGCCGCGGCGCAACGCCGCTCGCGGCGAGCGATTCGGCCTGGAAACGATTGAGCCTGCCCTTCGTCGCCGGAAACGACAGCCAGACGAGCGCGTTGAACAGGTCGTGCCAGCCGCCGCCCTGCCCGCGGCGCGTTGGCACCTCGCCGGTGCGCCAGATGTGCGCCTCGTAGGGCGCATCGCCCGCCGCCGCCGCCGGCGCGAAGACGATGCGCCGGTCGTTGGCGTTGTGAATCGCGCGCTCGCGGGCGAGGCGATTGAGCCGCTCGACGACCTCCTCCCAGCGCCCGGCCTCGGCCGACTCGCGCACCAAAGCGTAGTCGTGCGCGATCGGCTCGAGCCAGGGCGCGCTCAGCTCGCCAGCCGCCATTCGAGCGTTTCTCCGGCGGCGAGCGGGACGATCGCGTCGCCCGGGAACGGCAGCGACGCGGGAATCTCCCAGCGCTCGCGGCGCAGGCGCACGCGCGTGGTGTTGGGCAGCAGCCCGTAGAAAGCGGGGCCGTGCACGCTCGCGAATCCCTCGAGGCGATCGATCGCGCCGGCCAGCTCGAAGGCCGTGGCGTAGAGCTCGATCGCGTGCAAGGCCGTGTAGCAGCCGGCGCAGGCCGAGGCGTGCTCTTTCAGGCGCTGCGCGTGCGGCGCGCTGTCGGTGCCGAGGAAGAACCGCGGGTTTCCGCTGGTCGCCGCGCCGACCAGCGCGCTGCGGTGCGTCTCGCGCTTGAGCACCGGCAGGCAGTACCAGTGCGGGCGCAACCCGCCGCTGAAGATCGCGTTGCGGTTGTAGAGCAGGTGGTGCGCGGTGATCGTGGCGCCGATGCCCGGTTCGGCGTCGCGCACGTACTGCGCGGCCTCGCGCGTCGTGATGTGCTCGAACACCACGCGCAGATCCGGAAAGTCGCGCCGCAGCGGAATCATCACCTGGTCGATGAAGACGCGCTCGCGGTCGAACAGGTCGACCGCCGGGTCGGTGACCTCGCCGTGCACCAGCAGCGGCAGGTCTTCGCGCTGCATCGACTCGAGCGCCGCTCGCGCCTTGCGGATGTCGCTCACGCCCGCGTCCGAGTTGGTGGTCGCGCCCGCCGGATAGAGCTTCACTGCGTGCACGATCCCGCTCGCCTTCGCGTCGCGGATCTGCTGCGCGCTGGTGTTGTCGGTCTGGTAGAGCGTCATCAGCGGCTCGAACGCGCTTCCCGCGGGGAGCGCGGCGAGGATGCGTTCGCGATACGCAGCGGCCAGCGCGACCGTCGTCACCGGCGGGCGCAGGTTCGGCATCACGATCGCGCGCCTGAACTGCGCCGCGCTCGCGCCCACCACCGCGGCGAGCGCGTCGCCGTCGCGCAGGTGCAGGTGCCAGTCGTCGGGCCGGATCAGCGTGATGTCGTCGGTGTGCACTCGTCGTTCGCTCATCGGGGCAGCAGCAGGATCGCGCGGTAGTCGTTGACGTTGGTGCGGGTCGGGCCGGTCACGACGAGATCGCCCAGCGCGGCGAAGAAGCGGTAGGCGTCATTGTCGTCGAGCAGCGCGCGCGGATCGAGTCCGGCCGCTTTCGCGCGCGCCAGCGTGTCGGGCGTGACCACCGCGCCGGCATTGTCCTCGCTGCCGTCGATGCCGTCGGTGTCGGCCGCGATTGCCCAGGCGCCGGGCATCGCGTCGAGCTCGCGCGCCAGCGCGAGCAGGAACTCGGCGCAGCGCCCGCCGCGGCCCTTGCCGCGAACGGTGACCGTACACTCGCCGCCCGAGACCAGCGCCCCCGGGCGCGCGTTGGGGCTGTCGCGGGCGGCGATCTCGGGTGCGATGGCGCCGAGCTGCGGCGCGACGTCGCGCGCCTCTCCGGTGATCGTGTCGCCCAGAACCGCGGCGCGCACGCCGGCCGATTCGAACACCGCGGCACCGGCTCGCAGGCTGCGGTGCGCGGTCGCGACCATCCGGTGCTCGACCCGGGCGAACACCGCGTCGCCGGGTTTGGGCGTCTCGTCGACCTCGCCGCGTTCGCCGCTGGCGAGGTGCGCCGCGACGCTCGGCGGCACCTCCACTTTCCAGCGCGCGAGGACCGCGCGCGCGTCGGCGTAGCTGCTCGGATCGGGCGCGCACGGGCCCGACGCGATCGCCGAGAGGTCGTCGCCGGCGACGTCGGACACGACCAGCGCCAGCACGCGCGCGCGCGTCGCCTGCGCCAGTCGCCCGCCCTGGATGCGCGAGAGGTGCTTGCGCACGACGTTCATGTCCTGGATCGGCGCGCCGCTGGCGAGCATCGACCGCGTGACCGCCTTCAGGTCGGCGATCGGCACCGAATCCACCGGCAGGCTCAGCAGACTCGAACCGCCGCCCGACACCAGCGCCAGCAGCAGGTCGCCCTCGTCGAGCGACCGTGCGAGCGAGAGAATCCCGGCTGCCGCCCTCTCGCCGGACTCGTCCGGCACCGGGTGTCCTGCCTCGACGACGCGCACCCGCGCGCAGGGCGCGCCGTGCGCGTAGCGGGTGATCACCAGCCCTTCGAGCGCCGCGCTCGCCGGCCAGTGCCGCTCGACCGCGAGCGCCATGCTCGCGGCGGCCTTTCCCGCGCCGACCACGACCGTGCGCCCGATCGCCGCGATCTCGTGTGCCGAAGGAAGGAACTCGCCGAGCACCCGCACCGGGTCGGCCGCGGCCACCGCCGCCCGAAAACTGCGAACGAGCAGTTCGCGCGTCGCCGCCGCGTCGAGTCCGGCCGTCATCCGAGCTGTCATCCGAGCTGTCATCCGAGCGCGGCAACGACGGCGCGGCCGACGTCCGAAGTGACCGCGTCGCCGCCCATGTCCGGCGTGCGCGGGCCTTCGGCGGTGACTTTCTCGATCGCCGCGAGAATCGCGTCGTGCGCGGGCTTGCAGCCCAGGTGCTCGAGCATCATCGCGCCGCACCAGATCTGTCCGATCGGGTTGGCCACGCCCTTGCCCGCGATATCGGGCGCCGACCCGTGAACCGGTTCGAACAGAGACGGAAACCTCCGCTGCGGGTTGATGTTGGCCGAAGGCGCGATGCCGATCGTGCCGGTGCACGCGGGTCCAAGGTCGGAGAGGATGTCGCCGAAGAGGTGTGATGCGACAACCACGTCGAACCAGTGGGGGTTGCGAACGAAATGCGCGGTCAGGATGTCGATGTGGAACTTGTCCAGTCTCACGTCGGAATAGTCCTTCGCGACCTCGAGCACGCGCTCGTCCCAGTACGGCATCGAGATGAAGATGCCGTTGGACTTCGTCGCGGAGGTGAGGTGCTTCTTCGGACGTTTCCTTGCCAGTTCGAAGGCGTAGCGCAACACGCGGTCGACGCCCACGCGCGTGAAGATCGACTCCTGCAGCACGAACTCGCGCTCGGTCCCGGCGAACATCTTCCCTCCCACCGACGAATACTCGCCCTCGGTGTTCTCGCGCACGACGTAGAAGTCGATGTCGCCCGCCTTGCGGTTGGCGAGCGGACTCGGCACGCCCGGCATCAGCCGCACCGGGCGCAGGTTGATGTACTGGTCGAACTCGCGACGAAACAGCAGCAGCGAACCCCAAAGCGAGACGTGATCGGGCACCGTATCGGGCCAGCCGACCGCGCCGTAGTAGATCGCGTCGTGGCCGCCGATCCTGTCCTTCCAGTCGTCCGGGAGCATCTTGCCGTGCCTGAGGTAGTAGTCGCAGCTGGCGAAATCGAAGTGCTCGAAGGCGAGATCGATGTCGAACTTCCGCGCCGCCGCCTCGAGCACGCGCAGCCCCTCGGGAACCACCTCCTTGCCGATCCCGTCGCCCGGGATCACCGCGATCCGATGCCTGCTCATGTCCGCTCCTGTTTGCGCGTCGTCGCACGCGAGTCGGCGGGCGGATTCGGCCCCGCCCGGATCGCGCGTGTTGCGACAGTTTATCGGTTGACGCGCGACGCCAGCTGGGATGGATTGGCGCGCGCGCGGATCCGCGCCGCGCGTCTGGATAGCCGGGCGCGCCGAACGACTGCGGCGTTATTGCGCTAGATTGGTCATTTGCAGGGAGAAGACATGCCGAAGACGCTCGATCCCGTCGTAAACGACGACTGCCCGGGGCGGGGCGAGGCGTGAAGCGACGAGGCGCAAGCGGCGACCCGACGCCCGCCACGCCCGCCACGCCCGCCACGCCCGGCCGCGCGCGCCTCGCGCTCTCCGGCGCGGAGGGCAACATCGGACGCGTGCTGCGGCGCGCGCTGCCCGGGCTCGGCTACACGCTGCGATCGGCCGAGCTCGCGCCGCGTTCGCGCCTCGCCGCCGGCGAGGACCTGGTCCACGGCGACCTGCAGGATCCGGCGGCGGTCGATCGCCTGCTCGACGGGCGCGACGTGCTGATCCACATGGCCGCCACCAGCGTCGAACGCCCGCTGTCGGAGATCGTCGCGAACAACCTGCTCGCGCTGGTCCAGGTCTACGAAGGCGCCCGCCGCCACGGACTGCGGCGCGTCGTCTTTCCGAGTTCGAACCACGCCGTCGGGATGTATCCGGTCGAGCAGAAGCTCGAACTCGATTGCGCGCCGCGACCCGACACCTTCTACGGACTGTCCAAGGTCTGGGGCGAGTCGCTCGCCCGGATGTACTGGGACAAGCACGGAATCGAATCGGTGTGCGTGCGCATCGGTACCGCGATCGAGCGCCCGCTGACCCCGCGTCACCTCAGCACCTGGCTCGGGCTCGAAGACCTGGTCCACCTGATCGAGCGCTGCATCGAGGCGCCGCAGGTCGGCCACATGGTCGTCTGGGGCGTGTCGGCCAACGCCCGCAGCTACTGGAGCAATGCGCAGGCCGAGCGGCTGGGCTACGCGCCGCGCCAGAACGCCGAGGACTGGGCCGACGAGATTCTCGCGCGCGACAACCCGGTGCCGCAAGAGGCCCGGGGCCTGCAGGGCGGCAGCTTCGTGCTGCACGATCTGATGGCGCCCAGCCGGCGCTGAGCGCCGAGCGCCGAGCGCTGGCGAACGGGCGGGCGACGGGCGCTGGCGATCGGGTGGCGCTCAGCCGGCACTGGATGCTGGCGACCGTCGCCGCGGCCGCCACCGCCTGCGGGCCCGGCCGCGGGCTGCCCGGGATTCGGTCGAGGTCTAGACGCTGATGATCGGCACCGCGGCCGCGACTGCCTGCGTGACCAGCAGCGGGCAGCCGGGAATCTGATCGAGCCGCGGCCACGCCTTGGGGAACATGTCCGACAAGCGCGCGCCCAGGCGGAGGATGAAATAGGCTTTCCCGCCGACCTTGCCGTCGCCCTTGGCGACGCTGATCTTGCCGTCGATGTTCGGGTGCGAGAGGGCCTTCTGGTGAGCAGTGATCGCCTGAACCAGCGGATCGTCGGCACGCCCGCTGCACTGGCCCGTGATCGCGACCTTCGAGCAGATCGCCCTGAGATCGGACGGCGTCTTCGGATTGATCGCAGCCAGCTTGTAGTACCACTGGATGTACGAGACATCGCAGTTCAGGTGATTCTGCCCGCCGAGTCCGACCGAGCATTCCAGGTTCCACTGGAAATGCATGATCGGTCCTACCCAATGCACGTATGGTCTGATCAACTCTCGGGCTCCTTCACGGCGCTGAATCCGCTTGCGAACAGGGTTGCGCGTCAGGATACGGTACGGTTGCGGCGGGGAATCCGGATACTCTATCCGCTAGCGCGCGCGCGCGCAATGCGCGGCGACACGCGCGGCGATCCGCCCCGGCGCGCAGAGGAAACACTAGATCCGCTCGCGCTCCTGCGCCTGCGCCGCCCACATCCGGGCGTAGACCCCCTCGCGCGCGAGCAGTTCGGCGTGCGTGCCGCGCTCGACGATCCGGCCGTGGTCGAGCACGATGATCTGGTCGGCGTCGACCACCGTCGACAGGCGATGCGCGATCACCAGCGTCGTGCGCCCGGCCGCCACCGCGCGCAGCGCGCCCTGGATCGCCTGTTCGTTGCGCGTGTCGAGCGCGGAGGTCGCCTCGTCGAGAATCAGGATCGCCGGGTCCTTTAGCAGCATCCGCGCGATCGCGACACGCTGCTTCTCGCCTCCGGAGAGCTTGAGGCCGCGCTCGCCGACGCGCGTGTCCAGGCCCTCGGGAAGCGCGGCGACGAGCGCGTCGAGCTGCGCGCTCCTGCACGCGTCGAGGATCGCCGAGCGGTCCGCGCCGGGCCTGCCGTAGGCGATGTTGTAGCCGATCGTGTCGTTGAACAGCACGGTGTCCTGCGGGACGATACCGACCGCCGCGCGCAGGCTGTCCTGCGTCACCTCGCGCAGGTCCTGGCCGTCGATCAGGATGCGGCCCCCGGTGACGTCGTAGAAGCGAAAGAGCAGTCGCGACAGCGTCGACTTGCCGGCTCCGCTCGCGCCGACCACCGCAGTGGTCGAGCCCGGAGCGACGCTGAAGTCGATCCCGTGCAGGATCGGCCGCGCGGCATCGTAGGAAAAGTGCACGTGGTCGAATCGCAGTCGCGGGCCGAGCGCGTGCGCGACCGTGAGCGCCTTCGCGCCTGGCGCGTCGTCGATCTCGCGGTTCGCGTCGAGCAGGCCGAACATCTTTTCCAGGTCGGTCAGGCTCTGCTTGATCTCGCGGTACAGCGTGCCGAGGAAGTTCAGCGGAATGTAGAGCTGGATCATGAATCCGTTGACCAGCACCAGGTCGCCCAGCGTCATCCGCCCCGAGGCGACGCCCAGCGTCGCGCGCCAGACGATCAACGTGGTCGCGGCGGCGATGATCGCCGACTGCCCGACGTTGAGCAGCGAGAGCGAAGCCTGGCTCTTCAGACGCGCGCGCTCGTAGTGCCCGAGCGTGTCGTCGTAGCGTTCGGCTTCGAAGCGCTCGTTGCCGAAGTACTTGACCGTCTCGTAGTTGAGCAGCGAGTCGATCGCGCGCGTGTTGGCCTTCGAGTCGAGCTCGTTCATCGTGCGGCGAAAGTGAGTGCGCCACTCGGTGACGATCACCGTGTACACGACGTAGACCGCGAGCGCGCCGATCGCGATCAGCGAGAACCAGGGGTCGTACCTGAGCGCGAGGTAGCCGATCACCATGCTGATCTCGACCAGCGTGGGCAGGATGCTGTAGAGCGTGAACGACACCAGCGTGGAGATCGCGCGCGTGCCGCGCTCGATGTCCCGCGTGAGGCCCCCGGTCTGGCGGTCGAGGTGAAAGCGCAGCGACAGCGCGTGCAGGTGTCCGAACACCTGCAGCGCGATCGTGCGCACCGCGCGCTCGGTCACGCGCGCGAAGATCAGCTCGCGCAGTTCGGTGAACAGCGTGGTCGACAGGCGCAGGAGGCCGTAGGCCACCACGAGGGCGAGCGGCGCGGCGATCGTCGCGGCCACGCCTGGCGTGAGCGCGTCGACGATCCCCTTGAGCACCACCGGCACGCCGACGTTCGCGACCTTTGCCGCGATCAGAAAGCCCAGCGCGAGCAGCACGCGGACGCGGTAGCGCCAAAGGTACGGAATCAGCAGCCGGATCGTCTGCCAGTCGCCGCGTCTGCGCGGCGCCGGGGCGGCGGCGCCGACGCGGGGCTCGGGCGTGGAGGTACGGCGGCGCATCGCCCGATGCTAGCAGGGCGCGCGCGGCCCCCGGTCTCGCGCGTACCGGAAAGCGGCGCGCCCCGGACTCAGCCCTTCTTCGAAGCGAGGAAGGCGTCGATCGCCGCCTCGTGCTCGGCGCTGTGGTGGGCCAGCGCCTGCATCGCCGCCGACATCTCCAGCAGCGTGTCGAGCCGCGTGTGCTGGCCCTCGCGCAAGAGCCGCTTGGCCATGCGCAGTGCCGGGCCGGAGTTGGCGGCGATGCGCGCCGCGAGCGCAAGCGACTCGGCCATCAGCGCGTCGTGCGGCACGACGCGCGACACCAGCCCGCAGGCGAGCGCCTGCGCGGCGTCGATCATGTCGCCGGTGAAGGTCAGTTCGGCCGCCTTTGACATGCCGACCGCGCGCGGCAGCAGCCATGCGCCGCCGTCACCGGGGATGATCCACAGCTTGACGAAACTCTCGGCGAACCTGGCGCGGTCCGAGGCGATGCGGATGTCGCACATGCAGGCGAGGTCGCAACCGGCGCCGATCGCCGGGCCGTTCACCGCGGCGATGGTCGGCAAGTCGAGGTTGTACAGCGCGAGCGGGATGCGCTGGATGCCGTTGCGGTAGCCCTCGCTGATCTCGTAGGCAGTGCCCCCGGCGATGCCCGACTTGTTCTTCATGTCCTTGACGTTCCCGCCAGCGCAGAACGCACTCCCGGCACCGGTGAGCACGACGCACTTCACCCCGGGGTCGCGCTGCGCGCGGTTGCAGGCGTCAACCACGGCGTCCCACTGCGCCTGCGTGGACAGCGCATTGCGCGCATCGGGGTCGTTCAGCGTGAGCGTGACCACGGCCCCGTGCTGCGCATAGATAACGAACTCGTTCATCGTACCTCCTTGTGTCGGGCCAGTATCGCCGATCGCGACGGGTGCGCTCAAGCGTCGGCCCCTGCCGCCGATTACCCGTAGGTCACGCATTCCACCCACGGGACACGCCATGTGCAGATTCGTCGCCTGGATCGGGGATCCGATCTTCCTGCAGGACATCGTCTGCGCGCCGGCGCACTCGCTCGTGCGCCAGGCGCTGCACGCCGAACGCGCGCACACCGTCACCAACGGCGACGGTTTCGGCGTGGGCTGGTACGGCGAGCGCGACGAGCCCGCGACGTATCGCGAGGTGATGCCGGCGTGGTCCGACGACAACCTGCATTCGCTGTGCGAAACGGTGCGCTCGGGACTGTTCTTCGCGCACGTGCGCTCGGCGACCGGAACGGCGATCGCACGCAACAACAGCCACCCCTTTCGCTTCGGCCGCTACCTCTTCATGCACAACGGCCAGATCGGCGGCTACCCGAAGCTGCGCCGCGCGCTCGAGGCGCGCCTGCCGGACCGGATGTACGCGGCGCGCAAGGGCTCGACCGACTCGGAGCTGATGTTCCTGCTGGCGATGGCGCAGGTGGCGCGCGGCGCGCAGCCGCAGGCCGCGCTTCGCGCGGTATTCGACGAGACGGTCGCGGCGATGGAGCGCTCCGGTATTGGCGAACCGCTGCGCTTCGCGGCCGCGCTGTCGGACGGCGAGTCGCTCTGGGCGTTTCGCCTCTCGAGCGACGCCGATCCGCCCACGCTGTTCGTGCGCGACGCGGCGCGCGGAACGATCGTCGCGTCGGAGCCCTTCGACGACGACGAAGCCCAATGGATCGCGGTCGCGCCGGGCGACACGGTTCGGCTGCAACGCAACCTGCACGGTCCGGCCTCGCTCGACGCCAATTCGCTCGGCGCCGCGCTGCACTGGTCGGGCGGCGCGCGCGACCCGCTCGCCGTGGCCTGACCCGGGCGATCAGAGGAACAGGTCGGGCAGCAGGTGTTTCGTGCCGGGGACCACCGCGTAGTGGTCGAAATCCTCGATCCCGGCCGCACGCAGCACCTCCTCGTCGATGTGGAAGTTGCCGGTGTTGGCCGGGTCCGAGCCGTTCGCGGTCAGCACGACGTAGGCGGCGTCGGCGAGGATCGCCGGCGTGCGGCACAGGTTGGTCGGCACGTTGCCGATCGCCTGCAGCGCCGCGGTCGCGATCACGGTCTTCGGCCACAGCGCGTTGACCGCGATGCCGTGCTTGCCGAACTCCTCGGCGTGGCCGAGCACGCACAGGCTCATCCCGTACTTGGCCATCGTGTAGGCCACGTGCGGGGCGAACCACTTCGGGTCGAGGTTCAGCGGCGGCGAAAGCGTGAGCACCTGCGGGTTGCGCCCGGCCTTGGCCGACTGCACCAGCGCCGGAAGACACGCCTGGGTGCAGACGAAGGTGCCGCGCACGTTCACTCCGAACATCAGGTCGAAACGTTTCATCGGCGTGTTCGGCGTGTCGGTCAGGCTGATCGCACTGGCGTTGTTCACCAGGATGTCGATGCCACCGAAGTGATCGATCGCTTTCGCCACGGCCGTTGCGACCGCGCCTTCTTCGCGGATGTCGACCGCGAGCGGCAAGGCCCTTCCTCCGGCCGCCTCGACCTCGGCCGCTGCGGTGAAGATCGTTCCGGGCAATTTCGGGTGCGGCTCGGTGCTCTTGGCGGCGATCACGATGTTGGCGCCATCGCGCGCGGCGCGCCTGGCGATCTCGAGACCTATTCCGCGCGAGGCGCCGGAGATGAACAGTGTGCGGTCCTTCAGGGTCATGGTGTTTTCCTGGGTCGAGTCGGCTTGTCAGCCGGGTGGGTGGCGGGCGATGGCCTCGGCCAGATCGCGCGCCCAGACACGGTACGCGCCGGGGCCGGGGTGGAAGCCATCGCTCGCGACCAGCTCCGGGTCGCCAGGATCCGGAATCGGAACGTACAGCGTCTGGCGCCTACCCGCGGTCCATCGTCGCAGCGCGGCGTCGAACGAGCGTGCGCGCTCGCCGAGGTATCCGCGCAGCGGCCGCGGCAGCGCGGGAAACAGGTGCATCGGCGGCAGCCCGGAGAACACGAGCAACGCGTCGGGCGCGGTGGCACGCAAACAGGCGACGAGGCGATCGAGGCCGAGCAGCCAGTCTTGCGGCTTGCGCCGGCCGGTCACGTCGTTCACGCCGACCGCGAGCACCGCGACATCGAACGGCTCCGGTTCGTTCGCATCGAGCATTTCCAGCAGTGCGCGAACATCGGCGCCGGACTTCGCGATCAACTGCCAGTCCAGTCGCCGCGCCACGCCGGCGGCGGCGAGAGCGTCGACCAGTCTTCCGGCGAGCGCCTCGTCCTGATGATCGGCTCCGACGCCGGCAGCGGATGAATCCCCCGCGATCAGCAGCCTCAGTCGTTGCGGAGCCTGCGCGAGGTCGGCGAGCACTTTGGTGCCCGCGCGCGCGCCGGGCGGTTCGGGCAGCTTCGGCGTCACCCGGCGCACGTACAGGCCCTGCGCCAGCAGCAGCGGGGCGGCGATTGCGGGCAGTCCGAAGCGCTTCTTCAACACGGCTCGCACACCACGCGACGGAACCCGCTGTGCGGTCGCCGTCATTCGAACTGCGAGAAGTCGGGTGTCCTCTTGGCGAGGAACGCGGAGAACACCTCGCGCGCCTCGGGCGATACGAGCATGCGTGCGAACTCCCCCAGTTCTGCGTCCATCTGCGCAGCCACGGCGTCGGCCCTGCCCTGCTTCATCAGGCGCTTGGTCGTGCGCAGCGACGACGCGGGCAGCGCGACCAGCTTGGCCGCCTGCGCACGCGCGTACGCCAGCGTCTGGGCGTCGGCGAGCACGCGAACGACCAGCCCCATGTCTCGAGCGTCGTCGGCGCCGAAAGACTCTCCCAGCAGCAGTTTCTCGGCCGCGCGCTGGTAGCCGGCGAGCGCGGGCAGCAGCAGGCTCGACGCCGCCTCGGGGCAAAGCGCGAGCCGGGTGAACGGAGTGGAGAACTTCGCCGATTCGCCGCAGTACACGAGGTCGCAGTGCAGCAGCATCGTCGTGCCTACACCGATCGCCACGCCGTTGACCGCCGCCACGACCGGCTTGGCGCAGGTGCTGATCGCGCGCAGAAAACGCACGACCGGGCTGTCCGCGCCCTGGGGCGGGTTCTGCAGGAAATCGGCCACGTCGTTGCCGGCGGTGAAGGCCTCGTCGTCGCCGTGGATCAGGATGCAACGCACCGACGCGTCGTCGCCGGCCGATTCGAGCGCATCGGCGATCGTCGCGTACATCGCGGCGGTAATCGCGTTCTTCTTCTGCGGGCGATCGAAGGCGATCGACATCAGGCCCTGTTCGGTGCTGACCTTCATGCTCATCTCGTCTCTCCTCGTGTCCTGCTGATCTCGTCGACGCGCGCGAGCAGCCAGTCGACCGCGAACGGCCACAGCGTCGCGTGGTAGCGCCGCCGGAAGTATCCGAAGTGCCCGACCGGCCCGCCGGCCTCGGCGGGCGTGATCCGGCGCACCTCGCGTCGCGTGGTGCCGAAGTGCCTGTGCAGCGACTCGATGTTGCGCTCGGGCATCATCCGGTCGTCGGAGAACGACAGCGACAGGATCGGAAATCGAACGCGTGCGTAGGCCTCGCGCGCACCCGGTTCGACGCCGACCAGGTAGTCCGGATCGAGGCACCAGCGCCGCCACTGGCGCATCACGCCCGCCGGAAGGTCCGCGATCATTCGCAGGCGCGCGCCAGGGAAATAGCCCGCGATCGGTATCGCCAGCGGCGCGACCGCATTGAGCATCGCCAGCATGAACGGGCGCGCCGCCAGGCTCAGCCCGCGCCAGTAGCCCGCGCCACCGGCAACGGCGACCAGCGCGTCGATCTGCGCCGCCCGAGGCGTGATCGCCGCCAGTTGCGCGCCGAGGCTGTGTCCGACGACGAAGAGCGGGACCGCGCCGGTCGCGGCGCCGTCGTCGGTCGCGCGAGGCGCCACGCCGGTCGCGGCGCCGTCGTCGGTCGCGCGCGGCGCTACGCTGGCCGGGCTGTCGTTCGCATCGCCAGGCGCGCCCTGGGCCACGGCATGCGCCAGGACCGCTTCGTAGTCGAGTTGCGCCCAGTCGGTGAGCGTGGCCGCGTAGCGACGCAGCGAGCGCGGCGCGGAGTGACCCACGCCACGGTAGTCGAAGGTGAACGTCGTGAGTCCGCGTGCGGCGAGATGGGCGGCGAAGTCGAAGTAGAAATCCTGGCGCACTCCGAGCGCGGCGCCGATCACGACCGCGGCTCGCGGCGCGGCGGCGCGAAACCGGTGCGCGACGACGCGATTCCCGTCGCCGGTCGCGATTTCCAGGCGTTCGCCAGCGCGGCTCACGGCGCGTTCGCCATGCGCCGCGGCCGGTCCGGGCGCGAACGCCTCCACCCTGGTCATGACGGCCACGTCGCGCGAGTCTCAGACCCGCTCGAGAATCCCCGCGGCACCCATGCCGGTGCCCACGCACATCGTCACCATCCCGTACTTCAGCTTGCGACGACGCAGGCCGTGCACCACGGTGGCCGCGCGGATCGCGCCGGTGGCGCCGAGCGGGTGTCCGAGCGCGATCGCGCCGCCCATCGGGTTGACCTTCGACGCGTCCAGCCCGAGGTCGCCGATCACGGCCAGCGCCTGCGCAGCGAAGGCCTCGTTCAGCTCGATCCAGTCGATCTGGTCCTGATTCAGCCCGGCGACCTTCAGTGCCGCGGGGATCGCCTCCTTTGGCCCGATACCCATGATCTCGGGCGGCACGCCGCGCACCGAAAACGACACGAAACGCGCCAGCGGCTCGAGGTCGAACTGCTTGAGCACGCGCTCCGAGACCACGAGCAGCGCGCCGGCGCCGTCCGAAGTCTGCGAGCTGTTGCCCGCCGTGACGCTGCCCATTCCGGTGGCCTTGCCGGCCGGATCCCTGGGCGCGGCGAACGCCGGGCGCAGCCTGGCGAGCGCCTGTGCGCTGGAGTCCGCGCGCGGGCCTTCGTCGAGGGTGACGGTGCGCGTGCGCACGTCGATCTCGCCGCTGCCCAGGTTGGGCACGCGCTCGATCACCTCGATCGGCGAGATCTCGTCGCCGAACTCGCCCGAGTCCTGCGCGGCGATCGCCTTCTGGTGCGAGGCGAGCGCGAAGGCGTCCTGCGCCTCGCGGCCCACCTTCCACTGCTTCGCGACGTTCTCCGCGGTGAGCCCCATGCCGTAGGCAATGCCGATGTTCTCGTCGCCCTCGAACACGCGTGCGTTGATCGACGGCGTGTTGCCCATCATCGGAACCATGCTCATCGATTCGGTGCCGGCGGCGATGATCGCCTCGGCCTCGCCCACGCGCACCCGGTCGGCGGCCATCGCCAGCGCCGTCAGACCCGAGGCGCAGAAACGGTTGACCGTGACGCCGCCCACCGTGTTGGGCAACCCGGCGAGCAGCACGGCGATGCGCGCAACGTTCAGGCCCTGTTCGCCCTCGGGAATCGCGCACCCGACGATCGCGTCCTCGATCACCGCCCGGTCCAGCCCCGGCACCTGCGCCAGCGCGGCGCGGATCGCGTGCACGAGAAGGTCGTCGGGGCGGACGTGGCGCAGCACGCCCCTGGGCGCCTTGCCGATCGGCGTGCGGCTGGCCGCGACGATGTACGCGTCCTGGATCTGTTTGCTCATTGTTCGTTCTCCCTTGCCCGGCGCTAGTTGCGCACCGGCTTGCCGGTCTGCATCATCCCCATGATCCGTTCCTGGGTCTTGGGATGCGTGAGCAGGCTGGTGAAGGCCTTGCGTTCGAGCGCCATCAGCCACTCCTCGTTCACCAGCGAGCCGGGTTCGACGTCGCCGCCGCACATCACCTCGGCGATCGTTCTGCCCAGATGGAAGTCGTGCGCGCTGATCAGGCCGCCGTCGCGCATGTTCGCCAGCTGCGCGCTGATCGTCGCGATGCCGCTGCGCCCCGCCGCCCTGAACGGTGCGCGCCGCGGCGCGCGATAGCCCGCGTCGCTCATCGCCTTCGCTTCCCGGATCGCCGCGTACAGCAGCTCGTTGCGGTTAAACACGACCTGGTCGGACTCGAGCAGATAGCCGATCGCCTGCGCCTCGATCGCCGAACGCGATACCTGCGCGGTAGCCGCCGCCATCATGAAACGCTTGAGGAAGTCGAGAAGCTGCGCGTCCGGAGCAGCGCCCGAGAGCTCCGCGGCGCGACGCGCGCCGTAGGCGAGGCCGCCGCCTCCCGGAATCAGGCCGACCCCGACTTCGACCAGGCCGATGTAGCTCTCGAGATGCGCGACGCGACGCGCGCAGTGCAGCGCCAGCTCGCAGCCCCCGCCAAGCGCCATGTGCGCGACCGCGGCCACCGTCGGCACCTGCGCGTAGCGCAGCCTGAGCATCGCGTCCTGCAGCTGCTTCTCGGCTTCGCCGATTGCACCGGCGCCGCCCGACATGAACACGGGGAGCATCGCCTGCAGGTCCGCGCCGTAGGAAAACGGATCGTCGGGCGACCAGATCACCAGCCCCTGGTACTCGCGCTCGGCGATCTCCACCGCGCGCAGCAGCCCCGAGATCACGCCCGGCCCGATCGCGTGCGCCTTGGTGCGGATCGAGGCGACGACGACGTCGTCGACGCCCCGTCCGTGCAGCGTGAAAAGGCGAATCGAGTCGTCCTCGAACAGCGTGTTGCCGGCGGTGTGTCCGGTGGCCGCGTTCTCGCCCGCGAGCGAGACCGGGAAGAGCTGGCGGTTGTAGACCGGCTGCTTCGAACGGGCGACGAATTCGCGCCGCACCGGCGACCAGGAGCCTTCTTGCTGGTGCACGCCGCCGCGCTCGGCGACCGGGCCGTCGAAGACCCATCCGGGAAGCGCCACGTTGACCGGCGCCTTGCCTTCGTCGATGTCCGACTTGATCCAGTCGGCCACCTGCTTCCAGCCCGCCGCCTGCCAGGCCTCGAATGGCCCCTGCGCGGCGGCAAAGCCGAAACGCATCGCCAGGTCGACGTCGCGCGCGTTGTCGGCGATCTCCTCTAGCTTGCACGCAGCGTAGTGGAAACCGTCGCGCAACACCGCCCAGACGAACTGCGCCTGCGGATTGCCCGACTCGCGCAGCAGCTTGAGCCGCTCGGCCGGGTCCTTCTTCTTCAGGATTCTCGCGACGATCTCGTCGGCCTTGCCGCCCGCGGGCACGTAGTCGCCCTTGGCCGGATCGAAACGCAGGATCGCCTTGTCGTCCTTGCGGTAGAAACCGGCCTTGGTCTTCTGTCCCAGCGCTCCCTTGCCGATCAGCGTCGTGATCACTTCGGGTGTTTCGTAGAGCCCGGCGAACGCGTCCCCGGGCAGGCTCTCCTGCATCGTCTTCATCACATGCCCGACGACGTCCAGTCCGACGATGTCGACGGTGCGGAAGGTGCCCGACTTGGCGCGGCCCATCTTCTCGCCGGTGAGGTCGTCGACCACGTCGTAGTTCAGCCCGAACTTCGCCGCCTCGGCGACGGTGGCGAACATGCCGTAGGTGCCGATGCGGTTCGCGATGAAGTTCGGCGTGTCCTTCGCGCGCACGCAGCCCTTGCCCAGCGTGCTCGTGAGGAAGGCCTCGAGCCGGTCGAGCACGTCGGCCTGCGTCTGGTGCGTGGCGATCAGCTCGACCAGGTGCATGTAGCGCGGCGGATTGAAGAAGTGCACGCCACAGAATCGCGCCTTGATCGCCGGGTCCACTCCTTCGGCGAGTTTCGTGATCGGCAGCCCCGAGGTGTTCGTCGCGAGAATCGCGTCGGCTTTCAGGTGCGGGCCGACCTTGGCGTAGAGCGCGTGCTTCCAGTCGGTGCGCTCGGCGATCGCCTCGATCACCAGCTCGCAGGTGCGCAACTCGCCCAGGTCGTCGTCGTAGTTCGCCGGTCGGATGAACGCGGCCAGATCGGCATGGCCCAGCGGCGCCGGGTTCATCTTCTTCAGCGACTCGATCGCCTTGATCGCGATCGCGCTCTTGGGCCCATCCTTGGCTGGAAGGTCGAACAGGATCACGTCGACCTTCGCGTTCACGAGATGGGCGGCGATCTGCGCGCCCATCACTCCTGCGCCCAGGACCGCGGCGCGGCGCACGTTGAAATTGGACACGGTCATTCCTCCCGGATCCAGGTCTGCGTGCGCCCGAACAGCGGGATGCCAACGTAACCGCGCACCTCGAGCTTCTTGCCGCCCTCGACCAGCGCCATCTGGCTGCGGTAGACCTTGCCGTTGTTCGGGTCGAGGATGTCGCCGCCTCCCCAGCCCTCGGCTTCCTTCTTCATGCCGGTGATGATCGTCATGCCCTGCACCGGCTTGTCCTTTCGATCGTCGGTGCACTTGTCGCACTTCGCGTCGGTCTTGTCGGTCAGGATCTTCTCGACCTTGCCGCTGAGCACACCGCCGCTCTCGACGATGCGAATCAGCGACTTCGGCTTCTTCGTCTCGTCGTCGACCGATTTCCAGAGCCCAACCGGCGAGTTCGCGCCCTGCGCGCGCGCCGGATCCGTGCCGGCGCCGAGCGCGACGAGAATCGTGAACGAAACGGCGAAGGCGCTCAGCGCGATCCGTGACTGCAACCTGGTGTTCATTCTTGGGTCTCCCTGTCTGTTGGGTTTGAGTGGGCGAGCCTGATGTTTCGAACTGGCTTCAGAACAGTTCGGCCTCGAGTTCCATCAGCGAGGCGGCGCCCGAGCGTACCGTACGCATCAGCGACGAGGTTTCGGGTTGCAGCTTGGCGAAGTAAAAGCGCGCGACCGTGAGCTTGGCAGCGTAGAACGGTTCGTCGGCCTTCGCGAGCGCGACTTTCGCCATCCGCGCCCACAGGTAGGACAGCACCAGGTGGCCGATCACCCTGAGGTAGTCGACCGCGGCCGCGCCCGCCTCGTCCGGGTTCTGCAGCGCCTTCATTCCGATTTCGGTCGTGAGCTTCTCGATCCTGCCGGCGAGATCAGCCAGCGGGTTGATGAATTCGGCCATCGCCTCGTTCGTGCCCTCCTCCTCGACCAGCGCCGCGATCAGCGCGCCGAGCTTGCGCAACTTCGCGCCGTTGTCGCCCAGCACCTTGCGCCCGAGCAGGTCGAGCGACTGGATCGTGTTGGTGCCCTCGTAGATCATGTTGATGCGCGCGTCGCGCACATACTGCTCCATGCCCGACTCGCGGATGTAACCGTGCCCGCCGAAGACCTGCTGCGCAAGCACGGTGGACTGGAAGCCGTTGTCGGTAGTGAAGGCCTTGACGATCGGAGTGAGCAGCGCGACCAGGTCGGTGCACTCCTTGCGCACCTCCTCGTCCGGGTCGTGCTCGTAGCGATCGATCATGAATGCGATCCAGTACGCGAGCGCGCGGCAGCCCTCGGTCCACGCGCGCTGCGTGAGCAGCATCCGGCGCACGTCGGGGTGCACGATGATCGGGTCGGCGGGCTTGTCCGGCGCCTTCGCGCCGGTGAGCGCGCGCCCCTGCGTGCGGTCCCTGGCGTAGGCTGCCGACTGCTGGTAGGCCGCGTCCATCAGCCCGAGCGACTGCAGGCCCACCCCGAGCCGCGCGCCGTTCATCATCACGAACATCGCCACCAGGCCGCGATTGGCTTCGCCGACCATCCATCCGGTGGCGCCGTCGAACTCCATCTGGCAGGTGGAATTGGCGTGGATCCCCATCTTCTCCTCGATACGCGAGGCCTTGACCGCGTTGCGAGCCCCGGGCTTGCCCTCGCCGTCGGGCAGGAACTTGGGAACGATGAACAGCGAGATTCCCCTGGACCCTGGCGGCGCGTCGGGCAGGCGCGCGAGCACCAGGTGAACGATGTTCTCCGACAGGTCGTGTTCGCCCGAGGAGATGAAGATCTTCGAACCGCTGATGCTGTAGCTGCCGTCGGCTTGCGCCACCGCACGCGAGCGCAGCAGGCCGAGGTCGGTGCCGCAGTGCGCCTCGGTCAGGCACATCGTTCCGGTCCACTCGCCCGAGACCAGTCTGGGCAGGTACAGGCGCTGCTGTTCGGGGCTGCCGTGACGCACCAGGCACTGGTAGGCGCCGTGGGTCAGTCCCGGGTACATCGTGAACGCCTGGCAGGACGCGTTCATCATTTCCTGAAACGCGGTCTGCACCGTGTGCGGCAGCCCCTGCCCGCCGAAGGCCGGGTCGCACGACAACGACGGCCACTGCCCGGCGACGAACTGCTTCCACGCCTCGCGAAAGCCCTTCGGCGTGGTCACCACCCCGTCGCCCGACAAGGTGCAGCCCTCCTCGTCGGCGCTGCGGTTGAGCGGAAACAGGACTTGCGAGCAGAACTTGCCGCCTTCCTCGAGTACCTGGTCGATCAGCTCGCGCGAGACCTCGCTGTGCGCCGGCATCGGCGCATAGTGCTTCTCGACCTCGAGAAGCTCGTGCAGCACGAACTGCATGTCCCGGATCGGAGGTGTGTAATGGCCCATGTCGGATTCCCTTGGTCGTTTCAGAGTTGGGTGGTGCCGGGGCGGGTCTTCGCGCCGCCCGGCAGACAGGACTGGATGACGCGCTCGTAGCCTCGACGCGCGCGATCGACCGCGTCGGGACTCTCGAGCAGGCGCGCGTCGTGGTGCAGCACGAGGATGATTCCGTAGAGCGAGAACACCAGCTCGGCCGGTTCGGTGCCGTCGCGCAACTCGCCGGTCTCGACCGATTGCGCGATCGCGCGCATCAGTTCGCGTTGCCAGGACCGCACCATCGACACGAGCTCCTCGCGCACCGCACCGGGGCGGTCGTCGTAGTCGGTCGCTCCGGAGATCCAGATGCAACCGCTCGCGGCCTCGATCGCCGTGCGATCGATCCAGCGCCCGAAGATCGCGTCGAGCCGCGCGAGTCCCCGGCGTTCCTTCAGGCTGGGCACCAGGACGTCGGCGACGAAGAGCTGCTCGTAGGCCTTGAGCACCGCGATCTGCAAGTCCTCGCGCGAGCCGAAACGCGCGAACACTCCGCTCTTGGACATCTGCATCCGCTCGGCCAGTGCGCCGATCGTCAGCCCTTCGAGGCCCTGACGCGCCGACAACTCGAGCGCCGCGTCGACGATCGCCGCGCGAGTCAGCTCACCTTTTCGCATCGGCCCTCCTCGTCTACGGACGCTGGAATCGGGTTCAGGAACGCTCGTACTGGGTATACGAACGTTCGTACTATTTCGTGCGGCGCGTCAGTTGTCAAACCGATTTCGCCGAAAAGGAGCTTTATTAGGGGGTGCACTCTATTGGTGCAGCGCACAATCCGTTCTTGCTAGAGTGGCGCAAACGGAGGTGAACGATGAGCGCAGAGAGCAGACTGAAGGAACTGGGTATCGAACTCCCGGCGGCGCCCAAGCCGCTGGCCAACTACGTGCCCGCGGTGCAGGCGGGCAACCTGCTGTTCATGTCCGGCTGCGGGCCGCGCCACGACGACGGATCGATGACCGTCGGCAAGCTCGGTGCCGCGATGAGCGTCGAGCAGGGCTACGACGCGGCGCGGCTGGTGGGGCTGAACATGCTGGCGAACCTGCGCGCCACTCTGGGATCGCTCGACCGTGTCGAGCGCGTCGTGAAGGTCCTCGGGATGGTCAACTGCGCGCCCGATTTCGGCGAACAGCCGAAGGTGATCAACGGCTTCTCGGACCTGATGGTGGAAGTGTTCGGCGCCGAGCGCGGGCGCGGCGCGCGTTCCGCGGTCGGAATGGGAGCGCTGCCCAACGGGATCGCGGTCGAGGTGGAAATGATCGTGCAGGTGGCCGACCCCGACCGCCCCTGAGAGGAGCGGCTCAGCCAGCCAGCAGCGCGGGGAGGATCTCGCCGATGCGCCCGCGCAACACCGCGTGGGCGTGTTCGTCCATCGCGGTCGGTTCGGCGTTCACGATGACGATCTTCGCGCCGGCGCGCGCGGCGATCGGCACCGCGCCGGCCACCGGGTAGACCTGCAGCGTCGTCCCGATCGCGAGCAGCAGGTCGGCCTCGCCCGCGACGCGCAGCGCGCGCTCGATCACCTCGGGCACCAGCGCCTGTCCGAACGAGATCGTGTCGCTCTTGAGGATGCCGCCGCAGTCGCGACACGCGGGATCGGACTCGCCGGCGCGCACCCGCTCGAGCACCTGCGACATCGGCGTGCGCGCGCCGCAGCCCCAGCACATCGCCTTGCGGATCGTGCCGTGCACCTCGATCACGCACGCAGCCGAGTTGCCCGCGATCTGGTGCAGCTCGTCGACGTTCTGGGTGATTAGCGCGTGCAGGCGCCCGTCGCGCTCGAGTTCGGCGAGCGCCGCGTGGCCGGCGTTGGGGCGCGCGCCCCAGGCGCCGTGATCGAGCCGCGCGCGCCAGGACGCGATGCGCACTTCGGGATCGGCCAGGTAGTTCTGGATCGTCGCCTGCTTCTCGGCCGCTGGATCGCGCGTCCACACCCCCTGCGGCCCGCGAAAGTCGGCGATGCCCGACTCGGTGGAGATCCCCGCGCCGGTGAGCGCGACGATCCGGCGCGCGGCGCCGACCCAGCGGCGCACCTCGTCGATGCGCCGGTCCATCTCGCCCTGCGCTTCGCGCTCGCGCATCGCGCGCCGGCGCTAGCCTGAGCGCGCCTTCAGTTCGAGCCGCCGGGCATGCAACACCGGTTCGGTGTAGCCCGACGGCTGGACGAGCCCCTCGAAGACGAGGTCGCACGCCGCCCTGAACGCGATGCCGTCGAAGCGCGGCGCCATCGGCTGGTAGGCCGGATCCGAAGCGTTTTGCCGGTCGACGACAGCGGCCATCCGCTTCATCACTTCCATCACGCGTTCGCGGCTCGCCACGCCATGGTGCAGCCAGTTGGCGATGTGCTGCGAAGAGATGCGACAGGTCGCGCGGTCTTCCATCAGCCCCACGTTGTCGATGTCGGGCACCTTCGAACAGCCCACGCCCTGGTCGACCCAGCGCACGACGTAGCCGAGGATCCCCTGTGCATTGTTCTCCAGTTCGGCGGTGATCTGCGCGTCGCTCCAGTGTGGCGACGCCGCCACCGGAATCGTCAGGATGTCCGCGAGCTTGCCGCGCGCGCCGCCCGCCGCGAGCCCGGCCTGGACCTCGAACACGTCCACCCGGTGGTAGTGCGTGGCGTGCAGCGTCGCCGCCGTCGGACTGGGCACCCAGGCGCAGTTCGCCCCGGCTTTCGGATGACCGATCTTCTGCTCGAGCATCGCGGCCATCAGGTCGGGCATCGCCCA